>DATFGV010000381.1:0-3564 GCA_035249115.1 Vineibacter sp.
TGCGCCCGATAGCGCCGCGTGAATGCACCGCCCTCGCCGGCCCTATGCTCGGCCACGCGCCGATCGAGGTCGTTGGTCACGCCGACATACATCACTGTGCGAAGGACGTTTGTAAGGATGTAGACATGGTATGGCTTCATATCGCAACGCTTGAGCCAATTCACCGCTTCCCTAGATCCCTCGCTTCGCTCGAGATGACAATGGTGCTCTTGCCGGCGTGAAACCCTTCGCCATCTCGCGCAGCTTGAACTTCTGCACCTTGCCGCTGGGCGTGCGCGGCAGGTCGGCGACCAGCTCGAGGCGTTCGGGCAGATACTGGCGCGCCACCTTGTGCTGCCCGAGGAATTGCGTGAGTTCGGACAGCGACAGCTTGGCGCCGGGCCGCGGCACGACAAAGGCGCAGGCGCGCTCGCCCAGCCGCGGATCTGGCATGCCGACAATGGCCACTTCCTGGACGTCGGGGTGACGGAACAGCAGGCCCTCGATCTCGACCACCGGGATATTTTCCCCGCCGCGGATCAGGAGGTCCTTGGCGCGCCCGGTGATGCGCACGTACCCGTCGGCGTCGATGCGCGCCAGGTCGCCGGTGTCGAACCAGCCTTCTTCGTCGTGGCCGTAGAGCTGTGGCCGCTTCAGGTAGCCGACGAAGTTGTGCGCACCTCGCACCTTGAGCTGGCCCTCGACCTCGGATGGCAGCGCCTTGCCGTCGGTATCGAACACCTTGATTTCCATGCCAGGCAGGCAGGCTCCATCCGTGTTGACGGTTTTGTCCGGCGGATCTTCGGGCCCGGTCATGGTGACGGCGCCGTTCTCGGTCATGCCCCAGGCCGAGACGATGTGCGCGCCGAGCGCCGGGCCAGCGCGTTCGACCAGGGCACGCGGGATCGGCGCGCCGGCCGACACGAAGACGCGCAGGCTCGACACGTCATGGCCGCCGCCGGACACCAGCTCGGTGATGTCGGACAGGAACGGCGTGGCACCCATTGTGAAAGTCACGCGCTCGGCGGCCATGGCGGCGGCGGCGCGGCGCGGGTCCCAGATATCCTGCAGCACGGCCGTGGCGCCCAGCATCGCCGGCATGATCAGGCCGTAGAGAAAGCCGGTCTGGTGCGCCATCGGCGAGGCCATCAACACCACATCGTCGGAGCTCAAGCGCAGGCGTTCGACGAAGCCGTCGACCTGGGCCAGCAGGGTGTTGGACGTGTGCATCACGCCCTTGGGCTCGCCTGTGGTGCCCGAGGTGTACTGCACCTCGATCACGTCATCAGGCGCCGGCTGGCGATCGGCGAACAGGCGCAAGATGTCGGTGCGCTCCGGCGCTCGCGCATTGAGCAGCGCCTCGAAGCCGTCGGTGCCCTCGCCGCCGATCACCAGGACGTGCCGTAGGTGCGGCAGGCTGGGTCGCAGCGCCCGCGCCATGGCGGCGTGGTCGAAACCACGAAAGCTGCGCGGCACGACCAGCACCTTGGCCTCGGCGAGGCCGAGCATGAAGCTCAGCTCGCGCTCGCGGAAGATCGGCATCAGCGATCCGGAAATCGCACCGATCCGCAGGCAGGCCAGATGCAGCGCCGTGAACTGCCACCAGTTGGGCAGCTGCCAGGCCACCACGTCGCCCTTGGCGACACCAAGTGCCGCCAGGCCGGCGGCCAGCCGGTCGACCCGGTGCGCCAGTTCGCGAAAGGTCAGCCGGCTCGACTTGCCGGTCATCGAGTTGCCGTCGATCACCCCCAGCTTGTCCGGCTCTTGCGCGACACGCGCATCGAACAGATCGGTCAGCAGCCGGTCGCGCCAGTGGCCCTGCGCCTTCATCGCCGCCACCCGCGCCGGCGGCAGGATGGGATCGAACCGCATGACAATTCCCCAAATGAAGTCCCGATTCCTGCGGCCACCGCTCGGCCGCCGTCAAGGCCAGGCTTTCGAATGAAGAACTGCGAAGCACTGGAGATTCACCCAGGCCTCCGAGCTTTCGCACGTCTTGTCCAACTTGGACACGACCCTCCTACACGCAGGTGCCCGGAAACCATAGAGAAGGGCAGAAGATACGCGCCGCACAACCGCCGCTGTGCGCAATTGGGGGACAGCCAATGAATAAACTCATCGCCTTGGTTCTGGCCTGGGCCACGCTGCTCTGTGGTGTCACCGGCCTCCAGGCGCAGACCGCGCTTGAGAGTGCACGGAAGGACGACGTCGTCATGGTGCCGAGCGGCAACGCCGCTATGGCAGCCGCCTTCAAGAAGGCGCACGAAACCCTCGATGGTTTTGTCAGGTTGATGGAAGCCCCGCCGCACGGCACCCGGAGCTACGCGGTCAAAGTGCGGATCAGCGAGGGCAACGTCCACGAATACTTTTGGATCGGCAATCTCGCGCGCAACGGCGAGCGCTTTAGCGGCACGCTCAACAACGAGCCGCGACTGGTGAAGAAGGTGCGCGCGGGCCAGTCCATCCGTTTCGGCCGGGATGAGATCGTCGACTGGATGTACATCGACAGCGACAAACGCCGGATGGTCGGCAACTACACTGCCTGTGCGCTGCTGACCTTGGAAAAGCCGGAGGCGGCCGCCGCGTTCAAGAAGCAGTACGGCCTGGTCTGCGACTGATAGTCGGCGACGCCTTTCCAAGCCTCCGCCGGCGGAGTCCATCCGACCCCAACCGACACACTCCGGTCACGATACCTCCGATCCTCATGTCTCGCGTGCGCTAACGCGGTTCCATCGGCTGTTTCATCTGGGCTAGCATCGTCTCCGCTGTCCATCGCGCCGCAGAGGACCGGAGATGAAAACCCGCGCCGCCGTCGCCACCGCCGCCAACAAGCCCTTGCGGATCGAGACGGTCGATCTCGAGGGGCCGAAGCAGGGTGAGGTGCTGGTCGAGATCAAGGCCACCGGCATTTGCCACACCGACGAATTCACCTGGTCGGGCGCCGATCCCGAGGGGCTGTTCCCCGCGATCCTCGGCCACGAGGGCGCCGGCGTCGTGCTGGAGGTCGGCAAGGGCGTCACCTCGCTGTCGCCGGGTGACCACGTCATTCCGCTCTACACGCCGGAGTGCGGCGTCTGCAAATCCTGCCGATCGGGCAAGACCAACCTGTGCACCGCGATCCGCGCCACCCAAGGCAAGGGCATGATGCCTGACGGCACCAGCCGCTTTTCGCTCAAGGGCCAGCCGGTCCACCACTACATGGGCTGCTCGACCTTCTCGAACCACACCGTGCTGCCGGAGATCGCGCTGGCGAAAATTCGCAAAGACGCGCCGTTCGACAAGGTCTGCTACATCGGCTGCGGCGTCACGACGGGCATCGGCGCCGTGATCAATACCGCCAAGGTCGAGGCCGGTGCGAACGTCGTGGTGTTCGGCCTGGGCGGCATCGGCCTCAACGTCATCCAGGGCGCGCGCATGGTCGGCGCCAAGATGATCGTCGGCGTCGACATCAACCCGGCGCGCGAGGCGATGGCGAAGAAGTTCGGCATGACGCACTTCGTCAATCCGAAGGAGGTGCAGGGCGACCTGGTGGCGCACCTCGTGGAGCTGACCGGAGGCGGCGCCGACTACAGCTTCGAGTGCATC
>DATFGV010000382.1:0-3440 GCA_035249115.1 Vineibacter sp.
TCAGTCGCGGCCCGGGTGGCGGCGATCGCGGCCCGCCAAGTGGCGGCTTCGAGCCGCCCGGTGGTGGTGGCGCCGGTGACCCGCGTGGCGATCGGCGGCGCGGTTTCGACCGCGAGCGGCGGCGCGACCGCGAGGACGGCGACGACGACACCTAGTGGTCGGCCGCCGCGCGGCCTGACGCGGCGGATGGCGCAGTCGACGCGTTCGGCTGCGCACTATTTTCAGTTCCGTGAAGCTTGAACAACGACCACCGCGCGGTTAAGCCAGCCGCGCGGAGGCGTTGCGTTCGAGGTCGCCGTCACGGCGACGCTTGAGGCCGTCGCGACGACCGATCAGGGAGGTGCGCCCAATGGTCGACTACCCCTCGTTCGTTTCGCGGCTGGAATGCGGCATGACGGGTGAGTCACTGCCGATCGGCGTGTTGCACAACCTGTCGCCCAAGGGCTTCCCGATCGTCGTGCGCTACGACCTCGGCGGCGTCCAGCGCAGCGTCAGCAAGCCGGCGTTGAGGGAACGACCGCAGGACATGTGGCGCTTCCGCGAGCTGCTGCCGGTCCGGCACACTGCCAGCATCGTCAGCCTGGGCGAGACCTGGACGCCGCTGGTGCCATTGCCGCGGCTGCAGAAGAAGCTGGGCTGCGGCGAGATCCTGGTGAAAGAGGAAGGCCGGTTGCCGACCGGCTCGTTCAAGACCCGGGGCCTGGCCATGGCCGTCAGCATGGCCAAGGAGCTGGGCGTCAAAAAGATCGCGATGCCGACCAACGGCAACGCCGGCGCGGCGCTGGCGGCGTACGCGACACGTGCCGGCATCGAATCGATCGTGCTCTGCCCCGACGACACGCCGGTCGTGAATATGGCCGAGACCGCGCTGCAGGGCGCCCGGCTGTGGCGGGTCAATGGCCTGATCAACGATTGCGGCAAGATCGTCGGTGCGGGCAAGCAGGCCGGCGGCTGGTTCGACTTCTCGACCCTGAAGGAGCCCTACCGTATTGAGGGCAAGAAGACGATGGGCCTGGAACTGGCCGAGCAGCTCGGCTGGGACGTGCCCGACGTCATCCTCTATCCGACCGGCGGCGGCACCGGCCTGATCGGCATGTGGAAGGCATTCAACGAACTGCAGGCGATCGGCTGGCTTTCCAGGAAACCGCGTATGGTGGCGGTGCAGGCGACCGGCTGCGCGCCGATCGTCCGCGCCTGGCAGAGCGGTGCCCGCCACGCCGAACTCTTCGCCAATGCCCACACCTTCGCCGCCGGCATCCGCGTGCCGGCGGCGATCGGCGATTTCCTGATCCTCGACGCGGTCCGTGAATCGGGTGGCTTCGCCATCGCCGTCGATGACGCAGCGATCGACGCCGCGCGCACCGAGGTCGGCACGAATGAGGGTCTGCTACTGTGCCCGGAGGGTGCTGCCACCTACGCCGCGCTGGCACAGGCCCTTGCCGACGGCCAGATCCGCAAGGACGAGCGCGTGATGCTCTTCAATTGCGCTACCGGACTGAAGTACCCGATGCACGAGCCCATCGCGCGGCTCGACAAGGATCAGGCGATCGACTACGCGCGGCTGTGAGGCCCGATCGCCAGCGGCCGCTCCTATCGCTTCACGTCGGCGACGCGGCCGCCGCTCAACGATACCAGTTCGTCGGCGCTCAGCCGGAAGACGGCGAACGGCGTGCCGGCCGCCGCCCAGATCGGATCCCGCGCCAGCAGGTCGGTGTCGATCAGCGTCGATATCGGCGCCGCATGAGCGACCGGCGGCACGCCGCCGATGATATAGCCGGTGGCGTCGCGAACGAACGCCGCGTCCGGCCGCGCAATCCGCTCGCCCAGCAGCGCCGCGATCTTGTTCTCGTCGACCCGGTTGGCACCGCTGGCAATCACCAGTACGGCCTGGCCGCTGTCGCGGCCGCGGAACACCAGCGACTTGGCGATGTTCGCTACAGCGCAACCGATGGCCGCGGCCGCCTCTGCCGACGTTCGCGTGGTGTCGGGCATTTCGATCACGCGGCCGGCCATGCCGCGACCCGCCAGCCAGTCCTCGACCTTCTGCGCCGACGCCGTCAGGGACATGTAAGCAGGCCTTTCCATTCGAATTGACCCGCCGGCGGGCTTGGCGGCCGGCCGGTTTGGCGCGACGATAGCGGTGCCGGGTGGCGATGGGAACGACCGCGATCGTCCGGCGAAAGGGGGCCGCCATGCGGCGACGAACCTGGCTGCGGGGAGCGGGCGGTGCCGTCCTGGCCGCCGCCGCGCCGACGATCGGGCGCGCCGACGAGGTCGTCGAGGTCGACCTGCGATTGGTGCTCGCCGTCGACGTGTCGCGCAGTATCGACGAGGATGAGGCGCGGCTGCAGCGCCAGGGCTACCTTGAGGCGCTGGCCGACCGCCGGGTGATCGAAGCCATGACCGGCGGCGCGCTGAAGCGCATCGCAATCGCCTATGTCGAGTGGGCCGGCTCGCACTACCAGCGCACGCTGATCAACTGGAGTCTGGTCGACAGCGCCCAAGCGGCAGCCGACTTCGCCGCCAAGCTCGAGGCCTCGCCCTTCACGTCGCAGAGCTGGACAGCGGTCGGCGCGGGCCTGGCCTATGCCGGCGAGAAGTTCAACGAACCGCTGTTCCGCTCCAACCGGAAGGTCATCGACATCTCCGGCGACGGCAAAAACAACAACGGCCCGCCAGCCGAGATCGTGCGCGACGAACTGGTCAAGCGGGGTATCGTCATCAATGGCCTGCCGATTCTGAGCGAGCGCACCAATTTCGGCCGACCGCCCGAAGCCGACCTCGACGTCTACTACGAGGAAAAGGTGATCGGCGGCCAGGGCTCGTTCATCATGCCAGCGAAGGGCTTCGCCGATTTCGGCCGCGCCATCCGCAGCAAGATGACGCGGGAGATATCGTAGGTCGACACCCGCGGCACGCGGTCGTCAGGCGCCGTGCCGCATCACCGTCATCAGGCGCCGCAGCGGTCGCTCGTCGCGGATCAGCGCCAGCGGCATCGCCAGGTGCCCGACCTTCAGCTCGAACACATTGTCAGCCGGCAGCGACCAGGCGCGCGCTACTTCCAGGCCGGTCTCGAACGGCAGCAACCTGTCGCCGACGCCGAGCGCCGACACGA
This sequence comes from Vineibacter sp., assembly GCA_035249115.1. Classification (GTDB taxonomy): domain Bacteria; phylum Pseudomonadota; class Alphaproteobacteria; order Reyranellales; family Reyranellaceae; genus Vineibacter. The sequence continues at coordinate 3,116 of DATFGV010000382.1, forward strand.
TGCGCCCGGCCGGCAGACCAGGGGCGCCCGATGGATTGAGCAGGCCCTCCCACGGCATTAGCGCCGCGCGGCTCCAGCCCGCCACCCGCAGCTGGTCGGTCAGGCCCAGCGCCCGCGTCAAGGTGCCGGCGAAGGTCACTTCCTCGATACGGCCGGAATGGCTGACCAGCAGCAGCCCATCCGGCCGCAGGCGTGCCGGCCAATCGCGGCAACGGATCGCGACCTGTTGCGCGACGAAAGAGCTCATCGAAATGCCGGCCACCGCCACCGGTCCGACGAAGCTGCGACGGCACCAGTCGAGCAGAACGGCCGTCTCGAGGGTCTG
>DATFGV010000383.1:0-6143 GCA_035249115.1 Vineibacter sp.
CGAGGCTGCCGGGGATGGCCGGCAGGCTGTTTTCGGCCAAGGCGAGATGTTGGACGTTTCATCGGGTCGCTGCCCGTGCTTGCGCTAACGTGGCGAATGCAGTGCGTCCATCCCGCCGCTGTCAGGCGGCGGCCTTCGGCGCGGCAACCGCCGGTGCGTTGCGCGGCGACAGTGCGGTGCGAACGGCGTCGATGCGATCGGCGAGGCGCCGCATGCCCTTGCGGTAGCGCGCCCAGCGCGCGACCAGCTCGGCGCGGCAGAGCGCCGCCTGGCGCAAATCACCGGCGGCATGCCAGCGGCGCAGCGCCTCGACGCCAAGCCGCACCTTGTCGCGATCCCAGGCGACGTCGCGCCACAGGCGCACGACGTGCAGCGCGCGCGGGCCGATGGCGCGCCAGGTTTCGGCGTCAGCCTCGCGCGCGAAGCTCCAGGGCTCGCCGAACAGGGCGCAGGCGGCGACGGCGATCGGGGCCGACAGCGGCGCGGTATCGCGAAGGCCGGGCATCGCACCCCGCCATCCGGGGTACCAGTGGCGGCTGACGTGCCGGCACAGGGATTTCCAATCGAGAGGACTAATCGCATCCATACCAGTATCGCCTGCCTTGGATACGAGTCTCGTATAGCCTATTTACTATTAGATTGTCAATAGCTCCATTACCATGGCGGGGGATAACCGCGCGCCGGTTCAGGCGAATACGGCGCTGGTCACCATGTGCAGGTCGGCGACCTCGGCGGCGGGAAACTCGAGGCTGCGGGCCGGGTTGCTCTGCGTCACCACGACCTTGGTCTGGGTGACGCGATCCAGGCGCTTGACGTACGCCGCGCCGGACTGGAGCACCAGCACGCACAGCCGGCCGGGCTGCGGCCGGCGGTGCGGATGCACGAAGACGATGCTGCCGTGCGGCAGGTTGAAGTCGGTCATCGATTCGCCATCGACGTACAGGGCGTAGGCGTCGCGCACGCCGGCCAGCTCCGGGCTGCGCCAGGTCCAGTCGATCGTGCCGTCGCCGAGATGGATCACGCCGTCCGGCCCGCCCTGGGCACGACCGCGGATCGGCAGGTCGCGCGCGCCATAGGCCGGCGTGCTGGCGCTGGGCCGCACGTTGGTCGGCGGCAGCGGCTGCGGCGGCGCGCCGCCGGTGCGCAGCACCTTGTCGTCGGGCAGTTCGAGCAACTGGGCCAGCGCGATGCGGGCGTCCTCGGCCAGCTTGCGCGGCTTGCCGCGGCGGATGAAGCCGAACAGGTAGGTCTCGTTCTTGCCGATGCGCCGCGACGCCTCGGCGAAGGTGATGCCGCGATCGATCAGCATGCGTTCGATCAGGGCGCGGACGGATTCGTTGTCGGTCATGGGGGCGCGATCCGGTCGGAGGGGAGGGTGTCCGCCCTGACGGCGGCGCCACCCGCGCCGGCGGGAAACCCATGCACTGGTGCGTCGCCCGCCGGTACGCACCAGCTATGGTAATCGCGCCACATCAGGTTGGGAAATGGTAAATACACCCTTTACAATCGACGCCAGATATGGTTTATTTACATTAACCCGGCGATCGCATCCAGCCGTTTGGCCGTTCGAGCGATCGCCGCGGCGGCGTCCGCGAGGCAGGCGACATGCGCGCAACGATTCATCGACCATCGCATCCATCGCCCCGCCCGCGCCGCCGCCGACAGAACGCCGCCGCACCGGCGCCGGCGTCCAGCCACCCGAGGTGATCGCATGACACGCACCATCGAGCAGCAGCCCGGTGCCATCGGCATCGGGCCGCGTCAGGATCCGCGGGCGCAGCGGGCGCGCGAGCGCCGCCAGCGCCGGCTAAAGCTGACCGCCATCAAGGACGGCGACCGCGGCACGCCTGAGCTGGCGCGCCGCCACAAACTCGGCGACGACATAACCTCGGTGGAGGGCGTCGACGCGGTGGTCAAGCGGGTCACCGACCAGCGCCTGATCGACTGCTACCGCCTGCGCGGCGATCTCGACGAGGCGCAGTGGCGCGCCGCCGACAAGGTGGCGGCGCTGGCCTTCCGCGCCGGCCAGATGCCGCGGGTCACCCTGCGCTACAGCGACCTGCCGCGCAGCCCCGGCACCGCCGAGACGGCGGCGCTGGGCCGCGACCAGGCGCGCGCCGACTACCTCGACGCCATGGCGGTGCTGGGCAGCAGCGGCAAGCTGGCGTCGGTGGTCGTGGCGGTGTGCGTCACCGACCAGTCGGCCGCCAACTGGGCCGCCGCGCACGGCGTCTACCGCGGCCAGAAGGCCGCCGTCGAGGGCATGACCACCCTGCGCCTGGCGCTCGACCGCCTGGTGGCGCATTGGCGGCTGCGGTAGGGACGCGGTAGGTGGCCAATTCTCATGGCCGTCTGAAATCAAGAAAAAGTAAACAGATATTTATACCATTATCTATTATGTTGTTTGCAAATATTTTTCCGGTCTTTTTTGATATTCATAAAAACCTTCTAGAAATGCTTGACACCCTGCGTACGCACATGTAAGATGTTTCTTGTAGATGGGGAATTGCGCCCGGCCGGAACATCCGAGCCGGGTGTTTCGTTGGCGCCAATTGCCTGCCATGCCCCGACACACGCTGGGGGCGCGCCACTCCGTGGCGCGTCTTCTTGGAGTGGCCATTCGAAGGTGATCATTCGGCGCTGCGCGCCGACGCGCCACCCGTGACGCGCCGCCAGCCCAACACCAGTGCCGTCCGCGTGATCGAAACACCGCAACTTTCTTTGCGCCTGCGTTGAGCGAGGCCGAAGGGTCGCTCAGGACGGCGAAAAAAGCGGACATCGTCAACACGCGATTGCCTACGGTCGCGCGACGGCCGCCATCTTTCCAACGCCTGACAAGGGAGACAGCCAATGGGCGCTCTGTTCGAGACGCTGCGCGAACCGACGTCGGCACAGACGATTGTCGGCGGGGGGGCCGCGCGTGCCGCCGGTACGCAAGCGATCGACATTCGCCGACGATCCGTTGTGGCCCTACAGCGATCAGCTGCCCAGCGCGACCGCGCGGCCGCAGGAATCGAGCACCCGCACCGCTCCGTCGCCGGAAGGACGCGCGCAGTCGATGCTGGCGACGGCACTCGATCTGCGGTTCCCCGACCGGGCGCCGAACCGGGCCGAGGCGATGGGGTTGCGGCGCGAACGGTCGACTGCGTCCGCCAAGTGGGGTGCGCCGTCCCAGCCGGCCGATCCGCTCGAGCCGGTTCAACTCCCACCCCTGAAGCCGGGACGCGACCCCATTGACGACGTGGCGCGGTACAAGAGCGCTCGACGCGCCAACGCGGCGAGCAAAGCTTTGAGCCTCGGGCCGGTGCGAAAGGCCGAGCTGGGAAGCGCCGAGGTCTTTCCAGCACATTTGCGAGAAGAAGGAAGCCGCCTCTACGAACTCCTGACGGAGATGTCGCCGGTGGCTGCCGCCCAGGATGCAGTGCAGGCCCTCAACGAATTTCAACAGGCGACACGGGCCGGCGATGCGAAAGGCATGGGCCTTGCCGGGGCCGGCTTGGCGCTGGCCGCCGCCGGGATGGTGCCCGGCGCCGGCGGTGCAGGCCGGCGGGCTGGTAAGCTGCCAATGGACGAGGCCTCGCGCATGGCGCGCGCCGACGCGATGGGCTTCAGGCGCGACTTACCTGCCGCCATTGGTGTCGCGCCCAGGAACGAACGTGTGAGTTTGTCGGCAATCCATGTCGATGGACAGGTTTTCACCGGGCAGGGTCATGTTTTTGCTGTGCAGCAAGCCGAGGCCAAACTACGCAAACGCGTCGATCAGATGACGCTGGGACCGATCGAGGAGGGGTTTGTCACGACGTCGGGTCGCTACGTCAGTCGATCGGAAGCCGATGAGATCGCGCGTCGCAGACACCGGGACAAGCCGTCGCTTTCGACGCCTCCGGCAAACGCGAGCATCGCCGCCACTTACCCCGGTTACCCTGGAGGACAGGGAGTCTGGGGACGTGCCGTTGACGAGGTTTCTGCTCAACCCGTGGAGAAGCGACGGCCGACAACTGAGCGGCGTGGCAATCCGCCAACTATTGGGGAAACTGCCATCGCGTGGCCTCGCGCCTCAAATCCGACGGAGGTCAGTGCCGAGGGACTAGAACTCTCGAAACTCCACGAATTGCTAGGCAAGAAATGGGCGGCCGGCCACGATGCCGTTGTTGTTCGAGACTACATTCCGCCCGGTGGCACAGAGCCGGCAACGGTGATCGTTACGCGCCAGGTGAGCCAGTGGCGCCTCCCGAGCGCGAAGTTCAATCCGTCAAGGAAGAACAACTGGGATTTGACGGCGGGATTGGTGCCGGTGATGACGGTCAGCGGTATTGTCTGGGTGCCCGACGATACGCAAGCAAAATGATGCCGATCGCCGATCTCACGGCCGCGCGAACGCGATGGGAGCAGTCATTTGCCGTCAGGGTGCCGGTTTGGCGGGTTGTCGCCGAGGCACTCATCATCAGCCCGGCGGTCATTGTCCACCGTAATCCGGATTTGCAATCCTGACCATCCCGGAAACAACCCCCAGAGACAAGCGTCGCCCAACCATGGATACAGTGAATGACCGCGCCACCATCGCGGTCGCCAGATACGGTCTGGTTTCGTCCGGAGGTTAGACGCGATTTCGTCTGATGTCGGCGCGACGTCCCAGTGCGGACGCCAGCGCCTTGTCAATCGCCGACGAGACGAGCGCTGACTGACGGGGCGGAACGTCCCGCCGCGAGCGATGACGTGGCACATCGCATCGCGCCACCTCCAGCCGATCGCGAAGGCGAGGCGCGGCTCGGCCGCGACCACCGTCTGGTAGGAGAGGACAAGGTCGGCGACGAAATCCCGCCCTTCAACCCGCATGATGCAGCGCGCAACGTGCAGCATGAGGCCTAGCCTAGTCGAATCGGCAACAGGCCACCACAACCCGGGATTGGTTGTCCGCGGGACACCTCCACAATGGACTGGAGGCGCCAAGCAATGGCTGCCGACATGCGATCGCGAGCTACGCGCGTAACGGCGGCAAGCCGGTGGCGGTCGAATGGCTGAGCATCCTGCGCTGTGCGCCCGGCCGCCTGATGGCGCGTCGGCGGCTGCAGGGCAGGGTTGCGGTAAGCAGGCGGCGAATTCACGCGGCTGTTTTAAATCAAGCAAAAGTAAACTGATATTTACACCACAATCTATTCTGTTGCTTGCAAAGGTACTTTAGACGTTTTTCCGATATTCATAAAATTCTTCTAAAATTGCTTGACACCCTGCGTACGCACATGTAGGATGTTTTTTGTAGATGGGGAATTGCGCCCGGCCGGAACATCCGCGCCGGGCGTTTCGTTGGGCTTCGGCATCGTGGTCCCGCCATTGCGGCCGGTCGCCCCGACCTCCGCTACCGCAAGTCCCCGCCCGCAGCGGGCAATTGCAGTGTCATGGCTGTTCGTCGTAACCATGCCGACCGCTTGATTGCAGAGGGGACGCAGCATGGACCGGTTCACCGGTGGTTGCCTGTGCGGCAACGTCCGATTTATGGCGACGGGGCGCCCATATCGGGTCGGCATTTGTCACTGTCTCGACTGCCGCAAGAATCATGGGGCGCTGTTCCACGCCTCCGCGGTCTTCCCGCAGGAGGCGGTGACGATCGAAGGCGAAACACGCGACTACGCCGGGCGATTTTTCTGTCCCCGCTGCGGCTCCACCGTCTTCGGGCTGTTCGGGGACGAAATCGGCGTGAACCTCGGATCCCTGGATTCTCCTGACCAGCTGAAGCCGACCTACGAACTCTGGACCGTCCGTCGCGAGTCCTGGTTGCCGCCGTTTCCGCTCACGAGACGATACGACCGCAATCGTGAAGCCAAGACGCGCTTTGAAGGGTAAGTCGCAAGATCGGCGGGACGCCGCCGTAGCCAGATAACGTGTATCCGCAGTCCGCGCGCCAAGCCCGATTCTGCAGTCCGCGGACCTACCCCGAGGCCATTGCGTCCGTCCACACGAGCTAGAACCGCCGCTCTGTCGGCCGCGGCACCGGTCCCTTGATCCCGTCGAGGCGCGGCATTCGCCAGTAGATCGACGGCGGCGGGCTATCCGGAGCAATGATCTCGAACCATCCGCGGGCGCCGCACGACGCGTCCGTGCCTGCGCTCGCGCACCCCTTCAGCACTCCCACCATCACAGGAGGC
>DATFGV010000384.1:0-10488 GCA_035249115.1 Vineibacter sp.
GCGCCGGCGGATGGCGGCCAGCCGCCGGGCCAGCCAACCCGGTCGCGACCGCGCGCGCAGCCGCCGCAAGCCGTCCCGCAACCACGTCTTGACGGCGCCCAACGCGGCGGCGGCCGCCTGCCACGCCGGCATTGCCTTGACGAAGCCGTAGAGCCGGTCGCGCCAACCGAACACCCAGGCCTCGGCCCGCACGAACCACGGCAAGGTCGCCAGCGCGGGATGCAGCACCTTGTAGATCCGGGCGGCAAAGGCGGTGCCCACGACCTTGCCGGCGACCAGGATCGCGGCACCCATGACGAGGTTGCCCTGCGCCACCAGCCAAAGCGCGCCGAGTTTCACCGGGAACAGTACGATGCCCGGCAGCAGGAACAGCACCATGGCCGGATAGGGCGGCAGCCGCGCCGCGCGCGCCTCAAGAGCGGCGACCCAGCGCAGCCGTGCCAGCGCCGCCATCAGGCGCTGCAGCCATGCGATCAGCGTCTCTTCCAGCAGCAGCAGGAATGCCGCCACGACAAACAGCGGTGGCGTGAGCAGACGCTTCAACAGACGGCGCATACGGTCTGCACCTCGCGGGGCGATGGCCGGCAGAGTGGGCCGCGGTCCGCGGCTTGTCCATCGCACCGGCCGGCGGGCGACGCGTCACATATTGCCTGCAGAGGGGTATTGGGGCGGCCGACCGGATTCGAACCGGCGACATCCAGGACCACAACCTGGCGCTCTAACCAACTGAGCTACGGCCGCCATCGGGCCGGGCCGAGGCCCGTCAACCGGGCGCGGTGGTACTCCGCCGCCTCCCGACCGTCAAGCCGACCACCGGCCAACGTCCGATGTCGGAAGATCGCGCCGTGGTGAGGCGGCTTTAGTCGTCACGGGCGATGCGGAAGCCCACCGAGTCGTGGCGATATCCCCAGAATCCCCAGAAGCGGGTGGCCGAGCGGACGAAGCGGGGATGGAAGGAAAACGAGCCGCCGCGGGTGACCCGCTTGTTGCAGTCGCCGGGATAGCCCTGCGAGCCGCGATAGGCGCCATTGAGCGGCGCGCGGCTGAGGTCGTCACCCCAGCAATCGCCGGTCCATTCCCAGACGTTGCCCAGCATGTCGTGCAAGCCGAAGCGATTGGCGCGGAACTGGCCGACAGGCGCGGTGTAGGCGTAGTTGTCCGAGCACATGAAGATGTTCTGCGGCGTGGTGGTGAAGTTGTAGCGGCCGGCCGCCGTCAGGTCGGCGACGTTGGCGTGCTGGCAGGCGCCCTCCGGCCCGTCACCCCAATAGCGCGCCTGATTGCTGCCGGCGCGCGCCGCGTATTCCCATTCCGCCTCGGAGGGCAGCCGGTAGAACGACTTGCCGGTGATCCGCCCCAGCCAGTCGATATAGGCGCGCACGTCAGCCCAGCTGACGCACACGACCGGGTCACGCACGGTTTGGGGGAAGCCCGGGTTACGCCAGTCCAGCCCTCGCTGCTCGACGTAGCGTCCGCCCGGTTGAAGGCCCCAACAGGAAGAGCCCGTCAGATAGCCGGTCGCCTGGATGAACGCGGCGAACTGCTCGACCGTCACTTCGTAGCGCCCGATCGAAAAGCCATAGTCGATCCGGACCGGCCGCCGCGGCTCGCTGCGGCGGCGCTGGTCGACCGGGATGCCCTCACGTTCCTCCTCGCCCGGTTGCGTTCCCATGTAGAAAGAGCCCGGCGGCAGGGAGATCATTTCCGGGCACTGCGGACAATCGCGGTAAGGCTGCTGTGCTTGGGCTGTCCACGCCAACCACAACATACATGACACCGCCGCCGCTAAACGCACCATGGGTACTCTCCCGTTACGCCGCACTAGAGTAATCGACCTCGCGGCGCCGGGCCAGAGCGCCCTTGCCGCCAGGCCTGACGCCGGACTGACGGGTGGCTCACTGGCGTCAGCCCCAGCGATCCAGTGGGACACCGCCCCTCACCCGCCATAGCTACCTGCCGACGGCATCAGATGCCGGGTATGCTGGCGATCCCGTGTCCAAATCCATGTGAGCCGCCGCCACCATGGCCCGCACGCCCCTGTTTCGCGCCCTGCGCCGGCATTGGCGGCAGGCCGCCAGTGCCAGTGACCACCCGACCCGCCGCCGGTTCCTGATCGGTGCGACACGCGCCGCGGGTGCCGGCCTGGCCCTGGGGCCGCTTGCGGCCTGTGGTGGCCCGCCGCCTGGCGGCCGGCCCGGCGAGGAGCCGGTAGTCATCGTCGGTGCCGGACTTGCAGGACTCGCCGCCGCGCATGCGCTGGGCAAGGCCGGCGTGCCAGTCACGGTCTATGAGGCGGCCGGGCGACTTGGCGGTCGTGTCTGGACGTTGCCGGGCTTCAACGCCTCAGGCCAGTTCATCGAGCTGGGCGCCGAGCTGGTCGACACCGGCCACGCCGACTTGCGCCAGCTCTGCGCCGAACTCGGCGTCGGCGTGCGGAAATTCACCGAGCCTCCCACGGGTGTCGCCGGCGAGATCATCGATCATCGCGGCCGGATCTACACCGGGCTGGAACTCGAAGCCGGATTGGCGCCGCTGTTGCAGGCGGTGCGCCGCGCCCGCGTCGAGATCGGCGGCGCCAAGGGGGTTGTGTCGGTGACCTACGCGACGCCGATGAACGCCGCCACCTATGACCGCATGAGCCTGGCGGAGTTCCTTGACCGGCAGCGCGACGTCGATGCGTGGGTGCGCGATATCGTGCGCATCGCCTATGTCGGCGAAATGGGCACCGAGGCCGAGCAGCAATCGGCCCTCAACCTGATCGTGCTGATGGATCCGCTGGTCTCCGGCCTGTTCGGCGAAAGCGATGAGGCCTGGCGGATCGATGGCGGCAGCTCGACGCTGGTCGACGCACTGCGCGACGCGATCGTCCGCCGGTCCGGCGGCAGCACGGACTCGGTGATCCGTTTGCGCCACGAACTGGTGGCGATCAAGGACGACGGCAACCGGGTCGCCCTCACGTTCGACCAGGCAGGCCGGTCCGTCGCCGTCAGCGCCAGCCGCGTGCTGCTCACCCTGCCCTTCACCGTCTTGCGCCGTGTCGATGGACTCGCGGCGCTTGGCCTGCATCCGCTGAAACAGCGCAGCATTGCCGAGTACGGCTACGGCACCAACACCAAGTTGATGTCGGATTTCTCGACGCGCGTCTGGCGCACCGCCGGCAGCGGCGTGCCGGCCTACGACGGATTCCTGACCACCGATTCGGGCCACCAGACGTTCTGGGATACCAGCCGCGATCAGGCCGGTACAAACGGCGTGCTGACCAACTTCCTCGGCGGCCGCGCCGGCGCCGAATTCTCCGCCGCTTCGCAGCGGGCGCCGATCCAATACCTGACGCGGTTGGACTCCCGCGTCGGTACGGCGTTCACCGGCTTGCAGCGCTTCATGAACTGGAGCCGTTACCGCTTCGCCCTGGGTTCTTACTCATCGCCGCGTCCTGGCCAGTACACCGCCTTCTACGGCATCGAGTCCCAGCCGGAGCTGGGCGGCCGACTGCTCTTCGCCGGCGAGCACACCAGCACCGACTACAGCGGCTTCATGAACGGCGCCGTGCAAAGCGGCCTGCGCGCGGCGCGGCAGATCTTGGCGCGGACGGCATGAGGATTAGAGAACATTTGAATATGGGTGTGCTCGCGACAGAAATCGCTCCATGAAAAGAGATTCTGCTACAATCATAGGATTTTTCGTTGCGCCCCTGACGCCACCAGTGATTCTGGCTGTGCTTAGCCCGATGATGGGGGCTCCACACATTAGTGTGTTGTCGTCGATAGGCTTCGGATTGATATCTTATGGTGTTTCTTTAGCGATCACTCTTGTTTTCGCGGTGCCTCTCTTCTTGCTGTTGCTACGGTATAGTCTCGTTGCTTTGTGGTCGATATTACTTGTCGGGTTTTTTATTGGTGCATTGGTTGGCGCCATCTTCAGTATGTTTGGCGGAGTAAAAATTTACGCCATACTGATGCTCGGCGGTATAGGCGTTGCATCCGCGTTCAGTTTTTGGTTGATCTGGCGCCTTGGTCGATAGAAGAGCACGCGTCCGAGGAAGATCGCGGACCTGACGGCTGACGGCATGTTAGCGACAGGGTCTTCGGCCTGGCAGGTCACCAGGACGCCCGAGGCTTCTATCACCGGTGGTGACTGAGTCCGCCGACACCCCAACCGTCTACCGGGGGTCGACGCGGCAGATCGCCGCCTTCAACCCCCTCAACCGGCTGGCGTCAGGGAATCTCCGTCACGTCCCGGGCCGCTCGAACTCGACCCGCCGGCGGAAGTGACGGGCCAGCCGCTCCAGCGCCGAGTCGAGCGTCGCGTCGTGCTTGCAGAAGCAGAACCGCGCGAAATGGCGGGGCGCGCCATCGCCCTGGTAGAAGGCGCTGATCGGCACGGCGGTGACGCCGGCCTCGACCGTGATGTGGCGGCAGAAATCCTCGTCGCTGCCGTTGAAGCCCAGCGGCCGGAAATCGGTGGTGATGAAGTAGGTGCCCTGCGCGTCCATCACATCGAAGCCGATGTCGCGCAGGCCCTTGCCGAGCCGGTCGCGCTTGCGCTGCAGGTCGCTCGCCAGCCCGGCGAAGTAGTCATCGTCCTTGCGCAGGCCATGCGCCGTGCCCCATTGCAGGTTGGGCGGCGTCGTGAACGTGACGAACTGGTGCGATTTCAGGATCGGCTTCAGCACCTCCGGCGCGGCCGTGATGTAGCCGACCTTCCAGCCGGTGACGCTGAACGTCTTGCCCGACGAGCCGATCCGCGCCGTGCGCCCGCGCATGCCGGGAAAAGTCATCAACGGGATGTGGCGGCGGCCGTCGAAAGTGATGTGCTCGTAGACCTCGTCGCACACCGCGAAAACGTCGTGGCGCACGCACAGCTCGGCGATGAAGCGGAGCTCGTCCTCGCTGAACACCTTGGCCGCCGGGTTCATCGGCGAGTTGAGCAGCAGCAGCTTGGTCTTAGGCCCGAACGCGGCGGCCAGCTGGTCGCGCGGCAGCTGCCACGCGGGCGGCTCGAGGCGGACGAATTTCGGCACGCCGCCGGCCCGCCGCACGATCGGCACGTAAGAGTCGTACAGCGGCTCCAGCACCACCACCTCGTCGCCCGGCTCGATCAGGCCGAACAGGCAGTCGCCCAACGCCTCGGTGGCACCCGACGTCACCATCACCTCGCGCTGCCAGTCGACGTCGAGGCCGTAGAAGCGCTTGTTGTGCGCCGCCACGGCCTGGCGCAGCTCGGCGATGCCGAGCATCGGCGGGTACTGGTTGTGGCCGGTCATCAGGTAGTCGGCGGCCTGCCGGCGGACGTCCTCCGGCCCCGGATCGTCGGGGAAGCCCTGCCCGAGGTTGACCGAGTTGTGCTGCCGCGCCAGCGCCGACATTTGCTCGAAAATCGTGTCGGCGTAGCCGCCCAGGACGCTGTTGCCTTGTTTCATCGTCAGGCTATCCGGAAGATTGGCGCCGCCGGCTTGTAGCGCACTTCGCCGCGCCATGGCAGGGATCGCGTGGTGCGACGGCCAGAACTGCCGGCGCAAATGATCCGGAGCAAGGACCATGTCTGACACCAGCGGCCATCGCCCACCCGGCTCCCCGGCCGGCGTCTGGACAGTGTCGGCCGCGCCCATTGCGCCGCCAGCCAACAAAGCGCCGCCCGCCGTGACCGTCGACGACGACCTGACGGTCGACCTCGGCGACGGGGTGAGCCTGCTGTTCGCCACGCCGATGCTGCGCCTGGCGATGCCCGACGCCGCTCGGCTCAATCCCGGGCTGCGCGCGGCGATCCTGGCCAAGGCCGCGGCTGACCAGGGCAAGGCCGTCAGCAACATCGGCGGCTGGCAATCGGCCAACGACCTGCTGGAGTGGCAGGCGCCGGAGATCGCGACATTGAAGTCCTGGATCGCCGCCGCGGTGCGCCAGATGGCACAACATTCACCGATGTTCCGCCAGCGCGCCCCCGGCACCAGCCGGTTTCATGCCCACGCCTGGGCCAACGTCAACCGCAGCGGCCACTACAACCGCCTGCACCTGCACCCCGGCGAGCACTGGTCGGGCGTTTACTACGTCGACGCCGGCCAGCCGGACCCGGCGGTGCCGGGCAACGGCGTCATCGAATTCCTCGACCCGCGCCCGACCGCGCGCGCCATGCCGATCCCCGGTTTCAAGTTCGACCGGGGTATCACTGTCAGCCCGCAATCCGGGATCATGCTGCTGTTCCCGAGCTGGCTGGACCACTGGGTCAGCCCGTACCAAGGACCCGGTGAACGTATCTCCATTGCCTTCAATTGCACCCTCGACTGAAGTCAGCGTCGCCGGATCGCCTAACACGTAAGCACAATGGCCATATTATGGGCATGCCAGTCGCTGGAAACTGGGCTATAGCACGCGCCGCCGGCAGGTGACCGGAGTTTGGGCGGTCGCGCTGGGCTGGCACAAAACATGCTGCTGGATGGGCGAATTGGCGCCTGTCGGCGGTTGGACAGGCGGCGCGGTTGGGGGCGGACGGACCTAGCGATGAAAAAGATCGAGGCGATCATCAAGCCGTTCAAGCTCGACGAAGTGAAAGAGGCGCTGAACGACATCGGTCTCAAGGGCATCACGGTGCTCGAGGCCAAGGGATTCGGCCGCCAGAAAGGTCATACCGAGCTTTATCGCGGCGCCGAGTACGTCGTCGATTTCCTGCCCAAGGTGAAGCTCGAACTGGTGATCGAGGACGAGATGGTCGAGAAGGCGGTCGACGCGATTCGCGCCGCGGCCCAAACCGGACGCATCGGCGACGGAAAGATCTTCGTGTCGCCCATCGAGGAGGCGGTGCGCATCCGCACCGGCGAACGCGGCAACGAGGCGGTCTGACGGAGCCGTAGGACAAAGCCGCGCGGGGGAGTCTCCGCGGCGAGGACCAGGACAACAACCAGAGTGAAATCAGAAAGGACGCAGGGACAATGGCCGACGCCAAATCCGTTCTGCAGATGATGAAGGAGAAGGACGTCAAGTTCGTGTCCTTCCGCTTTACCGATCCGCGCGGCAAGTGGCAGCACACCGCCTACACCGCACCGTCGGTCGACGAAGGCACGTTCAGCGACGGCGTCATGTTCGACGGCTCCTCGATCTCCGGCTGGAAGGCGATCAACGAGTCCGACATGATCCTGATGCCGGATCCGGCGACAGCGGTGCTCGACCCGTTCGCGGCCCAGACGACCCTGGTCCTGTTCTGCGACGTCATCGAGCCGTCGACCATGCAGGGCTACGCCCGCTGCCCGCGCGCCACGGCCAAGCGCGCCGAAGCCTATCTCAAGCAGGCCGGCGTCGGCGACACCGCCTATTTCGGTCCCGAGCTGGAATTCTTCGTGTTCGACGACGTCAAGTACGACGTCCAGATGCGCGGCTCGTTCTACAACCTCGACTACGTCGAGGCGCCGCACAACACCGGCGCGCTCGTCGAGGGCGGCAACCTGGCCCATCGCCCCGGCGTCAAGGGCGGCTATTTCCCGGTGCCGCCAGTCGACTCGCTGATGGATCTGCGGGCCGAAATCTGCTCGGTGCTCAACGAGATGGGTCTCACCATGATGATCCATCACCACGAGGTGGCGCCGGGCCAGAACGAGCTGGGCTTCAACTTCGACACCCTGGTGACAACCGCCGACAACGTGCAGAAGTACAAATACGCCGTGCACAACGTCGCCGCCCAGTGGGGCAAGACCGCGACGTTCATGCCCAAGCCGCTCTATGGCGACAACGGTTCGGGCATGCACACCCACCAGTCGATCTGGGGCGGCGGCAAGCCGCTGTTCGCCGGCAACGGCTACGCCGATTTGTCGGAGACGGCGCTGTACTACATCGGCGGCATCATCAAGCACGCCAAGGCGCTGAACGCTTTCTGCAACGCGTCGACCAACAGCTACAAGCGGGTGATCCCGGGCTTCGAGGCGCCGGTGCTGCTGGCCTACTCGGCGCGCAACCGCTCGGCGTCGTGCCGCATCCCCTACTCCGCCTCGCCCAAGGGCAAGCGGGTCGAGGTGCGCTTCCCCGATCCGAGCGCCAATCCGTACCTCGCCTTCGCCGGCATGCTGCTGGCCGGCATCGACGGCATCCAGAACAAGATCCATCCCGGCGACGCGATCGACAAAAACCTCTACGAGCTGCCGCCGGAGGAACTGCGCAAGGTGCCGACGGTGTGCGGCTCGCTGCGCGAGGCGCTGAACTGCCTCGACGCCGACCGCAGCTTCCTGACCAAGGGCGGCGTCTTCACCGACGACCAGATCGACGGCTACATGGAGCTGAAGTGGGAAGAGGTCTACAGCTGGGAACACCAGCCCGCGCCGGTCGAATACAAGATGTACTACTCGGTGTGATCCATCGCCGACATGCGAAGGGGCCGCGTGAGCGGCCCCTTTTGCGTTGGAGCTCGGGGCGATCGGCCTTCAACTCCGTCGCCCGACAGGGCAATTGGGCCTATAGTATCGCATCCGCTTGCTGAGATCGCACATGGACGACTGGCGCGAACGTATCACCTTGGAACCCGGCAAACGCAGCGGTAAGCCCTGCGTTCGCGGTACGCGCATTACTGTGGCGGATATCCTCACTTATCTGGCCGCAGGCGAGGCGGAGGAGTCGCTGCTGCGCGAGTTTCGAGAACTCTCGCGCGAGGACATTCGCGCCGTCCTGGCCTACGCCGCCGACAGTGAGCGCCATACCAAGCTGCTGGCGGCGGAGTGAGGCTGAAATCCGAGCTGCCGGAGAACTTGCTTGATCGACGATCGGTGGTCTCTGAAGTGGCTGATTGGCGAGTCGATTTCCGAAGTGGAATTTTTGTCCGAGAGCGAGACTTGGTGCATTCTTCTCTCGCGCGGAAGCACTTTGAACGTGCCGTGCCTCTGGCGGCTGAGACTGGAGGGCAAGCTGGTCGCGACGAGCTCCGACCACCTTCATTCGTTTGGCCTCAAAGAACTCTTCGATGCTGCCAAAGTTCTGCGTGAGTACTCGATGGGGGTTCCGATTTCATCGGTTGAAGTGGACAAGGGCAGTCTGGATCTGCGCATTGCGTTTGGACCGCGCCTCATGCTGGAGATCCTACTTGAGTCGGCGGGATATGAGAGTTGGTCGGCGTGCCATTCAAGTGGCGTCGTAGTGATTGCAAGGGGTGACGGGGAACTAATTTCCTACTGACCCAGCAGCGCGTTGCTAGTTTCCTGAGTACTCTTTTGCGGATTCCCGCCTATCGTCGCGCTCAATCGTCATGCTGTAACTTTGGTGGCGTATGGCCCAATCTGGCCAAGCTTTAGGTCAGCGAAGCCTTCGACGGCGTTCGGCCAACTTGGTAAGAGTCGATGCAGCCTTCACTCCGCCGCCGCCAAGCCCTTGCCGCCTCGCTCGCCGGCCTCGCGCTGCCGGCGCCGTTGCGTGCCCAGCCGCGACCTCTGAGCCGCATCGCCTTCGGCTCGTGCGCCGACCAGACCCGGCCGCAACCGGTCTGGGAGTCAGTGCTGGCCTACCGGCCAGACCTGTTCCTGTTCCTGGGCGACAACGTCTATGCCGACTACGGCACCGGCGGAGCAGCCGATATCGCGAGCCTGGGCGCCGCTTACGCCGCCGCCGAGAAAATCGAGGGCTACGCCCGGCTGCGGCGCGAGGTGCCACATCTGGCCGTATGGGACGACCATGACTATGGCCAGAACGATGGCGGGGCGGAGTACGGGCTGAAGGCCGGGTCGAAGTCGATCTTCCTCGACTTCTGGCGGGCGTCGGCCGACGACCCCCGGCGCACCCGCGACGGCATCTACGATGCGCGCCTGTTCGGCCAGCCCGGCCAGCGCGTCCAGGTGATCCTGCTCGACGTGCGCTGGTTCAAGTCGCCATGGCGGCCGACCGACCAGCGCAACGCGCCCGGCAAGGAACGCTACCTGCCCGACGATGATCCGGCGAAAACGATCCTCGGCGAAGCGCAATGGGCGTGGCTGGCCGAGCAGCTGCGCCAGCCGGCCGACATCCGCATCATCGCCTCGGGCATCCAGATGTTGGCCGAAGGCCACGGCTGGGAGCGATGGGGCAACCTGCCGCGCGAGCGGCAGAAGCTGCTTGATACGATCCGTACCGCCGGCGCCAGCGGCGTGGTGCTGATCTCGGGTGACCGCCATCTCGGCGCGCTCTACCGCGAAACGTCAGGGACGCCCTATCCGCTGTGCGAGGCGACCTCCAGCGGCATCAACAAGTTTTTCCCGACAGCGCGCGAAGAGGGACCCAACCGGCTCGGCGGCGTCTACGGTTTGCCCAATTTCGGTACCCTCGACATCGATTGGTGGGAGGGCCGAATCACCTTGGCGATCCGCGACGAGGCCGGCCAGGCTGTGCGCCAGAGCTCGGTCCGGCTCGCCGAGCTTCGCGCATGACGGCTGGTGCAAGCCCGGCGGGAGACGGATTTCCAAATCGGCGCGGGGATAGCTGAGCACCACCTCACGTAATCCAGGCGAGACCGGTACATCCGGTTCAAGTTAACCTGGGAGACGTGAAA
>DATFGV010000385.1:0-4332 GCA_035249115.1 Vineibacter sp.
CTCGCCCGTCGATTCGCGGTGCTCGACATTCCTGAGTTGAAGGCCCAGGTGAACCTCACCGCCGAGGGTGGCGGGCGGTGGCAGGTCGCAGGCAGGCTTCAAGCCACTGTGGTGCAGGCCTGCGGCATTACCCTCGACCCGGTCGAGCAACTCATCGACGAGCCGTTTGCCTTGCGCTTCGCACCGGCGGCGGAAGCGGTCGACGACGACACCGGCGAGCTGATTGTCGGCGCCGATGCGCCCGAGCCGCTGGACAGCGATGCGCTGGATCTCGGCGAGATCGTCGCCGACCAGTTTGGCCTGGCGCTTGACCCCTTTCCCCGCAAGCCCGGCGCACAACTGGCCGACATCTTGCCACCTGATGAGCCGAGCGCGCCGAATGGGCCGTTCGCCCCCCTGGCAGCCTTAAGGCGAACTGGCAAGGACGACGCCTAAGCCTGTCCTGCCGGTAGCTGTGGGGCATGCCTTACGCCGGCCCGGCTGGGGCAAAGTCCTTGCCCGGCCATCGGGTTTTGGCTAGGAAGGCGCCCTTGCGACAACCGCGCCCGGAATTCGGGATGCCGCGTCGGAACCGGCGGCATCCGTATTGGAGATTGCGCTATGGCTGTGCCCAAAAAGAAGGTGAGCAAATCGCGCCGCAACATGCGGCGCTCGCACCATGCGCTGAAGGGCGCGGCCTATGTCGAGTGCGCCAACTGCGGCGAGTTGATGCGCCCGCATCATGTCTGCGGCGCCTGCGGCCACTACCGCAAGCGCGAGGTCGTTACGCAACCCGCCAGCGCGTAAGAGGCGAGGCCGGGCCCGCGGCCTCGACACCGCCCGACCATGCGTGATCCCGGCAAGATCGTCATCGCGCTCGACGGGATGGGCGGCGACAAGGCGCCGGACATGGTGGTGCGCGGCGCCGACATCGCGCGACAGCGCCATCCGGAAGCGAGTTTCCTGCTGTTCGGTGATGAGGCGCGGCTGCGCCCGCTGGTCGACAAGACGCGCTGGCTGAAACAGGGCTGCGAGATCGTCGCTGCGCCGGACGTGGTCACCAACGACGACAAGCCGACGGCGGCACTGCGCAAGCGCAAGACGTCGAGCATGGGCATGGCGATCGAGGCGGTGGCCGACGGCCGCGCCGCCTGCGTCGTGTCGGCCGGCAATACCGGTGCCCTGCTGGCGACCGCGACGGTCGGCCTGCGCATGCTGCCGGGCGTTCGCCGCCCGGCGCTGTGCACATTCCTGCCGACCGGGCGCGGCGAAACCGCCGTGCTTGACCTCGGCGCCAACCTGCAATGCGACGCCAACAACCTAGTCGAGTTTGCCGTCATGGGCGCGGTGTTTGCCAAGAGCGTGCTGGGTATCGACGAGCCCACGGTCGGCCTCCTCAACGTCGGTGCCGAGGAAGGCAAGGGCCACGAGGCGCTGCGCGACGCTGCCGCAATGTTACGGGTCGAGGGCAGCCCGATCGTCTTTCAGGGCTTCGTCGAGGGCAATGACATTGGCGACGGCACTGTCGACGTCGTGGTCACCGACGGCTTCACGGGTAATGTCGCGTTGAAGACGATCGAGGGCACCGCCAAGCTGTACACCGGCTTCGTGCGGCAAGCCTTCAGCACCTCGACCCTGGCCAAGCTGGGGGGTCTGCTGGCCAGCAGCGCGTGGAAGAAACTGCGCCAGCGGGTCGACCCGCGGCGCTACAATGGCGGCGTCTTTCTCGGCCTGAACGGCGTGTGCGTGAAAAGCCACGGCGGCACCGACGAACTCGGCTTCGCCTACGCCCTGGGTGTCGCGTTCGATCTGGTGAAGTACCATTTCAACGACAAGCTGGTCGAGGATCTCGGCCGTTTGCGGCTGGCGCTGGGCGAGACGCAGGCCGAGGCGGCGGCGGCAGTGGGGTCGGCATGATCCGCTCGGTGGTCGAAGGTTGCGGCGCCTATCTGCCGGAGAAGGTGGTCAGCAACGCCGACTTGGCGCGCCGCCTCGACACTTCCGACGAATGGATCGTGCAACGCACCGGCATCAAGAGCCGGCACATCGCCGCGGACGGTGAATTCACCTCCCATCTGGCAACCAAGGCCGCGGCCCAAGCCCTGGAGCGCGCCGGCATGCCGGCATCGGCCGTCGACCTGATTGTGCTGGCGACGTCGACGCCGGATCAGACTTTTCCGGCCACCGCGACCGCCGTGCAGGCCAACCTCGGCATGACGCGTGGCGCGGCGTTTGACGTGCAGGCCGTCTGCTCGGGCTTCGTCTACGCCGTCTCCGTTGCCGACAGCATGATCAAGACCGGCATGGCCGGCACCGCCCTGGTGATCGGCGCCGAGACGTTCTCGCGCATCCTCGACTGGAACGACCGCAGCACCTGCGTGCTGTTCGGTGACGGCGCCGGCGCGGTGGTGCTGAAGGCCGCGGTCGGGCAGGGCACTGCCGAGGATCGTGGTGTGCTGGCCTCGACCCTGCACGCCGACGGCCGCGAGCATGATCTGCTGTACGTCGACGGCGGGCCATCGACCACCGGTACCGCCGGTTTCCTGCGCATGCAGGGCCGCGAGGTCTTCAAGCACGCCGTCACCAACCTGTCGGCGGTGGTTGGCGAGACCCTGGGCAAGGCCGGCCTGGGCAGCCAGGCGATCGACTGGTTGGTGCCGCACCAGGCGAACAAGCGGATCATCGATGGCACCGGCCGCAAGCTTGGCCTGCCGGAGAGCAAGGTGGTGCAGACCGTCGACCGCCACGCCAACACGTCCGCCGCCTCGATTCCCCTGGCACTCGAAACCGCGACCAGCGACGGCCGTATCCAGCGTGGCCACGTTGTGATGCTGGAGGCCATCGGTGGTGGCCTCACCTGGGGTGCGAATCTAATTCGATGGTAATTTCAATATGTTAGATGGATATCGCGGAATATTCATTGAGATTTTGGACGCAAAAGGCTGAAAAACTGAGGATCTTCGGTTGTCCTTCGTAGGGCTGAGTGCTAACCTTATACATTAAGTATCGATCTTAGTTGCACGTTTTGGCAAGATTTATGTCGAGTCAAGTGTTGCGTACGGCAGCCTAGCGAGGCGAATCGGCGACCTGGTGGCCTGGAAAGCGAAGCTGGAGCATTGCGCAGGCGATCTGGCCCTGCTTTGTTCGCATGCTGGTGCGGCTATTATGCCAAACCAGCCATCTGCTTGTTATTGACCCATTTTCGGTTTCAGATTAAGGTTTAACTGGGGAAGGGGAATGCTGGATGGATCAACGGACGATCACCCGCGCTGATCTCAGCGAAGCGGTGTTCCAGGAAGTGGGATTGTCCCGGAACGAGTCAGCCGATCTTGTCGAGGTCATCCTCGCCGAGATTGCTGGCGCGTTGTCTCGTGGCGAGACAGTGAAAATTTCCAGTTTTGGTAGCTTCACTGTCCGCGACAAGGGTCAACGGATCGGCCGAAATCCAAAAACAGGACAGGAAGTACCAATCCTGCCACGGCGTGTCCTCGTCTTCCGCGCGTCGAACGTGTTGAAATCTCGAATTAACAACACGACGCCAACGACTGTCGATGTGGAAGGTGAATGATGGTCACAGCCAGCGCACCGCTGCCGGAACGGCGGCTTGAGAAGTCAGCTTATGCGTTTCGCACGATCAGTGAGGTCGCGACCGAACTGGACGTGCCGCAGCATGTCTTGAGATTCTGGGAAAGCAAGTTCAGCCAGGTCCGCCCGCTCAAGCGCGGCGGCGGCCGCCGCTACTATCGGCCGGAGGACATTGATCTCCTGCGCCGCATCCGCTCGCTGCTCTACGAAGATGGCTACACCATCAAGGGTGTGCAGCGCTTGCTGAAGGAAAGCCGCGGTCGTCTGGGTTCGCGCGAAGGCATCGCCGCCCTGCCCGAGCCGCAGCTGGTTTCGTCCGACAGCGAGCCGCGCAGCGAGATGCCGCGCACCGGCCCGCAACCGGCCACCGACCGCCTGCTGCCGCGGGTAGCACGGGTCGACTCCGGCAAGCGGCGCGAGATCGAGACCGTGCTGGAAGACCTCCAGAGCGCCCTCGAACTGCTGCGGAAGACGCTGCACACGTCCTAGGCAAGCGGCGTTGCTCGCCGCTGCCCTGCCGGTCGCCCGGCAGGTGGCGGCGCGACGTGTGGTCGTTGCGCTGGCCGGATGAACGGGGCTAAGGTCCGCCGCCGCGACGGAAGGCCGGGTAACCGTCCATCGTCGCACCCGGTCGGGGCGTAGCGCAGTCTGGTAGCGCATCAGTCTGGGGGACTGGGGGTCGCAGGTTCAAATCCTGTCGCCCCGACCATTTTCCTCCCCACCCATCGACGACGTCGCCATGAACACCCGGCGGGCGCTGGCCTTCAT
>DATFGV010000386.1:0-6162 GCA_035249115.1 Vineibacter sp.
GCCACGAACAGCCGCTCCAGAAAGTTTGCGTAAGTCGTGCGCGTGTTGCGCAGCGGATCGTCGTTGTCTGGCACCACCGCGTGCTCGGCGATGTTGCGGATGCGGCTGACCAGCTGATACCAGGTCGCGAGCGGCAGCAGCCACAGCGCCGGATACAGCCACCAGTAGCCGGCGACCGCCAGGCTTACCCACAGCGCGGCGTTGGTCAGGAAGAACGCGGCCTCGCGCCGCAGCAGGTTGCCGACGCGCGAGGCGAACGACTCGGTCGGCGACCCGAGCCCGCGGCGCACCTGTTCGCCACGGCGCTGGACCGCGGTGCGCCCCAACAGGTCGCGCACGATCTTGCGCCGCAGACTGGCACGCGAGATCGGGAACGGCGCCGACAGGCCGAGGTCGGGGTCGTCCGGCTGCTGGGTGTGGCGGTGGTGTTGCAGGTGATAGGGCCGGTATAGCGCCATGCTGGCCCCGACGGGCGCGCCACACAGCCAGACGCCAACCCAGTCGTTGAGCGTGCGATGGTGAAACAGCAGGCCATGCGCCGCATCGTGCATCAGGATCGCGAGCCCCAGCTGCCGCGCCCCGATCACCATCACGGCCAGCACGAAGCTGAACGGATTCGGCCACCAGACGAACAATGCCATGGCGCCGAAGATCAGCCCCCAGGCGTGCAGCACCAGCAGCGCGCCGACCACGTCCGACTTGCGGCGCAGCAGGCGCACCTCGTCGGCGTTCAGGTACGCGCTGGGCTTGGCGAGCATCGCGGTATGACTCTCCCGCGGGCAACGTGCGCGCCGCTCCGGCGACTGTCAATGCAACCGCGCCGCCCCTGTGGCATACTGGGCGCCGCTGTCGCTGCATTTCAGGAATCGATTGCACTTGATCGCTGACCGACGTCTGGCTCGCCATATGGAGCAACCGCAATGTCGGACTTGACGCAAACGGCGGACACGACGGATGCGCTACGGAAACTGCAGTCCACCAGTTCGACGTGGCTGCGTGTTTCCATGGCAGTCGCCGTCGCCATCCTCCTGCTGTTTGGTGGCGTACTCTGGAAACTTGACATCCTCAACCTTCAAGGCACCAGCGCCAACGTCAAGATCATCGCCGCGACGCTTGCGCTGATGGGTGCCCTGGTCGGTTCGCTGGTCACTCTTGTCGGGCTGACGCTGAAGCATTCCATCGACCAAAGAACCTTCGCCCTTCAGCTGGAAACCGAGGCGAGACGCCGCACCGAATCGGATCGAAACAGTCGCCTGCAAAAGGAGGCCGAGGATCGCCTGAAGGTCGAGGCGGCAATTCGCGCGATCGGGTTGCTGAGCACGACTTCCGGCCAGGAAATCCCCCCGACTCAAAAGGCCGGCGTCATCCTGGCATTGAGCGACCTGGGCATATTTCCGTTGGCCTTGTCCCTTACCGACCAGATGCTGCGAAGAACGTCATTTGACCCCGGCACGGCATGCTGGCTGTTCAACAAGGCCCTCGCGTCCAAGGATCTGGATGTCCGCCAACAGGCCGCGCGCCTGACAGCGGTGCATGTCGACAAAATGCTACTGAAGGAAGGCCGATGTGTCTTTCCCGCGATCTTGCAGCGAGACGAGATCGCGTCCTTGGAAAAAGACGTCCGGCAAACTTGCGTTCATGCACAGATTGACCTGCTGCTCCTTCGACCGTTTTCGGAATGGAATCCAGATATCTTTGCCGGGATGTTGGATTGCCTGCTCTACGCCTGGAAGCACGATGAGGACGGCGACATTCGGGCAGACGCCGGTGCCGCCGTCCGAACGTTCCTCCGGGCATTCGACCCGAACCAGGAGTTCGTGTTGCGCATCGGCTCCAGGCGGATTGGCGGCCTTGCCGCCGAACTGGCGCTGAACAAGGAGCAGCAGGTGTCCGGCCGGATGGTCGATGGCAGGCTCCGGTCGCTTGCGCTGGATGAATGGGAAAAACAACTTGGCAGCAGCTATGTTGGTGAGGGCAAGAAAGTCTAGATCAAAGTCCAACAACTCTCGGCGACATGCTCGCGACCTGCACCGGTTGTGGATCGAGCGGGTGAGGCACGACGTATCCTTGCTCCGGTGGCGAAGCGCCGTGCCGCGTCGGAAGTCGCGCTAGGTGACCATCCACGCGATCCGCACCGACGTGCTCGATGTCGCCTACGAGGCGCACGGCCCGCCGGGCGGCGCGGCGGTGATCCTGCTGCACGGCTTCCCCTACGATCCGCGCGCCTACGACGCGATCGCGCCGGCCCTGGCCGCCAATGGGCGGCGGGTGCTGGTGCCGTATCTCCGCGGCTACGGCCCGACGCGCTTCCTGTCGGCCGGCACGCCGCGCTCGGGCCAGCAGGCGGCGCTGGGCAATGACCTGCTGCAGTTCATGGACGCGCTCGGCATCGGACGCGCGATCCTCGCCGGCTACGACTGGGGCGGCCGCGCCGCCTGCATCGTGGCGGCGCTGTGGCCGGCGCGCGCCGCCGGCCTGCTGAGCTGCGGCGGCTACAACATCCAGGACATCGCCGGCTCGGCCGCGCCGGCGCCGGCCGAGCAGGAGCACCGCTTCTGGTACCAGTACTATTTCCACACCGAGCGCGGCCGCACCGGCCTGACCAAGAACCGCCGCGACTTCTGCCGCCTGCTGTGGCGGCTGTGGTCGCCCGAATGGCGTTTCGACGAGGCGACGTTCGAGAGGAGCGCCGCGTCGTTCGACAATCCGGATTTCGTCGATGTCGTGATCCAGTCCTACCGCCACCGCAACGGCTACGCGCCGGGCGATCCGGCGTTGGACGACATCGAGGCACAGCTGGCGCGGCGCCCGACCATCACCACGCCGACCATCGTGCTGCACGGCGGCCACGACGGCGTCGGCCCGGCGGAGCAGTCGGAACGCCACCACCGCTATTTCACCGGCCCCTACCAGCGCCGCGTCCTGCCCGGCATCGGCCACAACGTGCCGCAAGAGGCGCCCGCGGCGTTCGTGGCGGCGCTGCGTGATCTACTGGCCTGACTTTCCTCCCTCGCGAACCTGGGGGGCCCCGAAGGGCGAAGCGGAGACGACGGGGGCTTCTTAACCAAGACCGCGCGCGTTCCCCCTCCGGCCTTCGGCCACCTCCCCCACTTCGTGGGGGAGAATGCTACTCCAGCGTTTCCAGCAGGCGGGCGCAGAGGTAGGTGCGCGGCATCAGCGAGGAGAAATAGATCTGCTCGTAGATGGCGTGTGCGCCCTTGCCGTCGGCGCCAAGGCCATCAAGGGTCGGGATACCGAGCGCCGCCGTGAAGTTGCCGTCGCTGCCGCCGCCGGTCAGCTTCACGTCGTTCAGCTCCTTGCCGATCTCGCGGTAGATCGCCTGCGCCTTCTCGAACAAGGCGGCGATGCCGGCATCCTTGCGATAGGGCGGCCGGTTCATGCCGCCCTCGACCGCAACCTCGACGTCCTCGCCGATCGGCTTCAGGCCAAGCAGGATGGCGCACATCTCGTCGGCCAGCGCCGCATCGGGCACGCGCAGGTCGATCTCGGCGGTGCACAGCGCCGGAATGACGTTGACGCCGGTGCCGCCCTGCACCAGCCCGATGTTGACGGTGATGCCGCGGCCGTAATCGGTCATCGCCTCGATGCGCACGATCTGCCGCGCCATCTCAAGGATGGCGCTGCGCCCGTCCTCGTGCTTGGCGCCGGCGTGCGCCGCCTTGCCCTTGACCGTCAGCACGAAACGACCGACGCCCTTGCGCGACGTGACGACCCGGTCGCCGTCGCGACCCGGCTCCATCACCATGCAGTACTTGTGGCCCTTGGCGACCCGCTCGATGCGCGCGCGCGAGGTCGGGCTGCCGACCTCCTCCTCGGGAATGAACAGGAAGGTGACGGGCAGCTTGCTCTTCTTGCCCTGCCGGATCAGGTGGCGCAGCGCGTAGTAGGCGATGTAGCCGCCGGCCTTCATGTCGTAGATGCCCGGCCCGAAGACGCTGTCGCCCTCGCGGCGGATGCTGAGCTCGCCCTGCTTGGTACCGATCGGGTGCACGGTATCGAGATGCGCCAGCACCAGGATGCCGGGCCCGTCGCCGCCCCAGGGCGTGCGGCATTCCAGGATGTCGCCGAAGCCGTCGCGGCCCGGCGTGCGCTCGACCTTCAGGCCGAGGCCGCGGAACTGGTCCTCGACCTTGTCGACCACGACGTTGACCGCCTGCGCGTCATGCGTCGGGCTCTCCAGGGTCACCCATTCCAGGATGCCCTCCAGCACCTCGTCGGGATCGATCTTCGGTTCGTTCTTCAGGGGGGCGGTCGACATGGAAGGGTCCCGGCGGTTGATACAATGGAGAACATTCATCCCGAGCGAAGCGAGGGAATGCTGGGGGCGCGCGACTCCAGTCGCGCGTCTTCGTGGCGGATCGCCGCGCATGACGCGTCACTGGAGTGACGCGCCCCTGGCGGACTTACCCGGCGCTGCGCGCGGTGCGCCGCCTGCGATCAGATCGGATCCCAGGTGAAGTACTCGGGCGAGCGGTCGAGGCTGATGAAGTGCGGCTTCATCGCCGGGATCGCGGTCTCGGCGATGCTCTGCGGCGTCCAGCCGTCGGCCATGTGCACCGAGCGCACCGGCCGGTTGGCATTGAACAGCATGATCTCGTTCATGCGCACGCCGAAAATCTGTGAAGTCACGCCGTCGGCGGCGTCCGACAGCAGGAAGGCGGCCATCGGCGCGATCTTGGCCGGCGTCATGCGCTTGGAGCGCTCCAGGCGCGCCACCTGCGCCGGCGTGTCGGCCGGGATGGTGCCGATCATGCGCGTCCAGGCGAACGGCGAGATGCAGTTGGAGCGGACGTTGAATGCCGCCATGTCGAGCGCGATCGAGCGCGACAGGCCGATGATGCCCATCTTGGCGGCGGAGTAGTTGGCCTGGCCGAAATTGCCGACCAGTCCCGAGGTCGAGGTGAAGTGCACGAAGGCACCGGACTTCTGCTCCTTGAAGTAGTTGGCGGCGGCGCGCGAGGTGTTGAAGGCACCGTTGAGGTGCACGTCGATCACCTGTTTCCAGTCGAGGTGGCTCATGCGGTGGAAGATGCGGTCGCGCAGGATGCCGGCGTTGTTGATGACGCCGTCGATCTTGCCGAAGTTCTCGACCGCTTGCTTGATCATCGCCTCGGCCGCGCCCGGGTCGGCGACGCTGCCGTAGTTGGGGATGGCGATGCCGCCGGCGGCCTTGATCTCCTCGCAGACTTTCTGGGCCGGGGTCTGGCTGCCAGCGCCCTCGCCGTCGACCGCGCCACCCAGGTCGTTGACCACGACTTTGGCGCCTTCCTGGGCGCACAGCAGCGCCATCTCGCGGCCGATGCCGCCGCCGGCGCCGGTCACCAGCACCACCTTGTCCTTCAGCATGTCCGCCATCTCGCCCTCCCTGCAGCACGTCCGCGCGTCATCTGCGTTCTAGCCCATGCCCGGCGTCGGGCGCATTGCCTTTTCGGCATGGCCCCGGCGCGTCATTCGGGTCCGCGCCACCGGTCAGGAGTGCATGCGCGGCGCGACGCGGCGCAGCCGCCAGGCGCTGATGAGGCCGCCGATCGCGAACGGCAGCAGGCCGATCACCAGCGGCATGGGCACGCCGCAGGCCGCGCTGCGGCAGCCAACCCACTCGCCGACCAGCGGCATGCCGGCGGTGTGCCCGCCTATGCCGCTGAGGACGGCGACCACCACGGTGCCCAGCGCGCCGATGCCCATCTGCGCCAGGCCGAACAGCGAGGAGGCGGTGCCGGCCAGCCTGGGATAGAGCCCGACCGCGCCGGCGCCGGCCGTCGGCACCACGATGCCCGAGCCGAACGACAGCAGCATGTGCGGCCCGATGATCGACCACCAGGCGAGCGTGCCGCGCCACGCCAGAACCGCCATCGCGAGCAGCGCCAGGACGTGGCAGGCGGTCGCCGCCTGCAGCACCGGCGCCGGCGCTACGCGGCCGATCAGCGCCTGGTTGCACAGGCCGCCGGCGGTGAAGCCGCCGACCGACAGCAACACCAGCAGGCCGAACTCGCGCGGCGAGAAGCCGAGGCGGTCCTGCAGGATGAAGGGCGTGCCGGCGAGCATCCCGAAGTTGATCGCGAACGAGAAGCCCATGATCAGCAGGTAGCCGCGGAACAACGGATCGCGCAGCATCTCGCCGCTGCCGCCCAGCAGCGTGCT
>DATFGV010000387.1:0-6040 GCA_035249115.1 Vineibacter sp.
TTCTGGACCTCGATGTTGAGCTGGTCGGTCCAGGGGAAGTGCCAGGGCTGATAGACCGACGAGCAGACCTCGCCGATATAGGCCGCCTTGTCCCAGATCTTGAGGATCTCGGGCACGTCGCCCCACGGCGCCCAGCCCTGCTTCACGGCATCGCTGTTCATCACCGAGGTGTAGCCCGAGCCCAGCATGGCGTCCTTGGCGAGGCTGATGGCCTGCGTGTAGTTGCCGTCCTTGGTCTTGCCGCCGAGATACTGCAGCAGCTTCCAGCCCCACTCCTTGTCGCGCGTCGCCGTCGACAGGAAATAGACGTGCGTGACGCCGATCGTCTTGCCCTCGCCGGGAGAGCCCAACACCTTGACCTTGCCGGCAATGGGAGACTGCGCCGGATCGTTGGCGACGTTCAGGCCGTAATGGTGGTTCGGGCCGCGATAGAGATTCTTGCCGGCGCCGAACGCCTTGGCCGAGGTGGTGAACTGCACCTTCAGCGATTCGGGATCGGCGATGTCGAGGCCCTTCTCGAAGGTGTTGGCCCACCACTTCAGGGTCTCGCGCGCGATCGAGCCGGCGCCGAGCATGTGGTTGCCCTGCTTGTCGAAGAAGGTGCCGCCACGGTTCCAGGTCATCTGGTACCAGGTGCCCGGCAACTGCTCGAGGCCGACGCCCGCCACCCACAGGATTGGGTAGCGTGAGACGCCGTCCTTCTTCGCCTTGACGCAGTGCTCGATGAACTCCTCGTAGGTCGCGAACGGCTTGTCGATCTTCAGCTTCTCGAGCATGTCGGCGTAGTAGTTCCACACCCACACGGCGGAGAAGTAGGGCAGGCCCATGGTCTTGCCCTTGATGGTCGCCACCTGCTTGGTGAAGGGCGTGAAGTCCTTGATGTAGTCGGCGGCGCCCGGCAGGTCGTCGATCGGCTCGACCAGGCCCTGGTTGACGAAGTTGGGGAACGAGAACGGCGAGGATTGCGAGACGTCGATCTTCTCGCCGGCCGCGAACATGGTCGCCAGCTTGGTCGGGTGGTCGTTGAAGGAGGAGATCGTCGAGTCGACCTTGACGCCCCAGTCGGTATCGAACTGCTTGGAGATGCGGGTGTAGATGTCGCCGTAAGTCCAGACCACGAAGTTGAGGCGGTCGACCTTGCTGCGCGGCGCCTGGCTCCACGGTCCGCCCGCCTGGGCGAAGGCCGTGCCGGGTCCCAGCAAGCCCAGGCTTGCGGCGCCGCCCAGGACCTGGCGCCGACGAAGTGCCGATTGGCCGAATAGCGCGTCGCTCATAGCGTGAACCCCCAACGTGGCAGTGGCTGGACGAAAACGGCAAAGACCCATGCTGCGCCGGCCGGGCGCATGCTGGACGGCGGCGCTCGGCGCCGTCAGTCGACGATCGCCTGGTAGCTCAGCACCCGCAACTCGCGCCGGATCGGGTAGGTCGAGGACGGCATCAGCTGGGTCAGCAGCAGCACGTACATCTCCTCCGCCGGGTCGACCCAGAAGGCAGTGCTGGCGGCGCCGCCCCAGGCGAATTCACCCGGCGTGCCCAGGATCTGCGCCTTGGCCGGATCGAGCATCACCGAGAAGCCCAAGCCGAAGCCGATGCCGGTGTAAGTCGACTCGCTGAAGCGGGGCTGGCCCATGTCGGCCATGTCGCCGTTGAGGTGGTTGCTCGCCATCAACTCGACCGTCTTGCGCCCCAACAGCCGCGCGCCCTCCAGCTCACCCTTATTCAGCAGCATCTGGCAGAAGCGCATGTAGTCGGCGGCGGTCGACAGCAGGCCGCCGCCGCCGGAGCACAGCCGCGGCGACAGGAAGCGGTTTTTCTGCGGATCCTCCAGCAGCTTCAGGCCGCCGCTTTCGGCGGGGCCGTAGTTGGCGGCAAAGCGTTCGACTTTGCCAGCCGGCACATGGAAGGAGGTGTCGACCATGCCGAGCGGCGCCAGGATGCGCTCCTGCATGAAGGCGTCGAGCGACTTGCCCGAGATCACCTCGACCAGGCAGCCCAGCACGTCGGTGGCGATGCTGTAGTTCCACTCGGCGCCGGGTTGGGCGATCAGCGGCATGCTGGCCGCCAGGTCGACGACCTCGCGCAGGCTGCCCTTGGCGGTCTGGAAGTCGACACCGCGCTCGCGGTACAGCGCGTCGACCGGGGTGGCCTCCATGAAGCCGTAGGTCAGGCCCGACGTGTGGCTCAGCAGGTCGCGGAAGTTGATGTCGCGCTGCGCCGGCTCGCTCTCGATCTTGCCGCGCATGCCGCCGACCGCGACCCGCATGTTCTTGAACGCCGGCAGGTAGCGATGGATCGGGTCGTCGAGCTGGAAGCGGCCCTCCTCGTACAGCATCATGATGGCGACGCTGGTCAGCGGCTTGGTCATCGAATAGATGCGGAAGATCGTGTCGGGCCGCATCGGCTTGCCGCGTTCGATGTCGGCCTGGCCGCAGCAATGCATCAGCGCCACCTGCCCGCGGCGGCTGACCACGCTGATCAGCCCGGCGAGCTTCTTGGCGTCGACCTGGTGCTGCATCCAGCCGCGGATGCGGTCCAGCCGGGGCGCCGACAGGCCATGATCCGAAGAACCGATCTTGCTGACGACGTTCATGCGGGCTGCTCCATCCTCAGGTAGCGGTTCGTTTGTCGCGCGCTGATCGGCGTCGCGCTCCTGCCGGGCGCTGAGTGTCCGAGGCGGAGCCTACGATCCGCCGTGCGCCGAAGCCAGTGCCGACCAGCGGGGCTGGGTCGCGCCCGACGCAGACGCCTCGCCGCACGCCGCGCGACCCGGGTCGCGGTGATACTGCACTGCGATGCTTCGGCTGGACTTGTGTTCGGCCAGTGCCTAGATCGTCGGCGGAGGTCGCCCTAGAGTGCGGCCAGGAAAATGGAAAGGGAGGGGTTTCATGACGTCACGGCATCGACGCGGCGCCGGACCGGCGCGGGTGAACCGGCGGCGGCTGCTGGCTTTGGCGGCGGTGGCGCCGCTGGCGACACCGATGCTGGCGCGCGGCCAGGCGCGGTGGCGGCCGGAGCGGCCGATCACGGTGTACAACCCGCTGGCGGCGGGTGGCCTGACCGACGTGCATCTGCGCTTCCTCGGCGAGCGCGTCACCAAGATCCTCGGCCAGCAGGTGCTGGTCGACGTCAAGGCGGGCGCGGCCGCCACGCTGGCGGCGGCGCAGATGGTGAACGCCAAGCCCGATGGCCACACCATCGCCTGCATGACGGTCAACAGCCTGCGCTACCCGCATTACCAGGACGCCAATTGGCATCCGTTGCGCGACTACAGCTACATCATCGGCCTGTCGGCCTACACGTTTGGCATCGTGGTGCGCAGCGACGCACCGTGGAAGACAATCCACGACCTGGTCGAGGCCGGCAAGCGCGAGCCGGAGAAACTGAACTACGGCACCAGCGGCATCGGCGGCACGGGGCATCTGCTGATGATCGAGACCGAGCTGGCGACCGGCGCGAAGTTCACGCACGTGCCCTACAAGGGCGGCGCTGAATGGATGCAAGCGCTGCTGGGCAAGCACATCGATTTCGTGCCCGACGGCGCGCAGTGGGCGCCGTTCGTCGATGGGGGCCAGGTGCGCGTGCTGGCGATGGCGACCGAGAAGCGCTTCCCGAAGTTTCCCGATGCCCCGACCCTGCTGGAGAGCGGCATCAAGGCGGTCGCCCACAGTCCTTACGGGCTGGTCGGGCCCAAGACGCTGCCGGAGCCGATCATCCGCAGCCTGCACGACGCCTTCAAGGAGGCGATGGACGATCCGGCGCACCAGGCGCTGCTCGACAAGTACGTGCAGGAGACCTGGTATCGCGATCCGAAGGCCTACCGCGCCTGGGCGGAGCAGTATTTCAATGACGTGAAGCCACTGCTGGTCCGCGCCGGGCTCGCCAAGTCGTAGACGCGCTGCTCACAAACGACTACCGCCCCTTTCCGCGGTCGGCGGAACGGGGCGGCGTCGATGTGCCGTCGATTTCGGTTCGGGCGACCATCGCCGCGTCGCATGCGCGGTGGTCGTCGGTACCGAGGTCGGCGTCGCGCCGGGGGCGCGACACCCGATTACGGCGCGGCTAACGACTACAGCTTACCCGCGATGTTGTTGATCGAGGTGTTGAGACTGTTGCCAACCAGCGAGTAGCCCGCAATAGCGGCCGTCGAGGTCAGCACGACAATCAAGCCGTATTCGATTGCTGTCGCGCCGGTCTCGTCCTTCAAAAGCTTACGCAGGAGGAGAACCATTAAAACCCCCAAAACGCGGGTTTAGGCCGGCGCAGACGGCAATTCCTTAGAACTTGCCGGCGACGTTGGTCATCATGTTGTTGAGGCCGCCGCCGACCAGCGAGAACGCGCCGATGGCCGCCACCGAGATCAACGCCGCGATCAGGCCATACTCGATGGCGGTCGCACCGGACTCGTCCTTGAACAGCTTGCGGATCATGGTCATGACTTAATTCTCCTGGAACCAAATTGGAGGATGCGCGGATTGCGCTTAACGATCCCGAGCGGTTCCTTACCCGCGACCGCAGAAAACTCCTGTGCTACCGAGATGAGCTTTGCCGTATTGACCGCCTTTGCTCGGCAGCACCAATCTGGCTTTTCCCGACGCCACAGCACCTTTGACGGACACAGCCTTGACTTAGTTGATGTGACACATCAACCAAGTTTTTCATCTATTTGCAGAAGAGACACCATCACAGAGATTAAATTACGCTATATCAATAACTTAGTCGCCGGATAACTCCGCTCATTTTGAACATTTTAGCCCCGGGTGTGAGCACATCACGGCCGCTAGACCCGGTCTGCCGCGGCAAAAGACAGCGAAGGGTGGAAATCGCGCTCGGCATGTTAGAAACGATATATAAGATATTGATAGAAAAAGAACTTTCTACTTATGTTTTCACTCCAAAGCCAACTTAAGGGTGGCGCGGGCCGGAGCGAGGTCCGAACCGCCCGTTGAGGCAAAGCGAACAAAAACCCGCCGTCGGCGGGGCCGGCGGCGGGTTCTCGGAGCTGTCTGCCAGACCTACTGGCAGGAGGGACCGCGAGAGGTGTCGATGCAGCAGCGGTTCTTGCCGGCCGGCTGGTAGCCGATCACCGGGCCGCGGCGGGTCTGGAAGGTGCACTGGCCGCCATCGTCGTAGGCCGGCGAATAGCCGGACGGGGAGCCGTAGTAGCCGGGCGACGACCGCGGGTAATAGCCGGACGGTGAGCCGCCGTAGTAGCCGGACGGCGAGCCGCCGTAATAGCTGGAGCGCGGCGGGCTGTCGTAATAGCCGCCGTCGGGCACGCAGGCGGCGACGCCGAGGGCGAGCAGGGGCAGTAAGGCGATCTTGCGCATGTTGGAACCTCCCTGGGGAAGGCGCTGCCATTGGACCAACGGCCGCTCGCCGGGCAGTGAAACGGGTCGGCAATCCACCATGTAGGCGCGGTTTGGGGTAAATCCACGGCCGCTTCGCGGCACCGCGTTGACATTTGCAAGGCCACGACGCACCTCGATTGGCCGTCGCCACACCTTTTTCACTGCGCCGTAAGGCCGCCGTCGACGACCAGGCCGGACCCGGTCATGAAGCCGGCATCGTCGGACGCCAGGAACACGATTCCCAAGGCGATGTCCGTGGCGGTGCCCAGCCGGCCGATCGGGTGGGCCGCCAGCGACTGCCGGCGGGCGGCGTCGACGTCGTTGGTGCCCTGCACCTGGGCGCGCGAGACGAAGGTCTGCGCGCCCATGTCGGTCTCGATGACGCCGGGGTGGATGGAGTTGACCCGCACGCGGTAGCCCTTGCGGGCGAACTCCAGCGCCGCCGACTTGGTGAAGGTGGTGACGCCGCCCTTGGTCATCGAATAGAGCGGATCGAGCTGCGAGCCGACCAGGCCGGCGATCGACGCCAGGTTGACGATGGCGCTGCCATGCGCGCTGCCGCGGGCCCGTTCGCGCAGCGCCGGCAGCGCCATCTTGGTGCCGAGGAACACGCCCGTCAGATTGACCTCGCACAGCCGCCGCCAATCCTCCAGCGAGGCGTCCTCGATGCCGCGGCCGAGGAACACGCCGGC
>DATFGV010000388.1:0-3897 GCA_035249115.1 Vineibacter sp.
TGTGGACGATGGATGCGCCTGACGCGTTCGTCGCGCCGCCGGCGGCGCTGCTTGCGGTCGGTATCGCGGTTGGAATGGCCGCAATGGGAAATCCTCCCCAGCGAAGCTGGGGAGGTGCCCCGAACGGGCGGAGGGGAGCCGACGAGGTGTCTCAATGACAATCACCACGTGGCGTCCCCCTCCGGCCGTCGGCCACCTCCCCCAACTTCGTTGGGGGAGAGGCGCTGGCGGCTGGTTTATGCCCCGCGATCTGATCCAGCCACTCGCGGCGCTTCTGGTGGTCGGACTGGCAATCGCAAGGATGCTGGCCTGGCGGCGGCAAACCTCGGCGGCGCCGCTTGGACGTATGCCGTAGCATGCGACCGGCCGGTGCATTGTGCCGGTTGGCGCGGGACGTGACGGAGGCAACGATGGCCGATCAAGCGAATTTGCCGATCAAGCTCGATTCCACCTCCAATGGCGAATTCGTGCCGGTGCGGTTGAGTGCTCCGATCATGCGCGCCGCCCGCGAGGCGGCTTCGCGTATCACTGACAACGCGCGGCGCAGCGGCCAAAGCCGCCGTACCTTCATGGCCGGCCTGTGCGGCGCTGCGACCACCTTGCTCACCCTGAACGAGAGCTTTGCGTCGCTCGGCGCGACGGGCGGCCGCTTCGACCTGCCGGCGGATGCGGCGATCGATCCGCAAATGGCCCAGGTCATCACCGGGCGCGAATTCATCTTCGACATCCAGACCCACATGATCGAAGCGCAGGGCACGGCCTGGCGCGGCGGATCGCCGACGGCGGGCGCGGCCGGGCTTGATCGGTTGCGCGCGCTCTTGCAGCTGCCGCCCAAGCAGTGCGCCCAGGGCCCGGGACTGTGGTGCTACGACGCCGACAACTTCATCAAGGACGTCTTCCTGGAGAGCGACACCGACCTGGCGGTGCTGTCGTTCGTGCCGGCGCTGCCCGACCGCAACCCGGTGTCGATGGGCGAAGCCGCGCGCGTGCGCGAGCTAGTGGCGGCCCTGGGCAATGGCCGGCGCCTGCTGCTGCACGCCATGATCGTGCCCAACGCCGAGCCCTATCGGCGTCAGCTCGAGCACATGGAGGAAGTGCACCGCACCTATGGCATCGCGGCCTGGAAGGTCTATCCGCAATGGGGTCCCAGGGGCGTCGGCTGGTGGCTGGACGATCCCGAGGTCGGCATTCCGTTCATCGAGCAGGCGCGTCGTCTCGGCGTCAGGAACATCTGCATGCACAAGGGGCTGGCGTTTCCGGGGCAGGAGGCGCGCTTTGCGTCGTGCGTCGACGTCGGGCGTGTCGCCAAGCGCTATCCCGACGTCAATTTCATCATCTATCACTCGGGTTTCGAGCTCACCAAACGGGAAGCACCCTACGACGCCGCCAATGCCGAGCGCGGCATCGACAGCCTGGTGAAATCGCTGCACGACAACGGGGTCGCGCCCAATGCCAACGTCTACGCCGAGCTCGGCAGCACGTGGCGAATGGTGATGCGCGATCCCGACCAGGCCGCGCACACCCTGGGCAAGCTGCTGCGCCACGTCGGCGACAAGCGCGTGCTGTGGGGCAGCGATTCGATCTGGTACGGCTCGCCGCAGGATCAGATCCAGGCGTTCCGCGCCTTCCAGATCAGCCGCGAATTCCAGGATCGCCACGGCTATCCGGCGCTGACGCCGTCGCTGAAGGCCGACGTGTTCGGCCTCAACGCCGCGCCGGTCTACGGTGTCGATCCGGCCAAGGCACGCCGGCGGACCGAGACCGATCCCGTCGGCACGCTCAAGGCCGCCTATCGCGAGTCTGCCGAGCCGAGCTTCGCCACCTATGGACCGCGCGACGGTGCCGAGTGGCGCCGCTTCCGCGCCCTGCACGGCGACGGGCCGGGGTAAGCCTGAAGACTTGCCGTCTAGCAACAGGCCAAGGGGCCGTCGATGTGGACCCTTGGCCCGGAAAACCGGCTCTGACTCACCAGTTCGGACAACGATCATGGAGCAACTACAGCGGTTGGAAGGAGCAAGCGTAATCTCGTTAGCTGCGGGTCGAAGGTGCAATGGACATGCATTTTTTTGCGCTTGTCAGCACGTTCTTCCATCTGTTAGACGCCTCTTCTATTACAACTTTCGGTTTTAGATCTTGACGAAGACCCACGCATCCACGTAGTCTCCTCTGATCCTGGAGAACCTCGCTGATCGGCTTAGTTTGTGGCAGCGCAGAGGTCAGTGCGTCTAGCGAGTAGCGCGAACTGTGCGAGCACACGCTGCGCCTAGGGGTTTCAGGGCTTTTTTCCAGAATCTGATCCACGCGTGCTTTTGCAGCGGCCTCGGGTGCAACGTCGCGTAGGTGCCCGATATGGCGCACCAATGCACGGTGGTTCTCTACAACGAATGGTTACTTGAGTTTCTCCAATCCAGGACAGAGAGGGGGAAGCATCCATGGAGATCTCGCACTTCGAATTGATCTACAAGCCGCAGTCGCCCAGTACACCGACTGGCACGGCAGCAGTCGATCGAGTAATTCAAGGATACTTCTTGGAGATTACTAATCTGGAGGATAAAGAGTACCGCTATCGATTGGAATTCGTGATCTCGCCGCCGCCAGTTGGAACCCCGAACCGTCTTTTCCGGACCTTGGCGGGCAACGCGCTGGTGTTTGTCGACTCTGGTGGCACGGACAACCAGCAGGGGATACTTTCAGGGACGCTGGCCGATGAACGGTTTCTTCCGAGCACGGGGTTTGTGCGTGTGCCTCCTCGGGGAACCGCACTAGTGGCTGTCTTGCCAAGCGTGTTCGGGCCGGTTCAAGGCGATTCCACCCCAATTGTAAACCCAATCTTCGAAGTCCGCGGATACGTTAACATTACGCTGCCGGCAGTACGCCAGAAGGGTCCGCCTTTCGTTTACCCGTTCTTCACAGTTCCGCAAAGTAATACACCCGTACGCGTGATGCTCACCCCGCAAAATCGAACAACATATCTCACAGCGCTTGGGGCGATCTCTGACCAGACGCAGTCAAGCCTTCCTTTGGCAAGCGGTAGTGCCATAAATGTCTTGCCGCCGGAGCCCGGCGGACCACTTGTGTTCGCGCCACTCCGACTCGACGAGCGCCTCCCAAGTATTTTCGATCTGCTGGAGCAGCGCCCCGAGTTGCTGCAGCCTGAGCTAGTGGCGGCTCTTATTGGCCAAATCGATCCTGGCAACTTCGACCTTGCCGAGTTTGATAGAGCACTCGCCAACGTAAACGTTCCGCTTTCGCTGCAAGTTCGACAAAAGAAAACCTAGGCCGGGGTGAGCTGATCCAGCCGCTCGCTGATGTTCAGCAGGTCGAGCCAGGTCTGCCGCTTGCTGGCCGGCGTGCGCAGCAGATAGGCGGGGTGGAAGATCGGCATCGTCGGCAGTCGCGTGCCGTCGGGCAAGGTGTAGTCGAACCAGCGGCCGCGCAGCCGGGTGATGCCGGTTTCGGTGTCGAGCAGGCTCTTCGCCGGCACGCCGCCGGCCAACACCAGAAGCTTCGGCCGCTTCAACTCGATGTGGCGGCGGGCGAAGGCGACGCAGATCGCGACGTCGCTGAGGTTGGGAGTGCGGTTGCCCGGCGGCCGCCAGTTGAGGATGTTGGTGATGTAGAGATCGCGGGCGCGCGAGAGGCCGATGGCGGCGAACATGCGGTCCATCAGCTGGCCGCTGACGCCGACGAACGGCTTGCCCTGTCGGTCCTCGTCTTCGCCCGGCGCCTCGCCGACCACCATCACCGGCCCGTCGGCGGCGCCGTCGGCGAACACCGTGTTCTTCGCCAGCCGCTTGAGCGAGCAGCCGTCGAAGGCGCGAATCGCCGCCTCGAGCTCGGCCAGCGACGTCGCCGCCGCGGCCGCGCTGCGCGCGTCCTCGACCAGCTGCGGCGACT
>DATFGV010000389.1:0-4433 GCA_035249115.1 Vineibacter sp.
AGGTAGCGCTCTTGGCTGCCGCGTTTCACCTTGTAGAGCGGCGGCTGGGCGATGAAAAGGTGGCCCGCCTCGATCAGCGACTGCATCTGCCGGTAGAAGAACGTCAGGAGGAGCGTGCGGATATGCGAGCCGTCGACATCGGCGTCGGTCATGATGACGACCTTGTGGTAACGCAGCTTGCCGAGGTCGAAATCGTCGCGGCCGATGCCGGTGCCCAGGGCCGTGATCAGGGTGCCGATCTCGGCCGACGACAGCATCTTGTCGAAACGCGCCCGCTCGACGTTCAGGATCTTGCCGCGCAACGGCAGGATCGCCTGGAAAGCGCGGTTGCGGCCCTGCTTGGCCGAGCCGCCGGCCGAGTCGCCCTCGACGAGGAACAGCTCGCTCAGCGCCGGATCGCGCTCCTGGCAGTCGGCCAGCTTGCCCGGCAGCGTTGACATGTCGAATGCGCCCTTGCGGCGGGTCATCTCCCGCGCCTTGCGCGCCGCCTCGCGGGCGGCGGCGGCCTCGACCACCTTGGTGACGATCTTCCTGGCCTCGGACGGATGCTCCTCGAACCACCGGGCGAGCTTGTCGGTGACCACCGCCTCGACCACCGGCCGCACCTCGGCGGACACCAGCTTGTCCTTGGTCTGGGCCGAGAACTTGGGGTCGGGCACCTTGACCGACAGCACGCAGGTCAATCCCTCGCGCATGTCGTCGCCCGACAGCGCCACCTTCTCCTTCTTGGCGATACCGCTTTCCTCGGCGTACTTGTTGACCGTGCGGGTGAGCGCGCCGCGAAAGCCGGCCAGATGCGTGCCGCCGTCGCGCTGCGGGATGTTGTTGGTGAAGCACAGCATGGTCTCGTGGTAGGAGTCGTTCCACTCCATCGCCACGTCGACCCCGATGCCGTCGCGCTCGCCATGGATCGAGATCGCCGGCACCAGTGCCTGCTTGTTGCGGTCGAGATAGCGCACGAAGGCCTCGATGCCGCCTTCATAGAACAGATCGACAGTCGTGGACTCAACGCTGCGCGCGTCGGTCAACACGATGCGCACGCCCGAATTCAGGAACGCCAGCTCGCGCAGCCGGTGCTCCAGGGTCGCGAAATCGAATTCGGTGGCGGTGAAGGTCTTGGGCGACGGCAGGAACGTGACCGATGTGCCACGCTTGCCTTCGGGCGCGTCGCCAACAA
The DNA here is from genome assembly GCA_035249115.1 of Vineibacter sp. GTDB lineage: Bacteria > Pseudomonadota > Alphaproteobacteria > Reyranellales > Reyranellaceae > Vineibacter. Next base: position 1,178 of record DATFGV010000389.1, read on the forward strand.
TCTCAAGCTGCTTCTCGGGATCGCCGTCCTTGAAGCGCATGTGGAATTCTTTGCCGCCGCGCCAGATCCGCAGATCGAGAAACGTCGACAGCGCGTTGACCGCCGCGGCGCCGACGCCGTGCAGGCCGCCCGAGACCTTGTAGCTGTTCTGATCGAATTTCCCGCCGGCGTGCAAGGTGGTGAAGATCACCTGTGCCGCCGAAACGCCTTCCTCGGAGTGAATGTCGGTCGGCACGCCGCGGCCATTGTCGACGACGCTGACCGAGCCGTCACCGTGCAGGGTCACGTCGATCCGGTCGCAATAGCCTTCCAGCGCCTCGTCGATGGCGTTGTCGACGATCTCGTAGACCAGATGGTGCAGGCCGGTGCCGTCGCTGGTGTCGCCGATATACATGCCGGGACGTTTGCGCACAGCGTCCAGGCCGCGCAGGATCTTGATCGACTCGGCGCCATACTCGCCGGTCTCGCCGGGCAGCGGCGTCATGTCCGGGTTGGCGCGGGTCGGCTTGTTCGGATCGTTGCTGTCGTCGGTCATGGGGGTCCGCGAGGATCAGGTGGGCGCGATGGCGCCGGCTTCGAGGCGCAGGAACTGCGCCTGGCCGGCCAGCGGCGCGAAGGTGGTGGCGTCGGTGCCGGTCATCCAGGCCTGGCAACCCAGGGCGATGATCTCGGCGAACAGGGCGGCGCGCTTGCGCGCATCGAGGTGGGCGGCGATCTCGTCGAGCAGCAACAGCGGTGGCCGGGCGCGCGCCAGCGACGCCAGCCTTGCATGCGCCAGCACGATCGCGACCAGCACTGCCTTCTGTTCACCGGTTGAGCCTTGCGCCGCGGCGATGTCGCGGTCGAGGTGGCGCACGTCGAGGTCGGCACGGTGCGGGCCGCTGGTGGTGACGCCGGCCTGCGCGTCGAGCGCCCGGTTGGCCGACAGGCGGGTGCGCAGGCGGTCCTCGGCGTCCAGCGCCGGCATCCGGGCCACCCAGTCCTCGACCTCGCCGACCAGCGCCAGACTGGCGCGCGGGAAAGGGCCGACACCCAGTCGCGCCGCCTGGTCGAGGCGGGCCACGAGATCGAGCCGCGAGGCGGTCAGCGCCACGCCGTGCCGCGCCATCGTATCCTCGACGGCGGCGAACCAGTGCGCATCGCCGCGGCCGTCGGCCAGCAGCCGGGCGCGCTGGCGCATCGCCTGGTCGTAGGCGGCGACGCTGCCGGCGTGCGCCGGATCGAAGGCGGCGACCATACGGTCGAGGAAGCGGCGGCGGTTGCCCGGCCCGTCGACCCAGATGCGGTCGAGCTGCGGCGTCAGCCAGATCGCGACCACGTGCTCGCCCAAGGCGAGTTGACTCGATGCCGGGCGGCCGTCGATCCGTACCACCCGCCGCGTCGCCTCGCCGTCGCCATTGGCGGCCGGCACAGACTCGAGGCCGGTGCCGATGGTCAGCCGGCCCTCCGGCACGTCGAGTGCGGCGGCGATCGCCCAGCCGCCCAGGGGCGGCGCCTCGCCCGGGCGCGCCCGGCGCATCACCTCGTCGAGACGACCACGGCGCAGGCCACGGCCGGGCGACAGGAACGACACCGCCTCCAGCAGGTTGGTCTTGCCGGCGCCGTTGTCGCCGGTGACCACGACCGGTGCCGCCGACAGATCGAGCCGCAGCCGGGCGTAGTTGCGGAACTCGGTCAGCCGCAGCTGGCGCACCGCCAGCACGCCGGCCGCCGGCGCGAATGGTGTCGCCGGCGTGGCGATCGGGGTGCTGTCGGCGATGGCGGGGAGGGCGCCGCCGCTCATACGCGCATCGGCATCAGGACGTAGAGCGCGCTGTCGTCGGCGGAGTCGCGTACGACGGTGGGCGAGCCCGCGTCGGCCATGAGGAAACGGGCGTCAGCTCCCGAGATCTGCGACGTGATGTCGAGCAGGTAGCGCGAGTTGAAGCCGATCTCGATCGGCGCGCCGCCGTAGCCGACCTCGATCTCCTCCGAGGCGCTGCCGGCGTCCGGGCTGGTGGCCGACAGGGTGAGCGCGTTCTTGCCCAGGCTGAGCTTGATGGCGCGGGATTTCTCGGTCGAGATCGTCGCCACCCGGTCGACGGCGGCGGAGAATTCGGCGCAGCGTACCTCCAGCACCTTGTCGTTGCCGCTCGGGATGACCCGCTCGTAATCCGGGAAAGTGCCGTCGATCAGCTTCGACGTCAGCGTGATGTTGCCCAGCGACAGACGGATCTTGGTCTCCGACAGCTCGACGTCGACGGCGATGTCGGCCTCGTCGATCAGCTTGCGCAGCTCGCCCACCGCCTTGCGCGGCACGATGACGCCCGGCATCTCGGCGGCGCCGGCCGGCAGCGGCAGTTCGACCCGGGCCAGCCGGTGGCCGTCGGTGGCGACGCCGCGCATGACGTCGACGCCGCCGACCTTGGCGGCGTGCACGTAGATGCCGTTCAGGTAGTAGCGGGTTTCCTCGGTCGAGATCGCGAACCGGGTGCGGTCGATTATGGTCCGCAGATCGCCGGCCGCGACCTGGAACTTGTGCGGCAGGTCGCCGTCGTTGAGCTGCGGGAAGTCACCGACCGGCAGGCATTGCAGGGTGAAGCGCGAACGGCCGGCGCGCAGCGTCAGGCTGCTGTCGCTGCCGGTCTCGATCTCGACCTGGGCGCCATCCGGCAGCTTGCGAACGATCTCGTACATGGTGTGCGCCGGCGCGGTGGTGGCGCCGGTTTTGGACGAGGTCGCGTCGACCTGCTCGACGATGGTCAGGTCCATGTCGGTCGCCGCCAGTCCCAGCTTGCCCTTCTGCGCCGTCAGCATGACGTTGGACAGGATGGGGATGGTGTTGCGGCGCTCGACGACCGACTGGACGTGGGTCAAGGCTTTGAGGAGGGCGGCCCGTTCGATGGTTAGTTTCATTGCCGGATCGATTGCCCATGGCGGGTGGTGATGGCCTGCGGAGGGACTCTCCGCGCACTTCGCGGCAGCGCCGCGGCCGGGTAACGCCAGCCCGCCGACGCGGCACACGGCCGCGCGCGACAGACCGCGCAAGACGGTCGGAAACTATACCATGTCCGCTTCGCGAGGATAGCGCATTTAGCAGCGTTTTCCGGCCCTTAGCGGCGGTTTTCGCAGGCCGCCGGCAGACCGGCCCGGGATGAAAAAAGGGGCGCCGCCGGGCGACGCCCCATCGCCTGGCCGGCAATCGCCGGCTTCATCCCTGCAGCAATTTTTTCAGCAGTTCGACGTCTTCGCTGATGACGCCATCGGTTGCCTTCAG
>DATFGV010000390.1:0-13528 GCA_035249115.1 Vineibacter sp.
CGCTCCCGGGCATCGCTTCAGCGACGACTGCTTCTTCCCGCTCATTGCACGAAACTTGAATTTGCCAGTCGTCGCGAAAACCGCGCCGCGTCATTTTTCTGCCCATCTTCTAGGGATGAGGCCTCACTCACAATCGTAAAAGCGTCATTGGTGAACGGCCGCAGCCCGCGGCCCGGCCCAGCTAGGGCGCCGTCGATGACCAGGTTCCAAGGTGGGTCGTCGGGCGCCGGGGGATACTCATGGCGCTTTCGGTAACCATCGATCCGGCCGACCGCCGACGGCTTGTCTTCAGCTAGTCCGTGACCCTGGCGCAGGCGATCGCCTTCCTGTGGTCGACGCCGCCCAAATCGCCGAGCGCGCTGCGCCCCGACCCGGCGGAGCAAGCCACGACCGGCGGCGCGCAGCGGCGCTTCATCATCGACACCGGCAACCAGGACGCACTGTTGAACTTGCGCGCCGATTTGATGCGCCAGTACATCAGCGTCACGCCGATCCGCGCAGCCCAGCCGGCGCCGCTGCCGGCCTGGCTGCCGGCGCATGTGCGCGAGCAGGTCCTCGGCTTCGCGCTGCCCAGCACAGTCACGCGCTTCGCCGGCAGCGAGCCCTGGGGCGACATCGTCGTCTGGATCCGGCGCGCCAGCGATGGCAGCTACATGGTCGCCGAGGCGTACCAGGATTTTCCCGCGACGATCGACTACTACCTGGGGTTCACCGATGGCGATCACTGGCAGGCCAACCTCCTACTCGACGTCTACACCCGGTTCAACGCCGAGATGCGCTACTACGTCGAGCAGAAGGGCATGTCGCCGTCGCTGGCCAGGGCAGAGATCGGCCGGATCAACAACGAATGCCTCAAGATCGTCCTGGAGGCCTGCGCCACGATCATGAGCTCCGCCGCGAGCGCCAGTGCGACGATCGCGACCATGCGGTCGCTGTCGCCCAGGATCATCGACGCGGCAAAGCGCATCGGATGGCGCATCCGGATCCGGCCGGTGAACGGCAAGGTGAACGTCGGCGGCGGCTATGAGACGCCGCACATCACCAACCTCAACCCGATCAAGCGCGGCTCGGGCGGGCCGACGTCGGGCATCCCCAACCACGTTCACGGTTGGATGGAGCAGATGGACGAGATTTTCGTGCCGGGTTCCGTCCTGGAGGTCTGTGGCTACAAGCTGCTGTTCGACGACTTTGATTGGCCGCGCGCCGCGCAGGCGGCGGCCAAGGTCATGCCGCCGGGCGGCAAGCTCAGGATGAACGTGATGGACGTGGATGAAGAAGCCGAATTCATGGTGACAGTCTTCGAACAGGCGGGCTTTGCGCGCGCCTGGATCGAGGATTTCGGCCCAACCGCAACGATCAATGCCATCCGGTGATCAATGCGGCAACCGACTGCGAGCCGATCGGTGACAGCGGACGCACGCTCGCGCACGGACCAGTCGGGGCGCTGGCCATGCGGCGATGCCGCTCGACGAAGCGTTCGCCCAGGGTGCACTCTTTTGCGTGGCTGATGCGGCGCTGGGATCGCAGGGCCACGGCGATGACCATCCGGCGCGTGGCGGAGGAGCGGGGTGACGGACAAAGATGACGCACAGGCCGTCGAGGCCATCGCTGAGCTGGTGCCGGCGATCCTGCGGGCGCTGCACGCTCTGGAATTCGCCGGCCGGCATCTGTCGCCCGCCAGCCTGCCGCAGCTGATCGCGGCGCTGGCCGGCCGGCACGACGATCTCGGCGCGGCGCTGGCGGCGTCGCGCGGTCGTGGCTGGCCCGAACGGCTGGCGCCGGTGCGCGACTGCCTGGAGCGGGCGGCGGCCGCTGCCGAAGAGGGCATCACCGGCCTGCGCGGCGCCGACGAGGCGCCGCAACCGATGCTCGCGGCGTATCGTGCGCTGCGCTGCCATGCCCGCGCCGCCGAGGCGCTGTATCCGATGGCGGCGCATCTGCGGCCGGTCAGCCAGTTCTTCCTCGAGCCGACGGCGCGCGACGATGCGGCTCTGGCCGGGCGACTGGCGAACGCCGATCCGACCCGGCAGGAGGCCGGCGTCATCCATGTCGGTGGCGCGCCCGGCACGCGCGGCGCCTTCTCGCTCTACGTGCCGGAATACTACGATGGCGCCCGCCCCTTGCCGCTGGTGGTGGCGTTGCACGGCGGCAGCGGCAACGGTGGCGCCTTCCTGTGGAGCTGGCTGCGCGAGGCGCGCAGCCGTGGCCTGCTGCTGCTGGCGCCGACCGCGATCGGCGCGACCTGGTCGCTGATGGAGCCGGAGACCGACGGCACCAACATCGGGCGCATGCTCGACTGGCTCGCGGAACGCTGGTCGATCGACAGCACGCGCCTTCTGCTGACCGGCATGAGCGACGGCGGCACCTTCACCTACCTGCTGGGCCTGCGCACCGGCGGCCGCTTCACCCATCTGGCGCCGATCGCCGCCAGCTTCCATCCCCTGATGATGGGCTTCATGGACGCCGATCGCGTGCGCGGCATGCCGATCCACATCGTGCACGGCGCGCAGGACTGGATGTTCCCGCCGGAGATGGCGCATTCCGCCGAGCAGACTATGCGCCAGGCCGGCGCCGACGTTCTCTATCGCGAGATCGCCGACCTGTCGCACACCTACCCGCGCGACGAAAACACCGCGATCCTCGACTGGTTTCTTGAGACCTAGCGCATGCGAACCTCTCCCCAACGGGGAGAGGTCGACGCGCGCAGCGCGGCGGGTGAGGGGGCGCTGCGATCGCACGCGATGCGCCAAGGGAGTCGTCGTGTATGCTCCACGGCCCCCTCACCCGGTCCGCTGCGCGGCCCGACCTCTCCCCGTCGGGGAGAGGTGAATATTGGCGCCCGCCATCTACTCCTCCGGCTCGGTCGAGAACATCAGCGGGTGGCCTTTGCTGCGGCCCAGGTCGATCGCCTCGGTGGCCTTGGACTCGGCGACGTCCTTGGTGAAGGTCGCCACGACGCAGGTGCCGAGCTGGTGCGCCGTCATCATCACGCTGTAGGCGCGGCTCTCGTTCATGCGGAACACGGCCTTCAGCACCACCACGACGAATTCGCGGGGCGTGTAGTCGTCGTTGATCAGGACGACCTTGTACAGCCGCGGCCGCTCGGTCTTCGGTTCGACCTTGGTGTCCGGTTTGGTGTCGCTTTCGCTCATCGAGCCTCCGACGCCAGCCAGTCTAGCGCGGCGCCGCCGCGGGGCGAAGGCGCCGACGGCGGAAAATCCAGTTGATCGATTGCCTTGCCGACGGCTTGGGGCCACGGTGGCGCGAGCGGCCTCCGGCGCCGCGCAGCAAGAGGGGAAACGCCATGACCTTCGATCCGATCGCCTCGCCGACCGTGCGCCTGGCGCCGCATCTCGAACCGGCGTTCGTCCATACCGCGCAAGTCGAGGCGGCGCGCCACAAGCTCGAGGCGTACCGCGCGCGGCGCAAGAAGCGGCCGAACATCCTGGTCTTCCTGATGGACGACGTCGGCTGGGGCGATTTCGGCTGCTACGGCGGCGGCGTCGCGGTCGGCGCCCCGACGCCGAATTTCGACAAGGTGGCGCGCCAGGGGTTGCAGCTGACCTCGTGTTACTCCGAGCCGAGCTGCTCGCCGTCGCGCGCCACCCTGCTGACCGGCCGCGTGCCCAACCGGCACGGACTGCACCGGCCGCCGATGTACGGCGAGCCCGGCGGCCTGCAGGGCGAGACCACCATCGCCCAGCTGCTGGCCGACGCCGGCTACTTCACCCAGGCGGTCGGCAAATGGCATGTCGGCGAGAACGAGGCCAGCCAGGCGCAGAACGTCGGCTTCGACGATTTCTACGGCTTCCTGTCGGTGTCCGACATGTACACCGAATGGCGCGACCCGCAGTTCTTCCCCGAGATCGTCTACTCGGCGGCGCGCACCGAGTGGATCAAGAACATGCCGTTCAACCGCTGCTTCGTGCACGCCAAGCGGGGCGGCGCTGCCGAGAACGTCGAGGAGGTGACGATCCCGGTGCTGTCGCTGCTCGACGAGAAATGGTGCCAGTATTCCGAAGCCTTCATCGAGCGCATGGCCGGCAAGGGCCAGCCGTGGCTGCTCTATCACTGCACCCGCGGCGCGCATTTCGACAACTATCCGCACGAAAAGTTCCTTGGCCAGTCGCCGGCCCGGCATCCCTACAAGGACACCCTGATCGAGCTCGACGCCATCATGGGCCGGCTGGTCGAGGCGCTGCGCAAGAGCGGCCAGCTCGAGGACACCCTGATCTTCGTGTCGTCCGACAACGGGCCGCATATGGAGACCTGGCCGGATTCGGCGTTCACGCCGTTCCGCTGCGCCAAGGGCTCGACCTGGGAGGGCGGCGTGCGGGTGCCGGGCCTGATGCTGTGGCCGGGCATGATCGAGGCCGGCCGGCAGAGCGATGGCATGTTCGACTTCAACGACCTCATGCCGACGGCGCTGTCACTGGCCGGCGAGAGCCAGCGCCTGCCGTCCGATCGCTACATCGATGGCGTCGACCAGAGCTCGTTCCTGCTGGCCGAGGACGGCCTGTCGAACCGCAAGTACCACTACTACTGGCTGGTGAAGACCTTCTCGGCGCTGCGCTGCGGCGAATACAAGATGGTGCTGAGCGCCACCTCGGACGACCCCACCGACGCGCACGGGGCGGGCGGCTTCACCGGCGTGCTCGAGCGCTTCGCCTACGCGCGGCTGTACAACCTCTATCTCGACCCGAAGGAGACGCACAACTACATGACCCGCAAGCTGGCCTACGTCGAGGCGTTCCAGCACGGCATGCGCGACCACCTCGGCACCTTCAAACGATATCCGCCCAAGACGGTGATGGGCCTGCAGGCGGCGCGCGGCTCATGACCTCGTGCGTGCGCGCGGACGTGCACGGATGCCGGCCATGTCTGGGCGACGAGATCGGCGCGGCTGATCACACGTGGACGATGTGGACGTTCTCCTTGAAGCTGCCGGGCTCCTGGCGCGCCAGCAGGTTCTCCAGGACGCGGTGGAAGTTGCGTAGTTCCTTCTCCTCCAGCAGCGTTTCCTCGCCGGTGATCGGCTTCAGCGCACCACTGGCCAGCACCAGCTGGATGGTGTCGTAGGAGGCGCGCAGGGTGGTCGGATAGTCGACCAGCTGCAGCCGTCCGCCCTTCATCTCGGCGTTGACGAAGAACGGGTAGCTGCGGTTCTCGCCCTTGATGGTCGAGGGCTTCAGGTTGTTCTTCTCGGCAAAGCGACGCTGGCCGTCGACCGATGCCGCCGACAAGGTGCGCGGAATCGCGACCGTGAAATCGTAGTTGTCGTGGCTGATATCGTGTTCGACGGCGTCGATGGTGATCTTCTTGTTGCGCTCGATCCACTCGCACACCGGCTTGAGGAAGTTGTTGAAGTAGCCGATCGCCAGGCCGGTGGACGGCAGCAGCGACAGGCCGGCTTCGCCGACCCGCGCCAGGATGGTGCGCTTGATCGTGTCGATCCGGCCGGCGAGGTAGCGGCGCGCGGCCTTGCGCCTGGCGGCGTCGGCCTTGCGCGCGCTGTCGAAGCCGTCGAGCTTCTTGCCGTCCAGCAGCATTTTGCTGGTGCCCAGCAGGTCGCTCGGAATCTTGAGCTTGTTGGCCTTGCCCGGCGCCAGCACGGCGAGCGCCCGCCGCCGCCCGAGCGCGCCGATGAACAGGCCGAGCTCGAAGATGACGTTGTCGCGCGGCGCGTGCTGGCGCTGGCGGCGGCTCAGCACCTTGTCGTCGGCGTTGAACACCATCAGCGCGAAATCGTACTGGCGCGCGAAGCCGATCAGGTTGTCGAGGTCGCCCTCGCCGAGCTCGAAGATATCGTCGTCCCAGACATCGGCGGCGATCTCCGGCGCCAGCGCCGCCTTGATCTGATGGGCGAGCGCCAGGGCCTCGGTCGAGCTGCCGATGAAGACGCGGGGACCTGGCGGCAGGCTTGCCGGCGAGGCGCCCGGTTGCGGCGCTTTCATGCCGAACCTCCCTCGGTCAGCGTCGCGGCCGGAGGCCTAGCTCGCCGCTGGCCGGGCGAAGCACAGGCCCAGCAGCAGCACCACGAGCAGGGCGCCGTAGAGCGGCAGAATGGCGTGCGAGAACGCTTTGGCGAACCAGATGGTGCCCTTGCGGAAACTGGCCAGCGACATGTTGAGGTCGCTCGCGCCTGTCCCCTTGCGGACGTTGTCGTAGAGATCGCGGAACAGCCGCTCGAGGTAGAGGTAGTAGGAGTCGAGGAACCAGAACACCAGCACCACCACCAGCCCGGCGAGGAGAACGTCGCCGCGCTTGATGTTGACGGCGTAGGTGACGATGGCGCCGACCACGGTCACGGCCAGGGTGCGGATCGCGAAGGAGTGGGCGGCCATGCGCGCGATCGCCGCCTGGATGAAGTCGAGGTGCTTCAGACGCGTCGGGTCCATGCGGCCGCTGCTTCGCTGTTGCGTCGGGACGACGGTTTCGGCCGCATCCTACCACGACGCGCGCCATGATGGCATTGGCGGCCTGCGGGCGAAAACCGACATGCGTTGATCGCCGGCGATGACAGTCGCCGGTCGCTGGCGCATCCTGCGGCCGCGGTAACGGAGAGGGCGATGCGCGCGATCGTGGTGGCCTGCCTGGTGATGCTGTGCGGCGCCGGGCCGGCGCGGGCCTGGGGCGAGGAGGGGCACGCCATCATCGCCGAGATCGCCCAGCGGCGCCTGGCCGATCCGACGCGGGCGGCGATCGACAAGCTGCTGGGCCGCGGCGTGTCGCTGGCCTCGATCGCCAGCTGGGGCGACGACGAGCGCTCGCGCGACAAGCGCACGACGCGCTGGCATTTCATCGACGTTCCGATGGCGGCCAGCGGCTACGACGCGGCGCGCGACTGCAAGCCGGATCCCGACGAGGGCGATTGCGCGTTGGCGGCGATCGCGCGCGAGCAGGCGGTGGTGGCCTGCGCGTCGCGGCCGGCGGCCGAGCGGGTCCGGGCGCTGAAGTTCCTGGTCCACCTGGTGGGCGACATCCACCAGCCGCTGCACGCGATCGGCGAGAAGAAGGGCGGCAACGACGTCAGGGTCGCGGTGGTGCTGCGCCAGGGTGCCAACCGGCACGACGCCTTCGACGCCAACCTGCACGTGGTCTGGGACTCGGCCCTGATCCAGAATGTCGCCTGGTCCTGGGGCGGCTATGTCGAGCGGCTCGAGACCGGCTGGCTGGCCAGCAACGACCTCGCCGCCGCCCGCCGCGGCACGCCGGTCGACTGGGCCAACGAAAGCCACAAGGCGGCGGTCGAGATCTTCCGCGGCCTGCCGGCCAACGCCATCATCGACGACGCCTACGTCGCCGCCGTCACGCCGATGCTCGACCGGCAGCTGGCGCGCGGCGGCCTGCGCCTGGCCCGCCTGCTGGACGAGACCTTTGCCGCCGGGCGCTGCCCGGGCCGCTGATGATCCTCCCCAGCGAAGCTGGGGAGGTGCCCCGAAGGGGCGGAGGGGAGGCGACGTGGTCTCTCAATGAGGAACACCACGAGCGGTCCCCCTCCGGCCCTCATCCTGAGCTTGTCGAAGGACGGCCACCTCCCCCACTTCGTGGGGGAGAGAAAGACGCTCTCACCACGCCGTCGCGAATCCGGTGAACGTCGTCTTCAGCCGCTGGATGTCCTGGATCACGTCACCCGGCAGGTCGGAGCCGGTTTCCGACGTGGCGCTGGCTGACACCGAATCCGAACCGGCGAAACGCTCGGCGATGGCGGCGGCGATTTCGCGGTGGGTGCCGACGGCGGCGAACAGGCGCACCACGTCGTCGGAGATCTCGCGCGTCATGGCGTCCCACTGGCCCTGCTTGGACATGGCGTTGAGCTTGCGGCCGAGATCGCCGAGGTCGTGCGCTTCCAGCACCGGCCAGTAGGCCGGCGTCGAGCCATAGAAGCCGATGCGCATGCGCACCCAGTCGACCTTCTCGGCCACGGTCTTTTCGTCCGGCCCGGTGGCGATGAAGCCGCCGCCATGGATCTCGAAGTTGGCGCGGCCGCGGCCGCTCTTGCGCCAGCCCTCCTCCAGCCGCGGCATCACCATGGCTTCCAGATAGCGCCGCGTGCAGAAGGCGTGCAGACGGACGCCGTCGGCCACCTCGCCGGACAGCCGCAGGCTGTGCGGCCCGACCGCCGCCAGGGTGACCGGCACCGGCGGCAGGTGCAGCGACTCCGGCGTGAAATTCGGCGTCATCAGGGTGAAGCGGTAGTGCTGGCCCTCGAAGCGCAGCTTCTCGCCGGTCTCCCAAGTGCGCCAGATGGCGCGCAGCGCCTGCACGTACTCGCGCAGCCGCGGCACCGGTGGCGACCACGGCACCGAGAAGCGGTTCTCGTTGTGCGCCCGCACCTGCGGCCCCAGCCCGAGCACGAAGCGGCCGCGCGAGGCGAGCTGCAGGTCCCACGCGGTGCTGGCCGTCACCATCGGGCTGCGCGGGAAGGCGATCGCGACGCCGGTCGCCAGCGACAGCCGCTCGGTCGCCGCCGCCGCGACGCCCAGCGCCAGGAACGGCTCGTGGCGATTCTCCAGGGTGACGATGCCATCGAAGCCGGCCGCTTCGGCAGCCTTCGCAGCGGGGCCGACCAGGCGCAAATCGCGCTGCGGCATGGTGGTCACGATACGCATGCGGGGCCTCTTCGCTGTCGGCAGTGAAACCTTATTGTCGTCGCCGCCAAGCGTCCTGTGCCGCATGGCGAGCGCGTGTAGCGACCCTCGTTGTCGTCATGAGCGAAGCGAAGGACCCCTTGAACCGTGGATCGGCACGGAACGATCCAGTGCAACCGAGCTCCAACCGATCGGTTCGTGCGGGCCAATCGTTCATAAGGTCCTTCGCTGCGCTCAGGACGACAATAGTTGCATCCGATCGCTGCTGTACCGTCCCGCCGTCCGCCGGCCGGCGCAAGCGAGCCATGCGTCCGTCAGTGGCGCAGCCGGTGCGACGGCGACTATGATCCGCCGCGAAATTCGGCGGCATCCCACAGGAAAGGCAACGCGCCATGGCGAACAAGCTGAAACAGCGGCTGCAGGCCGGCAAGGCCTGCGTCAACGGCTGGCTGGCGATCCCCAATGGCTTCTCGGCCGAGACCATGGCGCAGTGCGGCTGGGACAGCGTCACCGTCGACATGCAGCACGGCGTGCAGGACTACATCACCATGGTGCACTGCTTCCAGGCGATGGACCGGCACCCGATCACGCCGCTGGTGCGGGTGCCGTGGAACGAGCCGGGCATCGTCGGCAAGGCGCTGGACGGCGGCGCCTGGGGCGTGATCTGCCCGATGGTCAACACCGTCGCCGAGGCCAAGGCGCTGGTGTCGTACTGCCTCTATCCGCCCAAGGGCAAGCGCAGCAACGGCCCGATCCGCGCCGGCGCGTACGGCGAGGCGACGCCCTACCAGGCCACCGCCAACGACGAGATCCTGGTGATCCCGATGATCGAGACCCAGGAGGCGATCGACAACATCGACGGTATCCTCGACGTGCCGGGCATCAACGGCATCTATATCGGTCCCAGCGACCTCGGCCTGTCGCTCGGGCTGAAGCCGATGCTTGACCGGGAAGAGCCGCAGATCCTGGCGATCTACGAAAAGCTGCTGGCGGCCACCAAGAAGCGCGGCCAGTTCGCCGGCCTGCACAACGGCACCCCGGCCTATGCCGGGCGCATGATCGGCATGGGATTCCGCTTCATCACCATCGCCAACGACAGCGGACTGCTGGCCAAGGCGGCGCGCGAGGCGGTGCAGGCCACCCGCAAGGCCGGTGGCGAGGTGGCGGCGTAGCATGCTTTGACCTCTCCCCATCGGGGAGAGGTCGGGCCGCGCCGCGGACCGGGTGAGCGGGCCGCGGTTCGCGGCATCTCCGTCCTGCGACGCACATCGTGCGATCGCGCCACCGCCTCACCCGGTCCGCTTCGCGCGGCGCCCGCGGCCGCCCGTTAAGCGGCAGCAAGCGTGGCCGGCGACTGCCAGGTCAATGCTGTCTTACGTCAAATTTTCAAAGCGCCGGCCATGACCCTGCTCGTGGGCTCGTCGTCGCCGCGGCCGGTGTCCAAAAGGCCCTCCATGACCCGTCTCGTGGGCTCGTCGTCACCGTGGCGGGGCCACAATTTGGGCGGCATGTTGTTGGTGCAGAACGCCGACGGCGAAGCCGGACGCGATGTCGCGTTCCTTGTCTGTAGCTGCACGAGTTCGTCGTCCAGCGACTTGATCGTCATCTTCCCGACAATGCTGTCCTCTGCGGATTGATAGCTTCGATTGATGATTTTGCGCTTTCGCTTGTACGCCAGCACCGCGGCGACGGTCGATGTCCCATACCGTCTGCCCTTGACCTCTTCGGGACTTATGGTCAGTCCGTCGATCGCCCTGAGCGCGTCCTGGATGAGAAGGACGTGTTGCCCGCTGTCGCCAAGGACGACGTGCGCCGCATCCTTGACCAGACACGCTTCCAGTCGGGCGTTGCCGGCGAAGAACAAGGACTTCAGTGGCATGGTCGCCTCGTCGGTGCTCGATTGGACGAACTTCAGATACCGGTGCGATTGACTCCGTTGATGTCGCCCCAGGACATCTTGAAACCCCGGTTGCCGCCCGCCTCCATGAGATAATTTGAAGGACGTGGCGCAAAATGACTCAACCCGAAATGATGGCCTAGTTCATGTGCGGTCGTAAGGGTGTGATGAAACCCGGCGCTGCCAAATGAGTTGATGTATATGACTGTCGGACCCGACCGGGATGAATTGCGGTACCTCGCAAATCTTTCTGGTGTCTCGGTTCTGCCGTCGAGCGGCCGCCCGGTGGTCTGGACAAGGTCGCGGCTTCCTTCGATGTTCCAGGTAAAAACGAAGACGACGTCGGCGTTCGAGAGTCCTTGGGATCTTATCTCGGCGAATATGACGTCCTCCATGTTGTTGGACATGACGTCCAGTTGGATGACATTGTTGTTGTCGCTGAGAATGCGGCCGACATGGAGTTCTTTCATTTGCTGTTTGATCAGCCGCACGTTGGTCTGACTCAAGTAGAGTGCTTCGACGTTCGTCAGGATTTTCTCTGCTTCCGCAAGCGACATCGATGTCGTCGTGTTCACGGGATCAGACAGCCGGGCAAGGTTGTACCTCACCTTGACTTCGTCCTTCACGTAGACGTTCAGCAGGTGCAGACGCGCCGGCATGATGCCGCCCGGCTCCTCGGCGATGACGTAAGTCGTGCCAGCCCGCCCTCCGATGATGCTGAAGGAACCGCTGGTGTTGAAGGTCAGCGCATCGACGGGTGGCCTGCCGGGATCTGACGCAATCCTGGCGATTTGCGGATTGCCGACCCTTACCCTGGCCATGCCGCCCGACACCGATATTTGGCATGACCGGGTGCCTCCGGCGGGCACCATTTGAAAGGGATAGCGCATGCCGGCGACGCCGCTGAAGTCGGCGCCGTCCTGGCGCAAATCCCAATCCACAGGCATCTGCTTGAAGAACTTGGCGTCCGCCATGCGCTTGATCCCAAGTGAAGTCTCGTCCGACTGTCGCCTCGCTCATCGCGCCCCGGCTCCGAGCCGACAGGCGAGACGTGGAATTGTCCCCCCTGGGCAAAACAAATGCTCTTCTCTGCCATAATGTATCGCTGATTTGGCAGAGGGCTGCATCCATTCGGGTGACTGCGCCAAAGAATTCGTCGGACTCGGTCGGCGGGAACTCTTGCCTTTGCTTGCTGCAAGGGTGGCTGTGGCGTGACGCCCTCGATACGCCGAAATGGTCGCCGGAGGTCCGCTGCATTCTCACGCGTAACCTCTCCTGCGCCGACAGAAGCTGGCACGCACCGATCCGGGCACGGCGGTAGGTCCGCTGGCACCGATTGCACGCGGATGGTATATTTCACCCTGCCCGGCATATGCCGATGACGGGAGACCCCATGCTGCCGGCTCATATGATCGACAGCATTTACGATGCTGTGGTCGATGCATCGCTCTGGCCGGCGGCGGTCGCCGAGATCGGCGCGGCGTTCAAGGGTGTGCCGGTCGCCCTTTTGGTGAACGACGTGCAAAGCGGCGCCGTGCCGTTGTTCGTGACGAACAAGCTCGAGCCCTGGTCGATCGAGCGGTTCAAGCGTGACTACTCGACGATCGATCGCAATCCAATGCTTCGAGCGGCCATGACCGCGGCGGAAGGCAAGGCGCTGCGGCTGCCGGAGATGCTGGGCAAGAGCGGCTATGACGGGTCGGCCATCTACAACGACCTCATCCGGCCGTTGGGCGTGCGCAACTACCTGAGTGCCGTGGCGGTGCGGAACGCCACCACATTCGGCGGCTTCGAGCTCTTCCAGTCGCCGGGCGCCCGCCAGCCCGGCAGGACCGAAGTGGCGCGTTTCGAGGCGACGGCGCGCCACATCGGTCGCGCGTTGAAGCTTTCAGCCTGTTTCAAGAGCGCCGCTCCACCTCAGAAGAGCCTGGAAGCGGCGCTGCATCGAGTCGGCATGAGCGTCTTCCTGGTCGATCGGCTGGGCCAGTTGTGCTGGCACAACACGGCCGCCGCGGCGCTGCTGGAGCGGCGGGACGGGCTCATGTTCACGGGCGGCCGGCTCGTGGCGGACGATGCCGCCGAGGACCGCGGGCTCGCATCGGCGTTCATGCGGGCGGTCGACGATGTCGTTCGCATCTCGCGTCCGTCCGGAGCGCCGGCCTTGATCTTGCGCCTGCACCACCTGTGGCGTTCGCTGGCCACGCCCGGGGCATCGATCGCCGTTTTCGTCAATGACGCCGATCGCGACGCGCTTACCCTGTCAAATCTCATGCGCGCCTTCGGACTGACGCGAGCCGAGGCGCGGATCGCCATCGCGCTGTCGAACGCGCCCGGCATCGCCGAGGCGGCGAACGCGCTCGGCCTCAGCCCCAATACCGTCAAGACGACGTTGCAACGCGTCTTCGCCAAGACCGACACGCACAGTCAGGCCGAGCTCGTGCGCCTTCTTTATTCGTCACTGTTTCCCTAGAGCGTATGCCGATCGATTGGAACCTGGGAGCGCGGGCCTCCGGCCCGCTCATGAGCCGGCGAGACGCCGGCGCTCCCAGGAGCTGTGATTCCGTGTCGTTGGAACATGCTCTTGGCGCGTCCGCCGCACCATGCTTCATGTGACCGCCCGCCGGATCGCGGCGGCGAGCGGCGCGTCGTGCTCGGGCGCCAGCACCTGCGGATCGATCGTCAGCACGCCGCGCGCGGCGTGGCGCTCCGACAGATGCACCGGCGGATCGCCGCCCTGCAGCCGGGCGCTGAGACCGATGGCATTGACGCCGGCCGCTCCGGCGTCGACCGAAAGTTCAAGCGCGGGCACGCGACCGGTCGCAGCGGCCGGCAACAGCGCCACGCGCAGGCCTTTCAGCCCGTCGAGCGCGGCGGCGATTGCGCGCAGCCGGGCCTCGAGCGCCGCGTTGCCGGCCGCGTCGTCGGCGCCGACGAAGCGCTCGAGCGCCACCAGCAACCCGACGATCTCCTCCTTGCCGGCCTTGAAGCCGCGACCGATGCCGTGATGCGGCACGCCGCGCAAATTGGCGCGGTCGACCAG
>DATFGV010000391.1:0-12182 GCA_035249115.1 Vineibacter sp.
CGCCGCCGGTCGGAGGCGATCGACATCGCCTGGTCGGTGCTGTTCCTCGCCTCAGCGCGTGCCCGGCAGCTCACCGGGCAAGTGGTCAGCGTCTCTGGTGGCTTCGCCATGCCGCGATAGGGAGAAACTGCGCGATCGGACGCATCATTTTCCGTCGTCCCGACCAAGGCCCGAAGGGCCGCGTGGAGGGACCTCTTATCAACTCCGTCGATCTCAGTTGTCGAGACAAGGTCCCTCGACTGCGCCGCGCTACGCGCGGCTCCGCTCGGGACGACGGAAGAAGGCCGTATGTGGCGGCACTACCAGCGCTACGCACTACCCGCTGTTGCGCAGACCGGCGGCGATGCCGTTGATGCTGAGGTGGATCCCTTGCACCACGTCCGGGTCGCCGTCGCCAGCGCGATGGCGACGCAGCAGCTCGATCTGCACATGGTGCAGCGGATCGATGTAGGGAAATCGGTTGCGGATCGAGCGTGCCAGGGAAGGGTTTTCCTCCAGCAAGGTCGACTGGCCGGTGATGGCCAGCACCGCGTCGATCGTGTCCTGCCACTCCGCCCGCAGCCGCTCGAAGATCGCAGTCCGCAAGGCTTCGTCGCCCACCAGCTCGGCGTAGCGCGAGGCGATGGCGATGTCGCTCTTGGCCAGCACCATGTCCATGTTCGAGAGCAGGGTGCGGAAGAACGGCCAGTCGCGGTGCATGGCCTGCAGGATCGCCAAGCCATCACTCGGTCGCTCCGCGCGCCAGGCTTTGATCGCCGTGCCGAAGCCGTACCAGCCCGGCAGCATGACGCGGCACTGTGACCAGCTGAACACCCAGGGAATGGCCCGCAGGTCCTCGATGCGGCCGAGCTTGCTGCGCGATGCCGGCCGGCTGCCGATGTTCAAATTGGCGATTTCGCCCAGCACCGTCGACTCGCGGAAATAGCGCTCGAAGCCGCCGGTCTCGTAGACCAGGGCACGATAGGCGCGGAACGCATGCGCCGACAGCGCGTCCATCGCCGCCAGATAGGCGTCCGGCGGCGCCGGCCGGTCGGCCTCCAGCAAGGTCGCCTCCAGCGTGGCGGCGGCCAGGGTTTCCAGGTTGCGCCGGCCGACATCGGCGTTGGAGTACTTGCCGGCGATCACCTCGCCCTGCTCAGTGATGCGGATCGCGCCCTGCAATGCGCCGGGCGGCTGCGCCAGGATCGCCTCGTAGCTCGGTCCGCCGCCGCGCCCGACCGATCCGCCGCGCCCGTGGAACAGGCGCAGTGCCACGCCGTGGCGGCGGAACACGTCAATCAGCGCCAGCTCAGCCTTGTACAGCTCCCAGGTCGAGGTGAGGTAGCCGCCGTCCTTGTTGCTGTCGGAGTAACCAAGCATCACCTCCTGCACGCCACCACGCGAAGCGAGCAGGCCGCGATAGACCGGCAGCGCGAACGCCTCGTCCATCACCTGTCCGGCGTGACGCAGGTCGGCGATGGTTTCGAACAGCGGCACGATGTCGACGTCCAATCGCCCCGTGAGCGGCACCAGCAGGCCGACCTCCTTGAGCAGTATCGCCACCTCCAGGATGTCCGACACACCATCGGCCTTGGAGATGACGTAGTGCGGCAGCGCCGCCGGACCGTAGCGGCGATGGCCGTCGGCCGCGGTGCGCAGGATCGCCAGTTCCGACGCTGTTTCATCTGAATAGGCGACGTACTGCGACGCAAGCGGTCGGGCATGGCCCAGTTCCTGCGCCAGCAGTGTCACGCGCGCCGCCTCGTCCAGCGCGCGATAATCGGGACAGACCCCGGACGTCGCCAGCAGCTCGGCGATGGTGCGCTCGTGGACGTCGGCGTTCTGCCGCAGGTCGAGCGCCGCGAGGTGGAAGCCGAACACGTCAACGGCGCGTCGCAGCTGCCGCAAGCGGCCGCGCGCCAAACCGGCCGAGCCGTTGGCCGTCAGCGACTTATGCACGATATCAAGGTCGGCGCGCAGATCGGCGGCCGAGTCATAGGCAGATGCCGTTCCAACCGGCGGGTGCGGTGGCTCCTGCTGATCCAGCGCCCATGCGGTCGCCGCAAGACGGGCATAGACGCCGGTGAGCGCCCGGCGATAAGGCTCATCTTGCCGCTCTGCCGCACGATCCGGCGAGCGCTCGGCCAAGGCGGCGAGCGTATCGGCGACCCGCACCATGCGACCATCGAGCGATAGCTCGCCACCCAGTCGATGCAGTTCCTCGAGGTAGAAGCGCAACGCGGTGCGGCTTTGCATGCTCAAGGTCTGGCGCAGCACATCGGCCGTGACGAAGGGATTGCCGTCGCGGTCGCCGCCAATCCAGCTGCCGGTACGCAGGAAGGACGGCACATCGACATTTTGCCAGCCCGGATCAGCAGTGCTGAGCTGGTCCTCCAGTTCGGCGTAGAACCGCGGCAGGGCGCGTAGGAAGGTGTGATCGTAGTACGCCAGACCGTTGGCGACCTCGTCGATCACCCGCAGCCGCGTGCGGCGCAAGACGCTGGTCTGCCACAGGGTGAGCACCGCGCGGCGTAGGGCCCGACGGTTGGTTGCCAGCTCCTCGGGCGTGAACGGGATGCGGTCGCGTTCGTCAAGCAGCCGGGCGATCTCCAGCTCGCGGTCGATCGAGCTCTTGCGCCGCACCTCAGTGGGATGCGCCGTCAGCACCGGGCAGCACAGCGCACTCGCCAAGACATCCCGCAGGCGTTCGCTACCAATGCCGGCGGCACGAATGCGGTCCAGCGCATGGGCCATCGACCCCGGACGCGCCGCCGCCTGGGCCAGCGCGTAGGCACGGCCGCGGCGGATGTGGTGCTGATCCTCGGCGATGTTGGCCAAATGGGAGAAGTAACCGAACGCGCGGATGATGCGGATCGCCAGATCCGCCGGCAGTTGGCACGTGATGTCCGCCAGCTCGCGTCGCGCCGCATCGTCGGCGTCGCGGTGAAAGCGCACGCCGGTGCGCCGGATGCGCTCGACCAGGTCGAACACCGCGTCGCCCTCCTGGGCGCGGATCGTTTCGCCCAGGATGCGGCCCAGCAGCCGGATGTCGTAGCGCAGCGGTACGTCCTTTTCCGGCACGTTCCGCAGATCAAGCTGTTCCATTCTTTGTCGCCCAACATTTCTCCCCCACGAAGTGGGGGAGGTGGCCGAAGGCCGGAGGGAGACCGCATGTGGTGGTTCTTATGCAGCCACCACGTCGGCTCCCCTCCGCCCCTTCGGGGCTCCTCCCCAGCTTCGCTGAGGAGGGACTACTGAGGCAGCTTACTTCTGCCCGAGCTGGGGAGTCTGCGCCAACTGAGGCGGCCCGAAGCTGGCGGCGGCTCGCTCGTGGACCATGTCGATTGCCTCGGGCGCGGTGTCCTCGCCCGCGAGGCGCGTCGCGGCCAAAGCGTACCAGCGTTGAGCTTCGGCGGCGTCACGCTTCACGCCGCGGCCTTCAGCGTACATGAATCCCAGGCTGTGCTGCGCCTCGGCGTGGCCCTGCTCGGCGGCCAGGCGATACCACCACACCGCCAGCGCGTCGTCGCGCGGCACGCCCTGGCCGGTGGCGTACATGCCGCCCAGCGCGCTCTGGGCGCCGGCATGGCCCTGCTCCGCCGCCTTGCGGTACCACGCCACCGCCTCGCGGTCGTCGACCCTGACGCCCTGGCCCTCGTCCAGCGCCCGCCCGAGGCGATACTGCGCTTCCGCGAAGCCGTGGTCGGCCGCCCGGCGATACCAGTTGGCCGCCGCTTCCAGGTCCGGTGGGGCGCCCAGACCCTGGGCGATCATGAAGGCGAGGTTGGTCTGGGCTCGCACGTCCCCCTGGTCGGCGGCGTCGCGATACCACGCCACCGCCTCCTCGAGGTCCGGCGTCACGCCGCGGCCAGCGGCATACATGTAGGCGATGTTGAACTGGCCGGCGGCGTGGCCCTGGAAGGCGGCCTCCTGGAACCACTTGAACGCCTCGGCATCGTTCGATGGCACGCCGTGGCCCAGCAGGAACATGCTGCCGAGATTGAATTGCGCCGCCGGGTGCCCATGGTCGGCCGCCTTGCGGTACCACCGCAACGCCTCGGCAAGATTGCGCGGCACACCGCGGCCTGTGTCGTACATGTGGCCGAGGTTGGTCTGGGCGTCGGCATTGCCCTGGTCCGCCGCCTTGCGATACAGCGCCACGGCCATCGTTTCATTGCGACGCACCCCCAGGCCGTTGGCGAACATATGGCCAAGATGAGCCCGGGCGGCGGCGTGATCCTGCTTGGCGGCCTTCTGGTACCACCACACCGCCTGCATGTCGTTGCGCGGCACGCCGCGACCCTGGGCGAACATGAATCCGAGATTGGCCTGGGCGTCGGCATCGCCCCGGTCGGCGGCCCTGCGAAACCATTGTGCGGCCAGTGCGTCGTTGCGGCGCACGCCCTGGCCGTGCGCGTACAGGAACCCCAGGGCGAATTGCGCCCGCGCATCACCCTCGGCCGCCAGCGGCCGCGTGATCCGCAGCACCTCGGCGAAGTCACCCCGGTACCACGCGGCCAACGCTTCCTCGTGCGGTCCGGCAACGGCCGATCCGCAGGCAGCCGCCATCGCCAGGCACGCGGCCAGCGCGGCCCGCACGATCGGCGACGGCATCCTCCAGCATCGGTGCATAGCGGTCTCGGCCAGCACCCCAGTTCGCGCCGGCAAAGTGAGCACTATAGTCGATTTTCATGGGTGAAGAAACCGGCATTCGCCGCGTTCGGCCACGGATTCCGCACCGACGATGTCGACTCCAGAAGCAGCGGCAGCCGACCCGGTCGTGGGTCAGGCGCCGGGGGCGCGCCACTCCGTGGCGCGTCATGTGCAGTTCCGGGTAAAGACGCGCCACGGAGTGGCGCGCCCCCAGCGTATGGTCTACCGAGTCGCGGTGCGCTCGACGTTGGCGATACGGGTCGGCACGCCGAACTCGCGACGGCAAATGTCGGCCAGCACCGCCACGCCCTGACGGATGGTCTCGGGCTTCGGATTGGCAAAGCACAGCCGCAGCCGGCTTTTGCCGTGCTGCTTGTCGGTCGACCACTCGGGGCCGGGGTTGAGCGAGACGCCGGCGGCCAGCGCCGCCTGCCCCAGCTTCACGGTGTCGACCTGGTCGGGCAGCTTGACCCACAGGAAGATGCCACCCTCGGGTTCGGCAAACTCGGCGGCGGTGCCGAACTGCTCGGCCAGGCTTTCCATCAGCACATCGAGCTTGAGTTTGAGCGCGCCGGTCAGCGCCGGCACGTGACGCGCGAAATGCGCCGTGCAGAACTCGGCCAACACCATCTGCTCGAGCGCGCCGGAACCGGCGTCCTGCTTCAGCGCCAGGATGCGTGACAGCACGTCCCAGCTGGCGACGATATAGCCGACCCGCAGCGCCGGCGCGATCGACTTGGAGAACGAACCGATATGGACGACACCGCTGCCCTTGGCCATGGCATAGATCGCCGGTGGCCGCTCGCCCTTCCAGATGAGGTCCGAGTAGCATTCGTCTTCGAAGATCGCCACGCCATGCGCCTGCGCCAGCTGCAACATCTCGGCCCGCCGCTCGACGCTCAGGATCGAGCCGGTCGGATTCTGCACCGTCGGGATGGTGTAGATGTATTTCGGCCGGACGCCCTGGCGCTTCAGATCGTCGAGCGCAGCCGACAGCGCATCCATGCGCATGCCCTCGCGGTCGAGCGGCACGCCGACCATCTTGATGCCCAGCCGCTGCAGCCGCGTGAGGGCGCCGCCATAGGTTTCCTGCTCAATCAGGATCGTGTCGCCTGGTGCCAGCAGGATGTTGTTCACCAGGTCGAGGCCTTGCAGCGAACCCGACGTGATCAGGATCTCGTCGGCGGCGCACTCGATTCCAGCGTGACCTTTCAGCTTGCCGACCAGGAACTCGCGCAGCGGCCGGTAGCCCAGCGGCCCGCTATTGAGCCCGTAGGTCGCCAAGGTGGCGCCTTCCCGCCGCAACACGCTGGTGGCGGCCGCGACAAGCTGGTCGACCGGCACATGTTCCGGATCGTTGTGGCCGCCGATGAAGTTGTACTTGGGGAAGCCGTTCCACTTGACCGCCGGCACTGGCAGGTTGGGCGCCAGCAGCGGCGCGTAGTCGAACGGTGCGGCGGCCATGGGCTTCCTCATGTCGGTTAGGTTTTTGCTGTCATCGCCAACGTAGCGACGGACTCCTCGCCCCGCATCATTGATTGCCCGTTGCGCCGGGAATGACAGGCTTGCGCGTAGGCGCTCCCGACCATGCTCGGCGAGTGCGCTCCCTCACCGCCGCTCGAAATCGATCTGTTCGTCGACCGGCAGGCCCAGCAAGTGGCGGCGCAGGCAGTCCAGCGCCAGCTCAGTGGCGCCCAGCCGGATCCAGTCGCGGCCGCCGAACATGCGCGCCTGGCGCGACACCGGTGCACCGCCATCGGCGATGCCGACGCAGATCGTGCCGCCCAGCTCGATGCGGTCGGCGCCCTCATCGAGCGCGACCAGCACCGCTAGCGCGTGGCTGGCGCCGCTGCGATCGCGCAAAGCCTGCGCCGCGACCGCGGCACCGTCCGGTGACACATCAAGTCCGCCCGACGGCGCCAGGCCGAGATCGGCCGCCAGCTGCGCCAGGTCGCGCGCCACGACGCCGCGGCGGAACAGCGTTTCCCCCTCCACCGCCGGCGCCAGTCGCGTGGCAATGGTGCCGCCGCTGAAGGTTTCGGCCAGCGCCAGCGATCCACCGCGCGACTTCAGTGCCGCCAGCACGACGCCTTCGAGCGTCTGGTCGTCCTCGGCCATGATGAAATTGCCGAGTCGACGGCGCACCTCGGCCTCGACCGGCGCCAGCTTGCGCGCCAGGTCGGCGGCGTCGGCGCCACGCACCGCGAGCTTGGTCTCCAGCTGCGGATAGTGCGCCTGGAAGCCGAGCTTGACGCCGCCGCCTGGCGACAGCGCCTCGACCCCGTCGAGCATCTGGTCGGCGCGCGACTCGCCGACGCCGAAGGAATGGAAGCGCTTCACCAGGCTGACGCCGCGAACACCACCCAGCTCGAGCAGGCGCGGGATCACCTGTTCGTCGATCATGCGGCGCATCTCGCGCGGCACGCCGGGCGTGAAGTAAAAGCGGGCCTTATCGATGGTGACGGCGAAGCCGCAGGCAGTGCCGATCGGGTTGTCGATGAACTCGGCGCTGGCCGGCAGCATCGCCTGCTTGCGGTTGTTGGGCGGCATCACCCGGTTGCGGCGGCGATAGAAATCCTCCATGCGCGCCAGCCAGGGTTCGTGCAGCACCAGCTCGACGCCGGCCGCCTGCGCCGCCACTTCCTGCGACAGGTCGTCGACCGTCGGTCCCAGGCCGCCATTGACGATCACCGCGTCGGCCCGCGTCGCCGCCAACCGGAACGCCTGCAGCAGGCTGTCGCGATCGTCGCCCACCGTGGTGCCCCAGGCGATGTCCAGTCCGACCTCCACCAGGCGCCGCGCGATATGGCTGAAGTTGCTGTTGATCGTCTTGCCGGTGAGGATTTCGTCGCCGGTGCACAGGATTTCGATGCGCATGGGGTGCTTCTATCTTTCCTCCCCAGCGAAGCTGGGGAGGTGGCCTGAAGGGCCGGAGGGGAGCCGACGTGGTGCGTCGATGGAGAGACCACGTGCGCTCCCCATCCGGCCTTCGGCCACCTTCCCCACGTCGTGGGGAAGGAAGACTAAGCCGCCTTCACCGGCCGGGCACGCTGGTTGTACAGCATCTTGCGGATGCGTTCCTGCTCCTCCGGCGGCAGCTTGGTAACGTCGGTCGACAGATCGCTGCCCACCGCCATGCCCTTCTGCACCGCCGGCCGCGCACCGATCTCCTCAAACCAGCGCTTGAAGTACTTGAACTCTTCGATGTCCTGGCCCTGGAACTTCCAGTTCACCGTCCACGGGTAGCAGATCATGTCGGCGATGGTGTACTCGTCGCCGGCGAGGTAACGACGGTCATGGAGGCGGTTGTTGAGCACGCCATACAGCCGGTTGGCCTCGTCGGTGAAGCGGTTGATGGCGTAGCTTTGGTCGCCGGCGCGGTCGCCCAGCCGGCGGAAGTGGCCGCATTCGCCCAACTTGGGACCCTGGTTGGCCATCTGCCAGATCAGCCACTGGGTGACGTCGTATTTGACGCGCACATCCTGCGGCCAGAAGCGGCCGACCTTCTCAGCGATGTACATCATGATGGCGCCGGACTCGAAGATGCTGATCGGCGCGCCGCCACCCTTGGGCGCGTGGTCGACCATCACCGGCATGCGGTGATTGGGATTCATGCGCAGGAACTCGTCGGAGAACTGGTCGCCGCGCGAGATGTTCACCGGAATGACCTTGTACGGCAGCCCGCATTCCTCGAGCAGAATGGTGACCTTCTTGCCGTTGGGGGTCGGCCAATAGTGCAGGTCGATCATGTCGCGTCCCTCCGATTGTCGCGCCTGAAAGGCGCAGCTTAGCCGACTTGTCCCGGCTCACAAGGCGTCGCCTTCCCGCCGGCAGACATGCGCCCGGCGCAGTCGGCTTCCGGCGCCTGTAGGCACGATTGCGGGGATGGCGCGCCGCGCCGGGACGGGCCAAACTGACGGCCAGCACGGCTTTCTCGTGGGGGCGACCGATGCGGCGATTTCGTTCAGACGACTGGCGTGGCCTCAACCGGCGTTGGTGCGCCGCGCTGGCGCTGGCGGCGCCGGCGGCGATCGCCTGGGGCCTGGCGGCCCGCGCCGCCGACATCCAGCCGGCGGTGGTCTATTCGATCGGCGAGAAGTTCGACGGCTCGTTCAACGAGGCGGCCCACCGCGGCGCCGAACGGTTCAAGACCGAGACCAAGATCAACTACCGCGATTTCGTCGTCACCAACGAGGCGCAGTTCGAGCAGGCGCATCGCCGTTTCGCCCAGGGCGGCGCCGATCCGATCGTCGCCGTCGGCTTCCTGCAGACGTCGGCGGTCACGGCGGTGGCCAAGCAGTTCCCCAAGGTGCGCTTCAGTGTCATCGACACCGTGGTCGACCTGCCCAACGTGCGCTCGATCCTGTTCAAGGAGCACGAGGGCTCGTTCCTGGTCGGCGTCGCGGCGGCGCTCGCATCGAAGACCGACAAGGTCGGCTTCGTCGGCGGCATGGACATCCCGCTGATCCGCAAGTTCGCCTGCGGCTACGCCCAGGGCGTCAAGCACGCCAAGGCCTCCGCCACGGTCATCCAGAACATGACCGGCAACACGCCGGCCGCCTGGACCGATCCCGGCCGCGGCGGCGAGCTGGCCAAGGGCCAATTCGAGCGCGGCGTCGACGTGATCTACGCCGCCGCCGGCACGACGGGACTCGGCGTGCTGCAGGCCGCCAAGGACCGCGGCAAGCTGTCGATCGGCGTCGATTCCAACCAGAACCATCTGCATCCCGGTTCAGTGCTGACCTCGATGATCAAGCGGGTCGATCTCGCGACCTATGAGACGTTTGAGGCCGCCAAGGGCGGCTTCTGGTCGCCGGGCATCAGCCACCTGGGCCTGAAGGAGCGCGGCGTCGACTGGGTGCTTGATCAGCACAACGCCAAACTGATCACCGACGAGATCAAGGCCAAGGTCGAGCAGGCCAAGGCCGACATCGTCAGCGGCAAGATCACGGTGCACGACTACATGAGCAACAACGCTTGCCCGTTGTAGATTGCCTCCCCACGCAGTGGGGAGGTGCCCCGAAGGGGCGGAGGGGAGCCGACGTGGTCTCTCAACGGATGCACCACGTGGGCTCCCCCTCGGGCCTTCGGCCACCTCGCCCACGCTGCGCGTAGGGAAGAATGAATTGATAGGGAGACGACCATGAAGACGTTGATCATTGGGGCGCTCGGTGGCATCGCCGTCGCTCTTGCCGCGACTGTAGCCCTGGCGCAGGACACCAAGCCGGCCGTGGTCTTCGACATGGGCGGCAAGTTCGACAAGTCTTTCAACGAAGGCGTCCACAACGGCGTCGAACGCTTCCGAACCGAAAGCAAACTCACGGTGGCCGAGTTCGAGGTGAACAACGAGACGCAGTTCGAGCAGGCGCATCGCCGCTTCGCCCAGCGCGGCCAGGATCCGATCCTGGCCGTCGGCTTCACTCAGGCCAACGCGGTCGAGAAGGTCGCCAAGGAATTCCCCAAGGTCCGCTTCACCATCATCGACGGCGTGGTCAAGCTGCCCAACGCGCAGTCGGTGCTGTTCAAGGAGCACGAAGGCTCCTTCCTGGTCGGCGTGCTGGCGGCGCTGGCGTCCAAGACCGGCAAGGTGGGCTTCATCGGCGGCATGGACATCCCGCTGATCCGCCGCTTCGCTTGCGGCTACGAGCAGGGCATCAAGTACGCCAACGCCAAGGCCGAGCTCTTGCAGAACATGACCGGCACGACGCCGGCGGCGTGGAACGATCCGGCGCGCGGCGGCGAGTTGGCCAAGGGCCAGTTCGAGCGCGGCGCCGACGTCATCTACGCCGCCGCCGGCGGCACCGGCACCGGCGTCTACCAGGCGGCCAAGGACCGCGGCAAGCTGGCGATCGGAGTCGATTCCAACCAGAACCACCTGCACCCCGGCACCATGCTGACCTCGATGGTCAAGCGCGTCGACATGGTGGCCTACGACACCTTCAAGCTGGCGATGGGCGGCAAGTGGGAAGCCGGCATGACCGTGCTCGGGCTCAAGGATGGCGGCGTCGACTGGGCGCTGGACAAGCACAACGCCAGCCTGGTCAACGCCGACATGAAAGCCAAGGTCGAGGCCGCCAAGGCCGACATCATCAGCGGTAAGATCAAGGTGCACGACTACATGAGCAACAACACGTGCACGTATTGATGGGGGTGGTGGTGCCACGGGGACCTCATCCTGAGGAGGCCGCGCACCGGCCGTCTCGAAGGATGGGCTCCAGACACGGTGCGATTGCCAGCCCTTCGAGACGCGGCCCCGCGGGCCGCTCCTCAGGGTGAGGTAGTACGGGCCTGGCATGGCTGACGTCGTACCCGATGCCCCGCCGGCCATCGAGCTGCGGTCGATCGACAAGTCGTTCGGCCCGGTGCACGCCAACCGCGACGTGTCGCTCAGCATCGCGCCCGGCTCGATCACCGGCATCATCGGCGAGAACGGCGCCGGCAAGTCGACCCTGATGAGCATTCTCTACGGCCTCTACGAGGCCGACAGCGGCGAGATCCTGATCGACGGCCGCCAGCTGCGGATCAAGAGCCCGCGCGACGCCATCGCCGCCGGTATCGGCATGGTGCACCAGCACTTCATGCTGATCGATACCTTCACCGTGCTGGAGAACATCGTGCTTGGCGCCGAGTCCGGGCCGGTGCTGCGCCCCAGCCTCGAGGCGGCGCGTCGCGAGCTGGAGCGGCTGGGCCGCGACTATGGCCTGCTGGTCGATCCCGACGCCATTGTCGGCGAGCTGCCGGTCAGCGAGCAGCAGCGGGTCGAGATCCTGAAGGTGCTGTTCCGCGGCGCCCGGATCCTGATTCTCGACGAGCCTTCGGCGGTGCTGACGCCGCAGGAAACCGAGCAGCTGTTTCGCATCCTGCAGGCGCTGCGCGAGCGCGGTGCCACGGTGGTCCTGATCACCCACAAGCTGCGCGAGATCATGGCCGTGACCGATACGGTCTTCGTCATGCGCCACGGCCAGGTGGTGGCCGAGCGGCGCACCGCGGACACCAACAGCGAGGAGCTGGCGGAGCTGATGGTCGGCCGCAAAGTGCGGCTGGAGCTCGACAAGGCGCCGCCGACCGACGGTGCGCCGGCGCTGGTCGTGCAGGGCGTCGGTCTGCGCGACAACCGTGGCGTGGATGTGCTGCAGGACATCAGTTTCAGCTTGCGGACCGGCGAGATCGTCGGCATCGCCGGCGTGTCGGGCAACGGCCAGAGCGAATTGCTGGAGGTCTTGGCCGGCATCCGAGCACCGGCTACGGGCCGCCTGGTGATCGGTGCACGGGTGATCGACGCCGGCCATCCCGCCGACCCGGCGGAAATGCGCGACCTCGGCCTGGCGCACGTGCCGGAGGACCGGCACCGCTACGCCATGGTGGCGCCGTTCGATGCGACCGAAACCTCGGTGCTGGGCTACCACAACGCGCCGCCGTTTAGCGACAAGGGCCTGATGCACCACCGCGCCATGCAAGGCCACTGCGCCGAACTGATGGAGCGCTTCGACGTGCGGCCACGCCAGCCGGCGCTGCGTTCGTCGAGCTTCTCCGGCGGCAACCAGCAAAAG
>DATFGV010000392.1:0-3196 GCA_035249115.1 Vineibacter sp.
CTCGGCGCCGCGCAGCGCGTTGAGCAGCGCCGCCGGCGAGCCCAGCGCGGCCTGGTCGAACGGCAGGTCTTTGAAGACCTGCGACAGCGGCTCGCGCCCCGGCAGGCTCAGGCCACCGACGCCGCCCTTGTCGTCGTAGACCACCAGGCTTTTCAGCACGTCGTCGACCTGGTCGAGGTTGACCGTCAGCTTCAGGGTGGCGTCGTTCTCGACCGCCGCCTCGTATTCGAAATAGCCGACGCCACCCGACGACAGCATCACGCGCTTCAGCGCCAGCTCCTGCGCCAGCGCCGGCCCGGCGGCCAGCATCGCGGCGGCGAACCCCGCCGTTGCCACGATCCGCGCGCGAGACCGGGTGATCGTCCGTACCATGCAATGTCCTCCCGCCTTCTGATCGAGTGGATACTCACGATCGATCTTGACGAATTCGCGGCGTCCGGCAACGCGGCCGTGCCAGCCATCAGGCAAATCGGTGCAGGCCCTGTAGCGCAAACCCAACCCGGGCCTTGAGGGAACAACACGACAGTAAACGTACCACCACAATATCCAATCGGATCAAAGCGATCTGGAACACGAACAGTACCAACGATCTCCGTTTCGCGCGCGGGGCAGCGCAGTTAGCAGGATTAGCAGGATTAGCAGGATTAGCAGGATTAGCAGGATTAGCAGGATTAGCAGGATTAGCAGGATTAGCAGGATTAGCAGGATTAGCAGGATTAGCAGTACGCCAGCCGTTGCGCCCATCTCGACTATGGTATTTTTACTACATCACCGGTGCCGTTGTCAAGCCTGTTGTCGGCGGTCGCGCCTAGCGCTGATCGAGCGCCGCCTGCAGCGCCTCGAACGGCAGAGTGACGCAGTCGTGTCGGCTGCGATGGGCGCGGACCGGCGCGAAGGCGGCGAAATCGCCGTCGCCCGCCGCTGTGCCGGCGAGCACCGCGTCCATCTCGGCGCGCAGCGCCGGCACGTCACCCGGCTGCCCTCCCCTGGCGCGGCCGGCCAACGCGACCGCCGAGGCCTGGCACAGTGCGCAGCCGCGCACCTGGTGCGCCAGCTCAGCGATGCGACCTTGCTCGTCGAGGCGCACATCGATGGTGACCCGATCGCCGCACAGCGGATTGTCACGCCGTGCCGTCGCGGTCGGCGCCTCAAGCCGGCCAGCGCCGGCCCGGCTCTTGGCCAGCGCCACGATGCGGTCGTGGTACAGCGCGTCGCTCATGCAAACCGCCGCATGGTCTCGTGCACGCCCTTCAGCAGCGCGTCGATGTCCGACGTGTCGTTGTACGGCGCGATGCAGGCGCGTGTCGTGCCGGCGATATCGAAGCGATCCATCAGTGGCTGGGCGCAGTGGTGGCCGGCGCGCACCGCGACGCCGAAGGAGTCGAGGATCTGCGCCGTGTCGTGCGGGTGCACGTCGTCCAACGTAAAGGAGATCACCGGCAGGCGCCCCTGCAGCCCGGCCGGGCCGATCAGACGCGCCCCCTTCACCTCCGCCAGCCCGTCCATCAGCCGCTGCGTCAGGCCCATCTCGTGGCTGCCGGCCGCGGTCCAGTCCAGGCCCTGCATCCAGCGGCAGGCGGCGCCCAGGCCGATGGCCGGACCGATCGGCGGCGTGCCGGCCTCAAAGCGCCGCGGCGGCGGCGCCCAGGTGATCTCCTCGAACGTCACGCTGCCGATCATGCTGCCGCCACCTAGGAAGGGCGGCATCGCCTCGAGCAGCTCGCGGCGCCCCCACAGCGCGCCGATGCCGTTGGGGCCATAGGCCTTGTGGCCGGCGAAGGCATAGAAATCGATGCCCAGCGCCGGCAGGTCGATGGGCCCGTGCGGCGCGCGCTGGGCACCGTCGAGCATTACCTTGGCGCCGACCGCGCGTGCCGCCTCGACCACCGCCGCCACATCGAGCACGGCACCGGTGACGTTCGAGACATGTGCCAGCGAAATCAGGCGCGTGCGATCGTTCACGATCTGCGGCAGGGCCGACACGTCGATGCGCCCGTCGTCGGTCACCGGCAGCGGCCGCAGCTTCAGGCCGGCACGTTGCGCCAGCTGATACCAGGGCACGATGTTGGAATGGTGCTCCAGCAGCGACAGCACGATCTCATCGCCAGGCTGCAGCTGACTGCCGTAACTCTGCGCCACCAGGTTGATCGCCGCTGTGCAGCCACCGGTGAACACCACCTCGTCAGCGGCGACACCGAGAAAGCGCGCCACGTCGGCGCGCGCGCCCTCATAGGCCTCGGTCGCCGCCTCCGCCAATGTGTGCACGCCGCGCAGCACATTGGCCCGCGCCGAGGTCTCGTAGGCATGGACGGCGTCGAGCACCGCCTGCGGCGTCTGCGCCGAGGCGCCGTTGTCGAGGTAGTGCAACGGCCGGCCGTTGACCGTCCGCGCCAGGATCGGGAACTGCCGCCGGATGGCCGCGACGTCGAAGGTCATTGTTTCTTCCTTCCCCACGCAGTGGGGAAGGTGGCCGAAGGCCGGATGGGGAGCCGACGTGGTTTCTCAGCAAGAAACACCACGTCGGCTCCCCTCCGCCCCTTCGGGGCACCTCCCCAGCTTCGCTGGGGAGGAAAAGCGGGCACGAGCTTCATGCCGCCTCCGGGCTGCGGGCACGGAAGGCGGCGAGCGCTTCGGGCGTGTCGAGGTCGATCAGCACCGAATCGCTGCCGATATCGACCTCGCAGACCAGATCGGCGTGCTCGCCGATCAGGTGCCGCGCGCCGGTGTCGCCCGACACCCCGGCCATCTCGGCGAAGAAGCGGCGGTCCCACAGGATGGGATTGCCGCGCTTGCCGCCGACCGTGGGCACGCAAATGGCGCGACCCTCGATCGGGTTGTAGGCGGCGATCAGCTTGTCGAGCTGTGCCGCCGCCACCGCCGGCATGTCGCCCAGACACACCAGCACGCCATCGACATCGGCCGGCAACGTCGCGAGCCCGGCGCGAAGCGAGGTGCTGAGCCCGCTGGCATAGTCAGGGTTCTCGACAAACGTCACTTTGGCGGCGGCAGCGTCGAGCGAAGCGACGGCGGCGCGCACCTCGCGCGCCATGTGGCCCAGCACTACCGTCACGCTGATGGCCTGCGAGTCGAGCGCGGCGCGCACGACCTGCGCCACCATCGGCTTGCCACCGATCTCGGCCAACAATTTGTTGGGACCGCCCATGCGGCTGGAGCGTCCGGCCGCCAGCACGAGAGC
>DATFGV010000393.1:0-3434 GCA_035249115.1 Vineibacter sp.
GAGTTCCTGGCCGATGGCCTGTGGGCGCCGCGCGACGATGGCATGCCGGCCCTGATCATGCCTGCCATGGACGATGGCGACGTGGTCGACCTTATCGCTTGGCAACCGGATCGACCGGAACAACTGTACCGGCGGGATGGACTCGCATGGTGCATTGGCAGCGACGCATACGAGTCGGCCCTGTGTCAGAAGCGGGCAAGCCCGCTGGCCGTGCACGGCAACGTCTACAGCTGGCTGAAAGCCAGCGGCGCCGGCGTCCTGATCGTCCACTGGCCGCATGCTGCGATGCACTTGGCGGTAGTGCAGACTTTGACGGCGGCGACACCTG
Organism: Vineibacter sp.; assembly: GCA_035249115.1. GTDB lineage: Bacteria > Pseudomonadota > Alphaproteobacteria > Reyranellales > Reyranellaceae > Vineibacter. The sequence continues at coordinate 329 of DATFGV010000393.1, forward strand.
AAATTCAGCGTCGGCTCAAGTTCCTATGGACCGATCGCCTGCCGCGCTTTGCCATGCAAAGGGCCGCCGCATGACCGGCGATGCCGACTATATCGATCTGAGCCGCTACCGCCCTCAACAGCGCAGCGCGGCGTCGGACGACAAACCCGACGCCACCTTGGCGGCGCAGTTGGCGCAGTCGCCGGAAGGATCGGAAGACTGGTTGGCGCTGCAACTGGCCCGCCGTCACCGCCAAGAACTGCGCCACGTCGCGGCCTGGAATACCTGGCTGCGATGGGACGGCAACCGCTGGACCGAAGATCGCACAACCTACGTGTTCGACTTGGCGCGGGCGCGGCTGCGGGACTTCATCGGCACGCTCAAGAACGATGGCAGCGCGCGTAAGATCGCATCCGCGTCCACCGTCGCCGGCATCGAGCGCTTGGCGCGATCCGACCGGACCTTGGCGGCGACCGCCGAGCAATGGGATGCGGATGCTTTCGCACTCAATACGCCCGGCGGCATCGTCGACTTGCGGACGGGCGATTTGCGGCCCTGCGATCCGCTCGCCTACTGCACCAAGTGTGCGGCCGTGGCGCCCGCGCCGCTGGGCACGCTGCCGCCACTCTGGCTGAAATTCCTGGATTTCGTCACGGATGGCGACGCCGAGCTGATCGGGTTCCTTCAAAGGGTGGCCGGCTATGCCCTGACGGGCGACGTGTCGGAACACGCCCTGTTCTTTGCCGCCGGCTTCGGCGGCAACGGCAAGGGCACCACGTTCAACACGCTGCGGGCGGTGTTCGGCGACTACGGCATGACGGCGCCGGCCGAAGTGTTTCTCGCATCGACTACCGACCGCCACCCGACCGAGCTGGCCGGCTTGCGCGGCGCCCGCCTGGTCGTGGCGAGCGAAGTGGACAAAGGCCGGCGCTGGAACGAAGCGCGGATCAAGTCCCTGACCGGCGGCGATCCCGTCCGGGCGCGGTTCATGCGGCAGGACTTTTTCGAGTTCATGCCGCAGTTCAAGTTGGTGGTGTTCGGCAACCATCGGCCCAGCCTGAGCACGGTCGACGAAGCCATCCGTCGGCGGTTAAACCTGCTGCCGTTCAACGTGACCATCACGCCCGACATTCGCGACAGGGCGCTGCCCGACAAGCTGAAAGACGAATGGCCGGCGATCCTGCGATGGGCGATCGACGGGTGTCTCGATTGGCAGGCACACGGCCTGCAACCGCCGCCGGCCGTGATCGCCGCTACCCAGAAATATTTCGACGACGAAGACAGCGTCGCGGCGTGGCTGGACGAGTGCACCCAGCCTGTGCGCGCCGGTTTCGAGACGAATGCCGCGTTGTTCGGATCCTGGAAGCCCTATGCCGATCGCGCCGGTGAAAGGGCCGGCAACGTCAAGTGGTTGTCAGAAGCGCTGCGGTCTAAGGGCTGGGAAATGAGCCGGGCGACTGACCGAGCCAGGACCCGCGGCTTCAAGGGTATCCAGATCGTGCGGCTCGCCACCGAGGACGACCGCTATGGTGACTGACACCCGGCCGCCCATGGGTTGCGGACGCAGGCGGACAGCCTTTCCCATATCAAGCGTATACGCGCGCGCGTGTCGCGCGTGTGACGTCGTTAACCGGAATCCGAGTCCGCCTGCGTCCGCAGTCTCGACTACCGCCGCCACCGCATGGGAAGCCCAGCCGATGACTCAGCCGCACCAGCCCAGCGACGTGCGCGCCGCGCTGCGTGACAGCATCGTGGCCAGCGCCGCCCTGGCATCACCGAGCGATCGGCGCCGTTACGTCGCAAACGCGGTCACGCGCTATCGCCGGGTCGCCAAGGCACAGTGGGGCCGCATGGCCTACACCAAGCTGGACGACTTCTGTCGCAAGTTGTTCGGCGACGTGATGGCACAGTTGTCGCGGATCGCGCCCAATGATCCACCACCGCCGGCACAGCCGGTGCCGACGAAACGCGACGTGCGCGCCGCCGTGGCCCTGGCGCTGGCCGATGCACAGCGACAGGCCGATGCGCAGGTGGATGGCGATGCCGAGCCGCTGGTGCTTGCCGACGTGGTCGAGGTTGTGGCGCGGGACGCCACCAGCGTCGAGGCAGCGCCATGAGGGGCAAAGCCAAGGCGACGCTCGAGATTGAAGACGCGATCTTCGGGATCGTTGAGGAGCGCAAGCCGATCACTGTGCGCGGCGTCTGCTACGCGCTGTTTGTGCGCGGTCTCATCCCGAGCATGGAGGTTCTACAAACAGGGCGCATCAGCCGCGTCATGACCGCGATGCGCGAGGACGAAGTTTTGGACTGGACGCACATCGTGGACGGCAGCCGAATGGTTGAGCGCGCCAGAACCTGGGACGATCCGAGCCAGATCATTAAGGCTGCCGTGCGCTCGTATCGCCGCGACAACTGGCAGGATCAGCCGGTCCTGGTCGAAGTGTGGTCGGAAAAGAGCACCGTGCAAGGCGTCTTGGCGCCGGTGCTGGACGAGTGGGGCGTCACCTTCCGTGTGATGAAGGGATTCGGCTCGTTCACGGCCGTTATGCAGGCTGCGACCGATTCCACTGAAGCCGATCAGGACACCGTCGCCTTGTACATCGGCGACTGGGACCCGTCGGGGCTCTACATGAGCGAGGTCGATCTCCCGACTCGGCTCAAGCGCTATGGCGGCGTGCAGCAACTTGAGCGCATTGCGTTGACGGCAGCCGACACCGCCGAGCTACCGCACTTCGATGTCGCCACTAAGGCGGGCGACGCGCGCCACCGGTGGTTTGTCGAGCGCTACGGGCGGCGGTGCTGGGAACTCGACGCTATGAACCCGAACGACCTGCGCGACCGGGTGCGGGACGAAATCGAGTCGTACATCGACCACGACCGGTGGGACCACGCAAAACAGATCGAGGCAGCCGAAGTCGAGTCGATGAACGACTTTCACAAGGCATGGCAAGAACGTCTCGCCGGGGGTGGTCGGTGAGCAAATTTGGACCCGTCGCAATTTGCGATCCGAGCCCGTCGCCGTGGGCAGGGGTATGGCGGTCGAATCCCTATGGCTTAGGGGTGTTTGCACCGCGAGGGGCGTCATGTGCGTATTTTATTTGCGCGCCGAATTTTGGTCGCCCCAAAA
>DATFGV010000394.1:0-6541 GCA_035249115.1 Vineibacter sp.
TTACATCGCCATGGCCAAGGCCAAGGGACTGCGGCCCGCCCGAATCCTGCTGGTGCATGCGCTGAAACCCAGTTCCCTCACCCTGGTGACGGTGGCCGGGATCAACATCGGCCGGCTGATCGGCGGCGCGCTGATCGTCGAAACCATCTTCGCCCTGCCGGGCATCGGCCGCCTGCTGGTCGGCGCCATCTACGCCCGCGACTTCATCATCCTGCAGGGCGTGGTGCTGTTCGTGGCGACCGGCTTCGTGGTGGTCAACTTCATCGTCGACATGCTCTACGCCGTACTCGACCCGCGGATCCGCCATGGCCGCGCTTGACGTCGGCAGCGATACCATCGAGGTCGCGCCGGTACGCAAGCGCCGCGGGCCCGGCCTGCTGTTCCTGTGCGCCTCCGGCTGGATCGTGCTGGTCGTGCTGGGCGCGGTGTTCGCCGACCTGCTGCCGATCCCCGGCCCCGCCGACATGGACATGCTGGGCAAGCGCGCTGCCCCCAGCGCCGAGCACCTGCTGGGCAACGACAACCTCGGGCGGGACATGCTGTCGCGCCTGATCCACGGCGCGCGCATCTCCCTCATCGTCGGCCTGCTGGCGCCGGTGATCGGCGTCACGATCGGCGGGGCGCTCGGCATGCTGGCCGGCTATTTCCGGGGGCGCTTCGAAGCGTTGATCGTGGGCGGCGTCGACGTGCTGCTGGCCTTCCCGCCGCTGGTGCTGTTGCTGGCGGTCACGGCCTATCTCGGCCAGTCGGTCACGAACCTCACCCTGGTGATCGGGGTACTGGGTATCCCCGCCTTCACGCGCGTGGCGCGAGCGGTGACGTTGAGCCTCAGCGAGCGCGAGTTCGTCGTCGCGGCCCGCGCGCTGGGGGCAACGCACGCGCGCATCCTGATGCGCGAGCTGCTGCCCAACGTGGCGCTGCCGTTGCTGGCATTCTTCCTTCTGGCCGTCGCGGTGACGATCGTCATCGAAGGCGCCGTGAGCTTTCTTGGCCTGGGCATACCGCCGCCCGCACCCAGCTGGGGCAGCATGATCGCCGAGGGCCGCGACAGCCTCGACCTTGCGCCGCGCCTGGCGTTCCTGCCGGCAGGCGTCATGTTCATCACCGTGCTGGCCTTCAACGTCGTCGGCGACACGCTGCGTGCGCTGACTGACCCGCGCCCGGGGGCGTTGTGAGACGTATGGATGGGGCATCCCTTCCCCACGAAGTGGGGAAGGTGGCCGACGGCCGGATGGGGAGCCGACGTAGTGGCTCTATAGAGAAACCACGAGCGCTCCCCTCCGCCCCTTCGGGGCACCTCCCCAGGCTGCGCCTGGGGAGGAGAGGACCCGCATGACGTCTCAGGCGCTCCTGTCCGTCGAGGGCGTATCGGTCGAGCTGCCGACGCCGCGTGGGCGCTTGCTGGCGGTCGACCAGGTCGACTTCAACCTGGCGCCGGGCCGCACCTTGGGCATCGTGGGCGAATCCGGCAGCGGCAAGACCATGCTGTCGCGCGCCATCCTGCAGCTGCTGCCCAAGCGCGCCACGCTCAGCGGCAAGGTGGTGTTCGACGGCCAGGACCTGGTGCGGCTGGCGCCCGAGGCGCTGCGTCGGTTGCGCGGCCCGTCGCTGGCCGTCGTGTTCCAGGATCCGATGACATCGCTGAATCCGGTTTTGACCATCGGCACGCAGCTGGTCGAAACGCTGCAGGCGCACATGGGCATGGAGGCGACCGCCGCATCGAAACGCGGCGCCGAGTTGCTGGCGGCGGTGGGCATCCCGGCACCCGAACAGCGGCTGCGGCAGTACCCGCACCAGCTCTCCGGCGGCATGCGGCAGCGGGTGGCGATCGCGATTGCACTGTCGTGCGAGCCCAAGCTGCTGATCGCCGACGAGCCGACGACGGCGCTGGACGTCACGGTGCAGGCGCAGATCCTCGACCTGCTGGCGCGCGAGCAGCAGCGCCGGCACATGGCGATGATCCTGATCACGCATGACCTGGGCGTCGTCGCCGGCCGCACCGACGAGGTCGCGGTGATGTACGCCGGGCGCGTCGTCGAGCGCGCGCCGACGGCGGCGCTGTTCCGCAACATGCGCATGCCCTACACCGAGGCGCTGCTGGCTGCGATCCCCAAGCTGGACTCGCCGCCGCACACCGCCCTGCCGGCGATCGCCGGGCGGCCACCCGACCCGACGCGGCCGCTGCCGGGCTGCTCGTTCGCGCCGCGCTGCCGCTACGCCGACGATCGCTGCCAGGGGGCCAAGCCGCCACTCGCCGCGGCTGACAACGCCGATGCGCTGTACGCCTGCTGGCATCCACTGCAACCGACCCAGAGCGTATCGCCGTGACGGAAGCGGCCAAGCTGCTGCAGGTCGAGAGCCTTGTGGTCGAGTATCCGGTCGGCAACAAGACCGTGCACGCCGTCACCGATGTCAGCCTGCATGTCGACCGCGGCGAGACGCTGGGCCTGGTGGGCGAATCGGGGTGCGGCAAGTCGACCCTGGGGCGCGCCGTGCTGCAGCTGCGCCGCCCGACGTCGGGCAAGGTGATGTTCGATGGCGTCGACCTCACCCAGCTGCACGGTGAAGCGCTGCGCCTGATGCGCCGTCGTCTGCAGCTGATCTTCCAGGACCCGATCGCCTCGCTCAATCCGCGGCGGCGTATCGGCGACATCATCGCCGAGCCGCTGGTCATATCCGGCGTCACCGACCGCGCCGAGCGCGAACGGCGCGTGCGCGCCGTGATGACGGCGGTCGGACTCGATCCTGACCTGGCGATGGGCCGCCTGCCGCACGAATTTTCCGGCGGCCAATGCCAGCGCATCTGTATTGCGCGCGCGCTGATCCTGGAGCCGGAGCTGGTGATCTGCGACGAGCCGGTGTCGGCGCTGGACGTGTCGATCCGGGCGCAGATCCTCAACCTGCTCGAGGACATGAAGCGCCGCTATGGCCTTACGCTGCTGTTCATCGCGCACGACCTGGCGGTCGTGAAGGCGGTAAGCGACCGGATCGCCGTGATGTACCTCGGGCGTCTGTGCGAGGTCGGGCGGACCGAGCAGATCTTCGCGCAGCCGACGCATCCCTATACGGCGCTGCTGCTGGAGGCGATCCCGGTTCCCGATCCGTCGGTCAAGCCAGCCATCAACGTGCCAATCGGCGAGCCACCGTCACCGATCGCCCCGCCATCGGGCTGTCGGTTTCGCACGCGATGCGCGCGCGCCGACCGGCTGTGCGCCGAACAGGTACCGCCACTCCGGGCGATCAGCCCGGGCCAGTTCGCCGCCTGCCACCATCCGTTGATAGCGGCGACCTGACATCCAAGAACCAGGGCACAAGGCCGTTGCGATTGACCTGGCCTGGTCCGTGGGTCGTGCCGGTCGAGATCGCGCGCATGGTCGGCGCAACGGAGGTCGCGCCGACCATGCGTTCGGATATCGCTAGCGGAACCGGCGTGCGTCGACCTCGTAGCGCACACAGTTCTGGTAGCTGGCGCTGCCCGGCGACAGGCCATAACTGGCGCAAGCCGCCTGCGAGTCCGACACCAACGCCGTCTCGGCATAGTCGCGCTGCATGCGGCCGCGGCGACGCGCATCGGCCTCACGGGACACGCAGTTGTCGTACGCCGTCGTGCCGGGTGTGAAGCCGTAGCCGACGCAAGCATTCTCGGCGCCGCCGGCCGGTACCACGACCGTCTTGGTTTCGCGAACGGTGCAAGCGGCGGTGAGGGCGCACGCAAGCAGGGCCGCACAGACCCCTTTGACCATAGTCGCCTCCTGAAGCTGCGGGAGCTGAAATGTCCCGAGGGTCAGGAAACGCGGCGCCGCCAACAAGGTTGCCGGCGCCGGGCGCGACTCTACGCTGCGGCCCGTCAGTAGTACCGCCCGGCGTTGGGTCCGTAGACGACGCAGCGCTCGTAGCTGCCGGTGCCGGGCCGCAGGCCCTGGGCGTAGCAACTCGCCTGTGCGTTCGTCATGGGCGCCGACTCGGTGTTGGTGAGGATCACCCGATCCGGCTCGACATAGCGCCGGCCATCATCACGCCAGGCCGGCGCTCGCCAGCGCGCGGCCGGCGGCGGTGACATGCAGCGGTCATAGTCCACTGTCCCGCGCGCAAAGCCGGCGCGCGTGCAGGCGTCGTTGCCCTGGACCGGCACCACAACCGTTTCGGTTTCACTGTAGCCACACGCACCGGCCACGGCGCCGGCCAACAGGGCCGCACAAAGCCCCTTCACCATGGTCGCCTCCTGACATCGCAGGAACCTGATGGTCCCGGACCGGTAAACGCCGGACGAGCCGCAACGTTGCACGACCGTTGAAGGGATATTCCCGAGGCCGGACTACGGCGCCGCTGTGAGACTTTCAAGTGTCGACGCCACCGCCGTGGCTCACGCCGCTCGTTTGGTGACGCGGAGCTGCACGCCTGCCTGCTTCTGTAGATGAGCAAGCACGGCGAACAAGTTCCTGGCTTGCGGATTGCCGCGCGGGCCGAACATGCGGATCAGGCTTTTGGGCGGCGTCCCCGTCGCCTTGGCGAGCTTCTCGAATCCCACCGTCCCCTTGATGTAGTCGCGCAGCACCGCCTTGCCAGTGTCGATGTCGCCGGCAAGCATGACTTCGATCGCCTCGCGCAGCAGAGCGTCGCGAAAGGCCTGGTTCTTGGCAACGTGCCGCTGGACCAGTTCATCCACGCTGCGGGTCAGGGGCCTCTTCATCTCCAGTCCACCTCAATCACAATTCGCCACGCCTTCGCCGCTTGTAGTCGGCCCACAATGCATGCGCCCTGGCGATGTCGCGCTGTTGCCGTTTCTTTGTGCCGCCGGCCAGCAGAATGATCGCCGAAGTGCCATCGCGGCCGAAGTAAATGCGATACCCCGGCCCGAAGTCGATCCTGAATTCGAGCACGCCGGCGCCGACACTCTTCACGTTGGACAGATTGCCCAGCGCCATCCGTTTCAGGCCGACTGCCACCTTCACACGAGCTGGATCGTCTATGTCGTCAAACCATGCTTCGAATGGTCGTTCACCTCGATCGTCCTCGTAGTAGCGCAGCTCGACCATGCGGGTGGGTAACATATAAGTTACCAAAGGTCAAGGCGATCGGACGCTGGATCTTCGCCATTACGTGAGCATCGTCACGTGCCGCCTACGTTCACCTCTCACGCCGCGCCCACCGGCCACGCCAGGTCGAGGTCGCGCAGGTAGCGGGCGCGCAACGCGTCGTCGATGAAGGCCGCCTCAAAGCCGTTGCGCACGATCTGGCGCTGCTCGGCGGCACTCAGGCCCAGCGCCCCGGACGCACCGGTGTAGTTGGCGTTGACGTAGCCGCCGAAATACGGCGGGTCGTCGGAGTTCACCGTCACGCACAAACCGGCACGCAGCAGGCGGGCGAGATTATGCTGCGACAGGGCGGGAAAGACCTTGAGCATGACGTTGGACAGCGGGCAGACCGTCAGCGGCACGCGCGCCTCGGCCAGGCGCCTGACCAGCGCCGGGTCCTGTTCGCAGCGCACGCCATGGTCGATGCGCTCGACCCGCAGCGTGTCCAGCGCCTCGGCGATGTACGCGGCCGGGCCCTCTTCGCCGGCATGCGCCGTCAGCCGCCAGCCAAGCGCCCGCGCCTGGTCGTAGACGCGCGTGAACTTGGCGGGCGGATTGCCCTTTTCCGGTCCTTCCAGCCCCAGCGCCAGGATCTTGTCGCGCCACGGCATGGCCTGGCGCACGACGTCGAGCGCCGCGTCTTCCGATTCGTGGCGGTTGAGCCCGAGGATCAGGCCGCCGGTGATGCCGAGCGCGTGGCGCGCGTCCTCGAACGCGGCAAGCGCGCCGTCGAGCACGGCGCCGATCGGCACGCCGCGCGGCGTGTGGCCCTGTGGCAGGATGTACGCCTCGGCGTGCACGACGTTGTCGCGATGGGCGCGGGTGAGATAGGCGTGCGTCAGGTCGTAGAAGTCGCGTTCGGTGAGCAATACGCTCTGGCCCTGCCAGTAGAGCTCGAGGAATTCCTGGAGGTTGGCGAAGTTGTAGGCGGCGCGCAGGTCGTCGGCGTTCTTGTACCTGATCGCCACCTTGTTGCGCGCCGCCAGCGCCAGCAGCATGTCGGGCTCCAGCGAGCCTTCCAGATGGATGTGCAACTCGGCCTTGGGCGCGGCCTCGACGGGCGACAGGGTCATGGCGGCCTCCGGTACGGTCGCCGAAGACTACCGCAATCTTGCCTCCCCAACGAAGTTGGGGAGGTGCCCCGCAGGGGCGGAGGGGAGCCAACGCGGTGCCTCAGCAAGAGGCACCACGAGCGCTCCCCATCCGGCCCTTCGGGCCACCTTCCCCCCCTGACGTGGGGAAGGGAAGAGTCATTCCCTAGCCCTTGCGGCCGTCCCTGGTGGCGCCGCTCTTGAGCATGCCGTCGATGTCCGCCTGGGCGAAACCGAACTCGCGCAGGACCTCGACGCTGTGCTCGCCAAGGTTCGGCTGCAGGCGGCGGATGGTGCCCGGCGTGCGGCTGAAGCTCGGCGGGATGTCGGGCATGCGCAGCTTGCCCTCGGTCGGGTGCTCGACCTCCTTCCAGA
>DATFGV010000395.1:0-8570 GCA_035249115.1 Vineibacter sp.
GCGGCGGCGCAGGCCGGCACCGTCGCCGCCCTGACCGGCGACGCCACCTTAGCCATCATCGACACCGACAGCTGGAAAGTGACCCGCACCGTCACGGTGACCGGTGCTGGCGGGAAGCTGGTCGGCATCGACGTGCGGCCGGCCGACGGCGCGCTCTACGGCCTGACGGCCGACGGCACGGTCGTGACCATCGACTGGACCAGCGGCAAAGCCGCCGTGAAGTCCAAGCTGGAGAAGATGCCGGCGTCCGGCGCCATCGTGACCGTGGACTTTAACCCGGTCGCCGACCGGCTGCGGGTGATCGGCAGCGACGGCAGCAATCTCCGGGCCAACGTCGATGACGGTAAGGTGGTCACCGACGGCGGGCTTAAATTCGCTGACGCCGACGCGGGCAAGGGCAAGACGCCCAAGGTGGTGGCCGGCGCCTACACCAACTCGATCAAGGGCGCGACCCAGACCACGTTGTACGACGTCGACGCTGCGACAGGCGTGCTGGCCAAGCAGGCGCCGCCGAATGACGGCGTGCTGGGCACCGTCGGAAGCCTCGGCATGACGGTTGGCACGGTGGCATTCGATATCGGCCCCGACGGCAAGGGCGGCGATGCCGGCTGGCTGCTGGCCGACGGCATGCTCTACAGCGTCGATCTCGCCTCCGGCAAGACGACCAAGGTCGGTGCCATCGACGGCGTCGCCAAGGCCTGGGACATCGCCGTCATCCCGGGGAAGTGACCCGACTGGCCTTCTCCCCGCCGTCGCCGCGGGGAGAAGGTCTTGTTTGACGACTTAGCGCTTGTCCGCCGGCCGTCCGGCGGATAGCACCGCGGACATGCTGAAGGTCCGCATTATCCCTTGCCTCGACGTGCACGGCGGCCGGGTCGTCAAGGGCGTCAACTTTGTCGACCTGGTCGATGCCGGCGATCCGGTCGAGCAGGCCCGGGTCTACGACGCCGCCGGCGCCGACGAGTTGACCTTCCTCGACATCAGCGCCAGCCACGAGGACCGCGACACGCTCTACGACGTCGTCGCCCGCACCGCTGAGCAATGCTTCATGCCGCTGACCGTCGGCGGCGGCGTGCGCGCCACCGAGGATATCCGCAAGCTGTTGCTGGCCGGCGCCGACAAGGTGTCGATCAACTCCGCCGCCGTGGCGCGGCCAGCGTTCGTCTATGAGGCGGCCGAGAAATACGGCGACCAGTGCATCGTGGTAGCGATCGACGCCAAGCGGACCGCACCCGGCACCTGGGAGGTCTTCACCCATGGCGGCCGCCGGCCGACCGGGCTGGACGCGGTGCAGTGGGCGCGGCGCATGGTCGGGAGCGGCGCCGGCGAGATCCTGCTGACCTCGATGGACCGTGACGGCACCAAGGCCGGCTTCGACCTGGAGCTGACCCGGGCGGTCAGCGACGCCGTCCCGGTGCCGGTGATCGCCTCGGGCGGCGTCGGCACCCTGGACCACATGGTCGATGGCGTCGTGCAGGGGCATGCCAGTGCCGTGCTGGCGGCCTCGATCTTCCATTTCGGCGTTTTCACCATCGCCCAGGCCAAGGCCCACCTGGCGTCGCGGGGCATTCCGGTTCGACAAATCGGCAAACTCGCGTAGAATGCTCGCCAGGAAGGCAATCCTGCCAGAACCGGCCAAACAAGGCCGGCGCGTCTCCCCCTGACGCTTCCATGCCGACCCATGGCCAAACGCAAGCCGAACAAGAAAGCCGCCAAGGCCAGGAAACTCTCGAAAAAGGCGTTGCAGGATTTGGCGACGAATGCTGCGGCGCACATGCTCGACCGGCTATACGCCACCATAGAGAGTCGCAAGGGCGCCGACCCGGAGACGTCCTATACCGCCCGTCTGATGGCCCGGGGTAAGGAGAAGCTTGCCCAGAAGCTGGGGGAGGAGGCCACCGAGGTGGTGATCGAGGCCATCAAGGGTGACACCGACAAGCTGATCCGGGAAAGCGCCGACCTGCTCTACCACCTGCTGGCGGTGTGGGCGACACTTGGCGTAACACCCGAAGACGTCTGGGCCGAACTGGCGCGTCGCGAAGGGATTTCCGGCATCGCCGAAAAGGCGAGCCGTTAGGCAGGTGACAGGTATTAGTAATGGGCTACTAGCCAGTGCGAAAATCCCTTAAAAATCGGGCGCTTGGGTTTTCCAGCCTGGTATCTGATGGCTGCCTCCTGTTACCGGTCCCTGTTACATGACCGCTAACACGCTCCCTTCGGCGATCCTGTTCGACCTCGACGACACCATCATCCAGGCTTACGCCCAACCGGACGAAGCTTGGGGGCGCCTGCTGGCGCGGTTCGCCGATCGGCTGGACGGTTTGGGCGACCCGGCGTCGCTGGCTCAAACCAGGCGGACGATCCTGGACGAGGCCCGGTCGTTCTGGGGCGATCCGGTCAATGCTGCCCGCTGGCGGCTCGACATTGCTGCAGCGCGGCGACAAGTGGTCCGTCGCGCCTTTGCCCGTCTTGAGCGTTCGGATGTCACGCTGGCGGACACCATCGGCGACGCGTTCACCGACATGCGGCGCGAGGAGTACAAGCTGTTCCCAGATGCGCTGTCGACCATCGACCGGTTGCGCGCCGCAGGCGTCCGCCTCGCTCTGATCACCAACGGCCCGTCGGAGACCCAGCGGGCCAAGGTGGCGCGGTTCGACCTGGAGCGCCGCTTCGACCACATCCAGATCGAGGGCGAGTTCGGCAAGGGCAAGCCCGAGCCGGAAGTCTACACCCATGCGCTGGCGCGGCTGGGCGTGGTCGCCGGCGAGGCCTGGATGATCGGCGACAACGTCGAGTGGGAGGTTGTCGCACCGCAGCGCCTGGGTATGCGCGGCATCTGGTACGACCCGCACGGCCTCGGCCTGCCGGCCGACAGCCCGGTCCGGCCCGACCGTATCCTGGCGCGGTTATCTGAGATTTTCGAATGAGCCTGCGCCAGAGCAGGTGCCGACCTCACGGAGTCGATCATCCTGGGAGCGCGGGCCTCCGGCCCGCTCATGAGCGGGCGAGACGCCCGCGCTCCCAGGTTCCAGTCGACTGGCACACGCTCTAGGACGGCTCCGACCCGGTGTAAGTGATCTGCTCGGCGCGCAGGTGGCGCCAGACGCTGTCCTGCGCCTGTTCCTCCAGGAAATGCGCGCCCATGCTGACGCTGCGCGGTGTCAGCAGGAACAGACGCGTGGCGCGCCAGTCGAAGCCCAGGTCGAGCGTGATCGCCGCGCCGACCCCATCCACGTTCATCGGCACAATCTTGCCGCCCCGCGCCGCGGCCAGCGTAGCCTCGATCAGTTCGGCCAGCCGGCTGTAGGCGCCAAAGGTCCCTGCCTCGCGCGCCACCTCGAGCATGCGTTTGGCCCGCGGATCGGCACCGTGCAACGGGATGCCAAAGCCCGGCACCCGCCCGCCTTCACGACGCGCCCGATCGACGATCGACTGGGCCAATGCACGCAGTTGCGCTTCGCTGATGCCGGCAGGATCACCCAGCGGCGCCAACGCCTCGGCCATCAGCCGCGCCAGCTGCTCGCCGAGACCGCCCATGCGATCGCCGAAGGCGAGGATGCCGCCGCCGACCGCGGCCTGGATTGAAGTACCGTAGGAAGCGAAACAGCGCGCGATCATCGACGGCGGCGCGATGCCATGCTCGATCGAGGCGACCAGCAACGCGTCCAATACCCGCGCCTGTGGCGCGGTCGGCAGCCGGCCCTGCAGCATCAGGAACATCGCTTCGGCGAAGGAGATGCGCCCAACGAGGTCGCTCAACCGATGGCCGCGCACCACGATCTCTTCTTCGCCGTCGTGGCTCACAACCTTGCAGATCGAGGTTTCCCATTGCGTCATGTCGCGCGTGATCATGCATGCACCTGTGTGGCCATCGATGGAGGGCTCGACATGGCCGATCGCCCGTCGGCAGTCAACGCGGGCCGGCCCGCGGCGCCGCGCCGTGTGGGAAACCTCGAGCGCGTTCCGCGCACTTGGGACCGGGCGAACAAAATCTACTCCTCGCCTGCGCGGTAAGAAGGCTTTGAGAGTCCGATTCGGTTCGAGCGAATCCCGCCCTAGCGCTTCACGAACTCCACGCGCCGGTTGCGGGCGCGGCCGGCATCGGTGTCATTGGTCGACACCGGCGCCAGGTCGGCGACGCCGGCCGACGACAGGCGGGCCGGCTCGACGCCACCGCGGCTCACCAGGTCGGTGACCACCGCCTGCGCCCGCTGCTCGGATATCTGACGGTTGGTGTTGAAATCGCCCTTGCTGTCGGTATGACCGACCACCATCAGCTTGAGCTTCAGGTCGTCCTTCATCGCCTTGGCGACCTCGTCCAGCGAAGCCCGCGACTCGTCCGTCAGCTTCGCCTTGCCGGTATCGAACTGAATGCCGTACAGCGCGATGCTGCCGCTGTCGCCCAGCTCGCGCGCGATGTCGGCGGCGGCGACCGGGCCGGTCGGCGGCGCGGTGGTGCCGGCCGCACAGCGCGCCAAGTCGCCGCCGGGCTTCTTGGCCGCAGCGGCCTGCTGGCACTGGTTGAGCTCCTCGCGCAATCCGGCGACCTGCTTCTCGCTCGCGGCACGCAGTGTCGCTAGCTGCTCGCCGCTCGCCTCGGCCTTGGCGGCGGCCACCGCCCTGTCCGTGTCGGCCTTGGCGGCCGCCACCGCCTTGTCGGCGTCGGCTTTGATTGCCGCCACCAGGCCCTCGCTCTCGCGGCGCAAGACGCCCAGCGCCCGTTCGGACTCGGTTTTGGCCGCGGCCAGCTTCCGCTCGCCCTCGGCGCGGGCCTCAGTCAACGCCGCCGCCGCTTTTTCCGTATCGACACGCGCCGCCGCCAGCGCCTTCTCGGCGGCGTCGCGCGCTGCCGTAAGGGTTGTCAATTCGGCGCTCGGCACCCGATCCTTGATGGCGCCGGCCGGCGCCCAGAGAGCCAACGCGGCACCCGCCAGGGCCAGCAGCGCCAGCGCCACGCCCATCATCCGGTTCATCGCATCCTCCCTGACCCGGCGGCCGCCCCCGTCAGCGCACCCGGTCCGACGGCAGTTTGTCGGTTGGCTGCAGCATCAGCCGCTCGACCCGCCCGCCTTGTTTGACGTGCGTCTCGAGAATCTCGTCGATGTCGGCCTGGTCACGATAGGCGTACCAGACGCCCTCGGGATAGATCACCATGGTCGGGCCCAGCTCGCAGCGGTCCAGGCAGCCAGCCGCGTTGACCCGTACGTCCGCCAGGCCCAGGTCCTTGGCGCGCGCCTTCATGTAGTTGCGCAGTTCCTCCGAATTTTTTTCCAGGCAGCAGCCGCGCGGGTGGCCCGGTGCGCGGCGGTTGGTGCAGCAGAATATGTGCTTGCGGTAATACAGGGCGGGATCGGTGGTCATCGCGTTGGTCGTCCGGTGCCTACTTCTTCTGTCCGCCGGCCAGCGCCGCGAGATTCTGCCAGAACATCTGCTGGATCTGCTGCACCTGCTCGACGCCCTGCATCGAGGCCGGCAGCCACGACTTGAAGACTTCGGTCGGGTCCATGGCGTTGAGACTGTTCTTCATGCGCTGCTCGATCTCGGACATGATGCGGTCCTGCATCGGCTTGAGGTCGGGCAAGCCGAAGAACGCCCGCGCCTCCTCGGGCGTGCAAGTGATCTCGACGTTGACTTTCATGGTGCGCCTCCGTTCGGCGCCACTCTAGGCGACGAGGGTCGTAGATACCAGCCTTGGCACCACCCGCCGGGCTGGCAGGAGCGCCGCGCCATGCTATCTCGGCGCATGTCTTTGTCCGGGCCCAGCCGCATGCCTCTTCCCTGGCTCGCTGCCAATCCGCGCTGCAGCCGCGCAATGCCATTCGGTGCGGCGCAGCAGCGAGTCCTCGACACGATTGGTGTCGAAAAGATGGCGGCCGAACTCACCCTGTGTCCCGTCCACCGCGTGACGCCGCTCTATGCCCTGCCGTGTCTGGCGGCGCGCCTTGGGCTAGCGGCGATCGACGTCAAGGACGAGGCGCAACGCTTCGGCTTCGGGGCCTTCAAGGCGCTGGGCGGTGTCTACGCGGTGTATCGCTACCTCGCGCCCCGGATCACCGCGGCGCGGGGCTCGGCGCCGGACATCGCCGCGATCATGGCGGGCGACGGCCGCGACGCCACCGGCGAGGTGGTCTTCACCACCGCCAGCTCGGGCAATCACGGTCGCTCGGTGGCGGCCGGCGCCAAGCTGTTTGGCCATCGCTGCGTCATCTTCCTGCCGGGCTTCGCCAGCGTCGAGAAGGAAGCGGCCATCCGAGCGCGCGGCGCCGACGTGATTCGAGTCGATGGCGACTACGAGGCGGCGGTGGCGCAGTGCCGCGAGGCGGCGCAGGCGAAAGGCTGGGTCGTGGTGTCGGACACGTCGTGGGATGGCTACGACACGATCCCCGCCGACGTCATGCGGGGTTACAGCGTGTTGGCGTTCGAGGCGCTGCGGCAGACGACAGCGTCGTCCGGCGTGCCGACGCATGTCTTCGTGCAGGCCGGCGTCGGCGGTCTGGCGGCCGCGGTGATCGGCTATTTCTGGCAGGCCTTGGGGCCGGCGCGGCCGATGTTCGTCGTGGTCGAGCCGGAAAGCGCCGACTGCTGGTTTCAGAGCAACCAGTCAGGCCGACCGGCGCTCGCCAGCGGCGATGCGTCGACCTTGATGGGCGGCCTCGCCTGCCGCGAAATTTCACCCATGACCTGGCCGGTGATCGGTATCGCCGCCGACTGGTTCATGACCATTGCCGAGGACGCGGTCGCGCCGGCGATGCGGCGCCTGGCGCGGCCGGAAGCGGGCGACCCGGTGATCGTCGCCGGCCCGTCGGGTTGTGCCGGCATGGCGGCGCTGCTGCAGGTGACGGCCGAGCCCGCCGCCCGGGAAGCGCTCGGCCTCGACGCGGCGTCGCGCGTGTTGCTGATCAACAGCGAGGGTGCGGCTGGCGAGCCGGCGCTGTTCGAGCGGGCCACCGGCCTGACGCTCGCAGTGGCAAGCGCCGCGATGCCGGTCGCCGAAGGTGGCTGAAATGACGGATAGCGAAGGTCGCAACCGGCTGGCCGACGAGACCAGCCCCTACCTGCTGCAGCACGCCGACAATCCCGTGCACTGGTGGTCGTGGGGCGAGGCGGCGTTGGCGGAGGCCAAGCGCCGTAACCAGCCGATCCTGCTGTCGGTGGGCTACGCCGCCTGCCACTGGTGCCATGTCATGGCGCACGAGAGCTTCGAGAACGCCGACGTGGCGGCGGTGATGAATACCTCGTTCATCAACATCAAGGTCGACCGCGAGGAGCGGCCGGACATCGATGCCATCTACCAGCAGGCGCTGGCACTGCTGGACCAGCACGGCGGCTGGCCGTTGACCATGTTCTGCACGCCCGACGGCGAGCCGTTCTGGGGCGGAACGTATTTCCCGCAACCGGCGCAATATGGCCGGCCGGCTTTCACCGACATCCTGCACAGCGTCGCCGAGGCGTGGCGCGACAAACAGGACGCGATCGAGGAGAACCGCCAGGCGTTGCTGCAGGCGCTGCGCGAGCGCGCGCAAAGCCGTGCCGCTGTGCTGCCGCCCGGCGAAAATGCCTTTCCGCCAGCACTGCTGTCGCAGATCACGACCCGCATCGCCCGCGAGGTCGACCCCGTCTGGGGCGGCTTCGGCCAGGCACCAAAGTTCCCCAACACCTCGGTGTTCGAACGCCTGTGGCGCAGCTGGCTGGCCGGCGGTCGGCGCGAGACGCGGCTGTATGACGCGGTCACGGTGACGCTCGACCGCATGTGCCAGGGCGGCATCTACGACCATCTCGGCGGTGGCTTCGCACGCTATGCCACCGACACCGAGTGGCTGATCCCGCATTTCGAGAAGATGCTTTACGACAACGCGCAGCTTGTCGACCTGCTGACCCTCGCCTGGCAGGAAACGAAGAGTCCGCTCTCCCGCGCGCGGATCGTCGAGACCTGCGACTGGGCGCTGCGCGAGATGATTGCCGCCAATGGTGCCTTCGCCGCCACCTATGACGCCGATAGCGAGGGCGTGGAAGGCAAGTTCTACGTCTGGCGCGCCGCCGAGGTCGACGCTGTGCTCGGTTCCGACGACTCGGCCCTCTTCCGCCGCGTCTACGACGTGCGTGACGAGGGCAACTGGGAGCACGGCAACAACATCCTGCACCGCAACCGCAGCCCGGCGCTGTTGTCGGACGCCGAGGAGGCCAGGCTGGGGGCGCTGCGCGCGAAGTTGAAAACGGTACGCGACAAGCGCGTCTGGCCGGGCTGGGACGACAAGGTGCTGGCCGACTGGAACGGGCTGATGATCGCGGCGCTGGCCAATGCGGCCGCGGTGTTCGATCGGCCCGACTGGCGGGCCGCCGCGCTGCGCGCCTTCGACGCCGTATGGACGATGATGCGCGGCAGCGATGGCCGGCTCTGGCATTCGTGGCGTAAAGGCGCGGCGCGGCATCGCGGCACGCTCGACGATCACGCCAGCATGGCGCGCGCCGCGCTGGCTCTGTTCGAGACCGGCGGCGATCCGCGCCATCTCGAAGCGGCGGGCGCGTTGGTCGACGTCCTGGACAAGCATTTCCACGACGCCGAAGGCGGG
>DATFGV010000396.1:0-5362 GCA_035249115.1 Vineibacter sp.
TCGGGCTGGTCGACGATCGGCTCTGGCTGCCCCTCGAGCATTTCGCGGTCGCGCTTGGCGGCGATCTCCTTGAAGCGGATCATGACACCGCCGGTGCCGGCCGGGATCAGCCGGCCGACGATCACGTTCTCCTTGAGGCCCAGCAGGGTGTCGATGCGACCCGACACCGCCGCCTCAGTGAGCACGCGGGTGGTCTCCTGGAAGGAGGCGGCCGAGATGAACGACTTGGTCTGCAGGCTGGCCTTGGTGATACCGAGCAGCACAGGCTCACCCTTGGCCGGTTTGAGGTTGTCGGCCTCGAGCTTGGCATTGGCCTCTTCGAACTCGAGTTTCTCGACCTGCTCGCCGACCAGGAAGGTCGACTCGCCGGGATCGACGATCTCGATCTTCTGTAACATCTGACGCGCGATCGTCTCGATGTGCTTGTCGTTGATCTTGACGCCCTGCAGCCGGTAGACGTCCTGGATCTCGTTGACCAGGTACTTCGCCAGTTCCTCGATGCCGAGCACGCGCAGGATGTCGTGCGGCACCGGATTGCCGTCCATCAGAAGGTCGCCGCGCTCGACGAAGTCGCCTTCCTGCACGCTGATCCGCTTGCCCTTGGGAATCAGGTACTCCAGCGGCTCGCCGCCGTCGCTCGGCACCACGATCAGGCGGCGCTTGTTCTTGTAGTCCTTGCCGAACTCGACGCGGCCGGGACGCTCGCTGATGATGGCGAAGTCCTTGGGCTTGCGCGCCTCGAACAGCTCCGCCACGCGCGGCAGACCGCCGGTGATGTCGCGGGTCTTGCTGCCCTCGCGCGGAATGCGCGCGAGCACGTCGCCGGCCTTGACCGCCTGGCCGTTCTCGACCGACAGCACCGAGTCGATCAGCAGGTGGTAGCGGGCCTCCTGGCCGTTGGCCAGCAGCACGGGCTTGCCGTCCGCGTCCACGATCGAGATGCGCGGCCGCAGATCGCCGCCGCGCGACTGGCCCTTCCAGTCGATCACGACGCGATTGGAGATGCCGGTGGCGTCGTCGATCACCTCGCGCATCGAGACGCCCTCGACCAGGTCGCCGTACGTCGCCACGCCGCTCTTCTCGGTGATCACCGGCAGGGTGTAGGGATCCCACTCCGCCAGCTTCTGCCCCTTGACCACCTGCACGTCGTTGTCGACCAGCAGGCGCGAGCCGTAGGGCACGCGGAAGCGGGCGCGCTCGCGCTCGTTGGCGTCGATCACCACCAGCTCGGTGTTGCGGCCCATGACGATCGGCACGCCCTCGCCGTTGATCACGACGTTGCGGTTCTTAACCTGGACGCGTCCGTCGTGCGACGCCTCGACGCTCGACTGCTCGGCGGCACGCTGGGCGGCGCCGCCGATGTGGAAGGTGCGCATGGTGAGCTGGGTGCCCGGCTCGCCGATCGACTGCGCGGCGATGACGCCGACCGCCTCGCCGATGTTGACCGGCGTGCCGCGCGCCAGGTCGCGGCCGTAGCAGGTGGCGCAGACGCCCCACTTGGTCTCGCAGGTCAGCACCGAGCGGATCTTGACCTCCTCGATACCGGCTTTGTCGATCGACTCGACGTGGTCCTCGCCGATCAGTTCGCCGCCCTTGACGATCAGGGTGCCGTTGAGCGGGTCGACGATGTCGTCGATCGCCGAGCGGCCGAGGATGCGCTCGCCGAGCGGCTCGATCACGTCGCTGCCGTTCATCACGGCGCGCATGGCGAGGCCATGCTTGGTGCCGCAATCCGGCTCGGTGACGATGCAGTCCTGCGCCACGTCGACCAGACGGCGGGTCAGGTAGCCGGAGTTGGCGGTCTTCAGCGCCGTGTCGGCGAGCCCCTTGCGCGCGCCGTGCGTCGAGTTGAAGTACTCGAGCACCGACAGGCCTTCCTTGAAGTTGGCGATGATCGGCGTCTCGATGATCTCGCCCGACGGCTTGGTCATCAGGCCGCGCATGCCGGCCAGCTGCTTCATCTGGGTCGATGAGCCGCGTGCGCCGGAATGGGCCATCATGTACACCGAGTTGATCGGCTCGCCCTTCTTCGGCGTCGAGATGCCCTTCATCATCTCCTCGGCGACCTTGTCGGAGCAGCGCGACCAGGCGTCGACCACCTTGTTGTACTTCTCGCCGGCGGTGATCAGGCCGTCCTGGTACTGCTGCTCGTACTCCTTGACTTCTTTCTGGGTGTCGCCGACCAGCCGCTCCTTGCGGTGCGGGATCACCAGGTCGTCCTTGCCGAAGGAGATACCGGCCCTGCAGGCCTGGCCAAAGCCCAGCGACATCAGGCGGTCGGCGAAGATCACCGTCTCCTTCTGGCCGCAGTGCCGGTAGACCGTGTCGATGACGTTCTGCACGTCCTTCTTGGTCAGCAGCCGGTTGATCAGCGAGAACGGCACGTTGGAGTGGTGTGGCAGGATCTCCGACAGCAGCATGCGGCCAGGCGTCGTGCCGATCACGCGCGTCACCGTCTGGCCGTTGTCGTCGACCAGCCGCAGCCGCGCCCTGATCTTGCTGTGCAGGGTGACGGCGCCGCACTCGAGCGCGTGCTGGATTTCGCCCATGTCGCCGAACGCCATGCCCTCGCCGGCCTCGCCGTCGCGCTCCATGGTGATGTAGTAGATGCCGAGCACGATGTCCTGCGACGGCACGATGATCGGCTTGCCGTTGGCCGGGCTGAGGATGTTGTTGGTCGACATCATCAGCACGCGCGCCTCAAGCTGCGCCTCCAGCGACAGCGGCACGTGCACCGCCATCTGGTCGCCGTCGAAGTCGGCGTTGAAGGCGGTGCAGACCAGCGGATGCAGTTGGATCGCCTTGCCTTCGATCAGCACCGGCTCGAAGGCCTGGATGCCGAGGCGGTGCAGGGTCGGCGCGCGGTTCAGCAGCACCGGATGCTCGCGGATCACCTCCTCGAGGATATCCCACACCTCGGGCCGCTCCTTCTCGACCATGCGCTTGGCGGCCTTGATGGTGTTGGCCATGCCGTAGGCCTGCAGCCGCGAGTAGATGAACGGCTTGAACAGCTCCAGCGCCATCTTCTTCGGGAGGCCGCACTGTTGCAGCTTCAGCTCGGGGCCGACCACGATCACCGAGCGGCCGGAGTAGTCGACGCGCTTGCCGAGCAGGTTCTGCCGGAAGCGGCCCTGCTTGCCCTTGAGCATGTCGCTCAGCGACTTCAGCGGTCGCTTGTTGGCGCCGGTGATGACGCGGCCGCGCCGGCCGTTGTCGAACAGCGCGTCGACCGCCTCCTGCAACATGCGCTTCTCGTTGCGCACGATGATGTCCGGCGCGCGCAGCTCGATCAGCCGCTTGAGGCGGTTGTTGCGGTTGATGACGCGACGGTAGAGGTCGTTGAGGTCCGAGGTCGCGAAGCGGCCGCCGTCCAGCGGCACCAGCGGCCGCAGCTCGGGCGGGATCACCGGCACGACGTCGAGGATCATCCACTCCGGCCGGGCGCCCGACTCGACGAACGCCTCGATCATCTTCAGCCGCTTGACCAGCTTCTTGCGCTTGGCCTCCGAGCCGGTCTCTTTGAGGTCATCGCGCAGCCGGACGCGCTCCTCGTCGAGGTTCATGGCGACCAGCATGTCCTTGATCGCCTCGGCGCCGATCTTGGCCGTGAAGGTGTCCTCGCCGTGCTCGTCCTGGGCGCGCAGGTACTGCTCCTCGGACAACAGCTCGCGGTACTTCAGCGTCGTCATGCCCGGCTCGGTCACGACGTAGTTCTCGAAGTACAGGATGCGCTCGAGGTCCTTCAGCGTCATGTCGAGCAGCAGGCCGATGCGGCTGGGCAGCGACTTGAGGAACCAGATGTGCGCCACCGGCGAGGCCAGCTCGATGTGGCCCATGCGCTCGCGGCGCACCTTGGTCAGGGTCACCTCGACGCCGCACTTCTCGCAGATGATGCCGCGGAACTTCATGCGCTTGTACTTGCCGCACAGGCACTCGTAGTCCTTGATCGGCCCGAAGATGCGGGCGCAGAACAGCCCGTCGCGCTCCGGCTTGAAAGTCCGGTAGTTGATGGTCTCCGGCTTCTTGATCTCGCCGTAGCTCCACGAGCGGATGCGCTCGGGGCTGGCGATGGCGATGCGGATGTGATCGAAGGTCTGCGGGCCCTGCGGTTGGCCGAGGACATTGATCAGGTCGGTCATGTCCAGTTCTCCTGACAGGCCGCCTGCGGCGGCTCTTGTTCCGGAAGGGGTCGAAAGGGCGGGACGGCGGCGCCGTCCCTAGAGGGGTTTGTGCTCGAGTTCGACGTTGAGGCCGAGCGAGCGCAGCTCCTTGACCAGCACGTTGAACGACTCGGGGATGCCCGCTTCGAACGTGTCGTCGCCGCGAACGATCGCCTCGTAGACCTTGGTGCGGCCCGAGACGTCGTCCGACTTGACGGTCAGCATCTCCTGCAGGGTGTAGGCGGCGCCGTACGCCTCCAGCGCCCACACCTCCATCTCGCCGAAGCGCTGGCCGCCGAACTGCGCCTTGCCGCCCAGCGGCTGCTGGGTGACCAGGCTGTAGGGTCCGATCGAGCGGGCGTGGATCTTGTCGTCCACCAGGTGATGCAGCTTCAGCATGTAGATGTAGCCGACCGTCACCTTGCGGGCGAAGGTCTCGCCGGTACGGCCGTCAACCAGCGTCACCTGGCCGGAGTTGTCGAGCCCGGCCTGCTCCAGCATGCCGACTATATCGTCCTCGCGCGCGCCGTCGAACACGGGCGATGCGAACGGCACGCCGTGGCCGAGATTGACGCAGAGCTGCGACAACTGCTCGTCGTCCAGTTCGGAGATGTCGGACTTGTAGGTCCGCTCGCCGTAGATCTCGCGCAGCCAGCGGCGGAGATCGCCGGACTTGGCGGCACCCTCGCGCACCTGCTCGGCCAGCTGGCCGATCTTGCGGCCGAGCCCGGCCGAGGCCCAGCCGAGATGCGTCTCCAGGATCTGGCCGACGTTCATCCGGCTGGGCACGCCCAGCGGGTTGAGCACGATGTCGACCGGCGTGCCGTCCTCGAGGTACGGCATGTCCTCGACCGGCATGATGCGCGAGATCACACCCTTGTTGCCGTGGCGGCCGGCCATCTTGTCGCCGGGCTGCAGCTTGCGCTTCACGGCGACGAAGACCTTGACCATCTTCATCACGCCGGGCGGCAGCTCGTCGCCGCGCTGCAGCTTGTCGACCTTGTTCTCGAAGCGGTCCTGCAGGCGCTTCAGCGACTCGTCGAACTGCGCGTTGAGCGCCTCGACCGCCGTTTCGAGGACAAGGTCGACAAGCTGCAGCGCGGCGACGAACTGCCGCCCGGCGTGATGAAGATGGTCAAGGTGTTCGTCGCGGTGAAGCGCAAGCTGCAGCCCGGCGACAAGATGGCCGGCCGCCACGGCAA
>DATFGV010000397.1:0-5794 GCA_035249115.1 Vineibacter sp.
CCTCCGGCGAAGAAACTAGCGGCCATGAACACAGCCGGAACCAACGCAACAAGTCCAAACGTGTAGATCGTTGTGGCTGTCCAGACGCCATAGCGCCGGGCCATGGGACACACCTCCTCGGCTCATCAAGAGCCAATGCAATCTACCCACGCGAGCAAATGTCGGCCATGCCGCAAACGGTCGCAGCGACATCGATACCCGCTTGTGCGGCGTCGCGCTCGCGTCCTCGCGCGGCTAAAGCGGGGTATTATTGGGCGCGCTCGAGCCCGGCACCCGCACGTACCCGGCCGCAGCCAGGCGATCGGCGTGGTCGAGGCCGGCTAAGCCCACACCCGCTTGTACAGCTCGACGATCTCGTCCTTGCTCGGCACCCGCGGGTTGTTGTTGGGCGAGCCCGAGGCCAGCGCCTGCTCGGCCATCGTCGGCATCAGGCTGACGTACTTCGCCTCGTCGATGCCGTAGGCCTTGGGCGTCGGCACCTTCAAATCGGCGTTCAGTCTCTGCAGCCCGTCGAGCAGCATGGCGACAGCGGTCTGATCCGACACGTCGTCGCCGGCGATGCCCATGACGCGGGCGCAATCGGCATAGCGATCAAGTGCTGCGTTGGCCGAGAAGGCAGTGACCGCCGGCAGCAGCATGGCGTTGCTGAGCCCGTGCGGCACATGGAAGAAGGCGCCGATCGGCCGGCTCATGCCGTGCACCAGCGCCACCGACGAGTTGGAGAACGCCATGCCAGCCTGGGTCGCGGCCAGCATCATGGACTCGCGCGCCGCGCGGTTCTGCGGCTCGGCGCAGACCGCGCGGATGTGGCGCCAGATCAGCGCCATCGCCGAGCGCGCCAGGCTGTCGGCGTGCGGGCTGGCGCGCTTGCTGACATAGGCCTCGATCGCGTGGGTCAGCGAGTCGATGCCGGTGTCGGCGGTCAGCCGATAAGGCTTGGTCAAGGTCAGCTCGTAGTCGCAGATGGCGGCGGCCGGCAGGCAGGGCACGCCGGCGATCAGCATCTTCTCGTCGGTGGCAGTGTCGGTGATCACCGTGAAGCGCGTCACCTCCGAGCCGGTGCCGGCGGTGGTCGGGATGGCAACCAGCGGCAGGCCCTGCTTGGGGATCGGGTTGGGCACCTTGTACTGGCGCATCTGCCCGCCATTGGCGGCCAGCACGCTCATCGCCTTGGCCGTGTCGATCGGCGAGCCGCCGCCGAACGCCACCAGGCTGTCGTAGCCGCCGGCCTTGAGCCGCGCGACGCCGGCCTCGATCACGTCCGTGGTCGGGTCCTCGACCGTGTCGGCAAACACGTCGAAGGCGATGGCCGCCTTGGCCAGCACGTCGGTTGCGGCGGCAAGCTTGCCCGACGACACCATGAATTTGTCGGTCACGACCAGCGGCCGGGTACCGCCGACCTGCCTGAGCACATCGGCGACCTGCGCGACCGCGCCGCCGCCGATCACGATCACGCGCGGCGTCAGGATGGTGGCGATGGTCATGGCGTCTCTCCCGCAACAGTCGCTATGAAACTCTACCGGCTGGGGGCGCGCGACTCCAGTCGCGCGTCTTGGTCGTTGCCGACAGATGACGCGTCACCGGTGTGACGCGCCCCCAGCCATGACCCCTTGCCTCCGCCGGTCGACCGGGTCACGATTGCGCTTGTTCGATCCCCTTCCAACAACGCAGCGACTAAAGCTGCGGCATCGGACGATCAGGGAGGATAGCGGCATGCACTCTATTCGATGGATGACTCGCGCGGTCGTGGTCGCCGCCGCAATGGCATTGGCGCCCGGTTTGGCTTCGGCGCAGACGACCCTGCGCGCGGTCAAGCACTCCGACCTCAAGGTCATCGACCCGGTGTGGACCACCGCCTACATCGTGCGCAATCACGGCTACATGATCTACGACACGTTGCTGGCGCTCGACAGCAAACTGCAGGTGCAGCCGCAGATGGTCGAGGGCTGGACCGTGGCCGAGGACAAGGTCACCTACACCTTCAAGCTGCGCGACGGGCTGGAATGGCACGACGGCCAGCCGGTCACCAGCGCCGACGTCATTCCTTCGATCAAGCGCTGGGGCACACGCGATCCGCTGGGCCAGCTGATGATGAAGGTCGTCAAGGACATGGCCGCCGTGGACGCCAGCACGTTTCGCATCGTGCTGACGGAGCCGTCCGGCCTGCTGCTGATGGGGCTGTCGAAGCCGTCGGGGCCGGCCTTCATCATGCCCAAGCGCGTCGCTGAAACCGATCCCTTCACCCAGCTGTCCGACACCACCGGCTCGGGCCCGTTCATCTTCAAGAAGGACGAATGGAAGCCGGGCGACAAGACCGTCTACGTCAAGAACCCGAAGTACAAGCCGCGCAGCGAGCCGCCCTCCGGTCTGGCCGGCGGCAAGGTCGCCAAGGTCGATCGGGTCGAATGGGTGGCGATGTCGGACCAGCAGACCGTGGTCAACGCGCTGATCAACGGCGAGATCGACTTGATCGAATCGCCGCAGTTCGACCTGTTCCCGCTGTTCGCCAAGGATCAGAACATCGAACTGGTCAACACCAATCCGCTCGGCCTGCAGTACATGTTCCGCTTCAACGTGCTGCACAAGCCGTTCGACAATCCGAAGATCCGCCAGGCGATGCTCTACGCCTTCAACCAGGAGGATTTCCTCAAGGGCGTGATCGGCGATCCGAAATACTATCGGACCTGCAAGGCGATGTTCATGTGCAACACGCCGTTGGCCTCGACCAAGGGCTGGGAGGACAAGTTCACATCCAACATCGACAAGGCCAAGGAGCTGCTCAAGGAGGGTGGTTACGACGGCACGCCGGTGGTGCTGCTCGGCACCACCGATCTCTTTGTCCTCAACAACCTGGCGCCGGTCGCCAAGTCGCTGATGGAGCGCGCCGGCATGAAGGTCGACATGCAGCAGATGGACTGGTCGACCCTGGTCGCGCGCCGCGCCAAGAAGGAGCCGCCGCCGGTCGGCTGGAACGCGCTGCTCACCGCCGCGGCGTCGGTCGACCTGGTCAACCCGCTGGTCAACACCTTCGTCAACGCCGCCTGCGACGGCGCCTGGTTCGGCTGGGCGTGCGACGAGAAGCTGGTGGCGCTGCGCGCCGACTTCGCGCGTGCCACCGACCCGGCCAAGCAGAAGGAGATCGCCGAAGCCATCCAGCTGCGCGTCGTCGAGTACCCGACGCACGTCTTCCTGGGTGAGTGGGTCCAGCCGATGGCGCGCCGCAAGTCGGTCAGCGGCAACATCGAGTCGGCCGTGCCCGTCTTCTGGAACATCGAGAAGAAGGGACGCTAGTCGACGCCCCCTTAACCCTTCCCCACGCTTAGCGTGGGGAAGGGTTCGCTGGGGGCGCGTCACTCCAGTGACGCGTCAAGCGCTGGGGGCGCGTCACTGGAGTGACGCGCCCCAGGCGTAGACTCAGTGGCGGGCCTTGAAGGCGAACTCGGCGCCGGCGCGGATGCCGGTCGGCCAGCGGGCGCTGACGGTCTTCAGCTTGGTGTAGAAGCGCACGCCCTCCATGCCGTAGATGCCGTGGTCGCCGAAGATCGAGGTCTTCCAGCCGCCGAACGAGTGGTAGGCGACCGGCACCGGGATCGGCACGTTGACGCCGATCATGCCGATCTTGACGTTGTTGGCGAAGGCGCGCGCCGAATCGCCGTCGCGGGTGAAGATCGCGGTGCCGTTGCCGTAGGCATGGTCGTTGACCAGCTTGACGGCCTCATCGAACCCCTTGGCGCGCACCACCGACAGCACCGGCCCGAAGATCTCGTCCTTGTAGATCGTCATGTCGGGCGTGACGTTGTCGAACAGGCAGCCGCCCATGAAGTTGCCGTTCTCGTAGCCCTGCAGCCGAAGCTCGCGACCATCGACCACCAGCTTGGCGCCTTCCTTGACGCCCTGGTCGACATAGCCCTTGACCTTGTCGAGGTGCTGGCGGGTCACCAGCGGGCCCATCTCCGACTGCGGATCAAGGCCCGGGCCGACCTTCAGCTTCTGCACCCGCGGCACCAGGCGCTTGACCAGCTCGTCGCCGACGTCGCCAACCGCCACCGCGACGGAGATCGCCATGCAGCGCTCGCCGGCGGCGCCGTAGCCGGCGCCCATCAGCGCGTCGGTGGTCTGGTCGAGATCGGCGTCGGGCATCACCACCATGTGGTTCTTGGCGCCGCACAGCGCCTGCACGCGCTTATCGTGCTGCGTGCCGGTGTGATAGACGTAGCGGCCGATCCCGGTGGAACCGACGAAGCTGATCGCCGGCACGTCGGGATGCTTCAGGAGCGCGTCGACCGCTTCCTTGTCGCCATTGATGGTCTGGAACACGCCGGCCGGTACGCCGGCCTCGGCGAACAGCTCGGTCAGCAGCATCGGGGCGCTGGGATCTTTTTCGGACGGCTTGAGGATGAAGGCATTGCCGCAGGCCACCGCCATGGCGCCCATCCAGCACGGGATCATGATCGGGAAGTTGAACGGCGTGATGCCGGCCACGACGCCCATCGGCTGGCGCATCGACCAGCTGTCCATCTCGGTGGCGATCTGCTCGGTATAATCGCCGCGCAGGTGATGGGCGATGCCGCAGGCGAATTCCACGACCTCCAGGCCACGGCCGACCTCGCCCTTGGCGTCGTCGAAGGTCTTACCGTGCTCCAGGGTCAGCGCGCGGGCGATGTCGTCGATGCGCTTCTCGATCAGGTCCTTGAGCTTGAACATGACGCGGGCGCGGCGCAGCGGCGGCATGGCGCCCCAGGCGAGCTGCGCCTGCTTCGCGATCTGCACGGCGCTGTCGACTTCGGCGGCGCTGGCGAACGCCACCTCGGCCGTCTTCTCGCCGGTCGCCGGGTTGAACACGTCGCCGAACCGGCCGCTGCCGCCGGCGACCTTCTTGCCGTTGACGAAATGCCCGATCTGGCTGGCCATGGTCCCCTCCGCATACCTGGGCGCTTGGAATGCGCCGGAACGTAGCAGCGCCGTCCGGTCGGGGGAAGCCGCCGCACCCTGGGAGCGCGGGCGTCTCGCCCGCTCATGAGCGGGCCGGAGGCCCGCGCTCCCAGGAATCTCGACTCGCCGCGACCTGCATGGTTAGGTTCGCGCGGGAAGGAATTTCGCCGCGCCGACATGCTGACCGACTGCCAAGGACTGCCCGTCGCCAATGCCGACGCGGCCGCCATCAAGGTGCTTGATCACAGCCTTGGCCAGTGGCTGGGCTACGGCAAGGATTTCGCGCCCCTGGCGGCGTTGGTCGAACAGGCGCCGGACGTGCCGCTCGCGCAGATGCAGATGGCGGCGTTGAACTTGTGCATGGACGAGCCAGCCGCCCACGCCGCCGCCGGCGCGCAGCTGGCGCAGGCCGATCGGCGCCACGCGGACACGACCGACCGCGAACGCGCCTGGCTGGCGGCGATGATGGCGTGGCACGGCGGCGCGCTCGACGACTCGGCTGCCGGATTCGAGGCATTGGTCGGCACCTGGCCTCGCGATTTGTTCGCCGCCAAGCTGGCGCAACTGCTGTACTTCAACCTTGGTGACGCCGAGGGCATGCTGCGGGTTGCCGATGCGGTCTTGCCGGCCAACCAAGCGGACGGTTACGTCCACGGCATGCGCGCCTTCGCACTGGAAGAACTCAATCGGCTTGACGAGGCCGAAGAAGCCGGCCGGCACGCGGTGGAAATCCGTCGCGACGATCCCTGGGCGCACCACGCCGTGGCGCATGTCATGGAGACGCAGGGCCGGCTCGACGACGGCATCGCCTGGATGGAGGGCCTCGCCGACACCTGGGAGTCCTGCAACTCCTTCATGTACA
>DATFGV010000398.1:0-19968 GCA_035249115.1 Vineibacter sp.
TCGCGGTGCTGCGCCTCGAGGTCATCCAGTGTCGACGCCGCGTCCGAAACGCGCAGTCGCACGAGCTGGAACAGACAGGCGTCCTCTTTGGGATGGTGGCACATCTCCGGAAAGCCCTCGATATAGGCGACCATCGCTTCCAGGAGGCGGAAGTCGGGAGATGCGCCGCGGTCCACGAGGTCTCTCGCGATGTGCTGCAGGCCATGCAGCACCGCGGCAAGCGAACGGTGTTCGTCGAGAATGATGAGCGTCGCCTTGTGCATGGTTTCCTCCCCACGCTGACTAGACGGCGCGCGAATGCCGGGCGTTTGATGTCGACAGATGATGATCGAATGCGGCGCAGACCAGACGCACGGCAAGGCGGCCCTTTTCCGTGACGCGCAAAAGCCGGCCGTTCATCTCAATCAGTCCTGCGTCACCGTACTGCCGCAGCCGCTCGAGGTCCTCGTCGAAGATGTCCTCCGGCATACCGTGCCGGCGTGCGATACTCGGCAGATCCGCCTCGAAGTCGCTCATCAGCCGCTCGATCACGTCGGCGACCAGTTGGTCATCCGAAGTCACTGCGACGCCCCGCTCGGTGGCGTAGCGTCCAGCGCGAATATCGGACCCGTACTTGCTGAGCGAACCGGTGTTCTGGGCAAATCCCTTAGGTAGCGAAGAGATAGCAGTAGCGCCGATGCCGATGCACGACGCGGCGAGAACGTCGGTGTAACCCTGAAAATTCCGGCGTAGCCTGCCAGCGTCCGCCGCGACGGCCAGCGGATCTCCGGGCAGCGCGTAGTGATCCAGGCCCACCGCCCGATACCCGGCCTCGGTCAAACTGTCGGCGATGAGACAGGCCATGGCGTGACGCAGACTTGTGTCGGGCAGCGCGGTTTCGTCAATTGCGCGCTGGCGCCTGGCCATCCAGGGCACGTGCGCATAGCCAAAAACCGCAATGCGCGGCGGCCGCAGGCACACCGCCGTCGCCAAAGTCGCTGCCAGCGATTCCAATGTCTGGTGTGGCAGGCCATAAACGAGATCCATGTTGATAGCGTCAATCCGCGCATCGCGCAGCATCTGAATGCAGCGGGCGGTCGTCTCCTCCGGCTGGATGCGGTTAATCGCGCGTTGCACAACCGCATCGAAGTCCTGCACGCCGATGCTGACACGCGTCACGCCGGCGGCAACCATCATGTCGACGAGTTTGGGCGTCACGTAGCGCGGGTCCGTCTCGACGGAAACTTCCAGGCCAGACATCGGTGCAAACCGCTTCATCGCACGATCAATCAGGTGCATGAGCGCTTCGCCGCCGAGCTCAGTTGGTGTGCCTCCGCCGAGCTGCAAGGCTGCAAGTGCCCTGCCTTCGCCGATGTCAGAAACCAGGAGGTCGATTTCGCGTTCGAGCAGTTCAGCGTAGGTTTGCAGTTGCAGCGAACCGCGTGCGACGTGTGTGTGGCAGGCACAGTACCAGCAAATCGAGCGGCAGAACGGGACGTGGGCGTACAGCGACACGGGCTCATCGGCCGGCAGCGCACGCAGCCAGTCGCGGTACGTCCCGTCGTCAATGCCGGCATGAAATTGCGCCGCCGTCGGGTAGCTGGTGTAGCGCGGGACAGCGCGGTCGTACTGCTGCAGGCTTTGGTGGTTCATGGCACGTGAACAAAAATGCTCGAAGGGGCACACAAACCCAGATTATGCGGGCCGTTTTTTGGGGGCCTTGATTGGGATCAATCACCCGGGCTGTCCGTCGACGCGCGGCAGCAACACGATGGGCGCGATGACACCGGCGAACAAGCCGAACGCTGCGGTCCATAAGATGCCGGCGCCAAGCAGCAGACCAGGCGCCTGTCCGCCGTCCAGGAGCCCACCTGCCAGGCGTGTCAGCACGGCCAGCGCCAACAGCACGTAGGCCATCACCATGGCAGGAGATGCCTTCATCTCCCGGCCGGTGTGCCCCAGCGCGGCGCGTGACATCACGCCCATGATCATGGTCCCGATAGCACCCATCGTGAGAATGTGCAGTGCAGCAGTGGAAGGCAGCAGGCCTACAGCCAACGCGAGCCCGCGCGCCGCCAGTCCCAGCACCAACCAAATGACACCCGCATGCAGGATGAAAAGGATCGGCGTGCCGATCGTGCTGACGGTGCGCCAACGCGCTAGCCGCACCGCGAGCATGACGGCAGTGAACAAGCAGGCATAACCGACGAAGGCTTCGCTGTCGCCCCAGACCAGATCGGCAACCGCCACCACGGCCATCGACGCGATACACAGAGCGTCCAGTACCGGATTTGGTGCGATGGCGGAAGATCCGGGCTGGCACACGCGCAAGAACGTCCCCGTGAACACCGGCACGATGCGGCCGCTGATCAGCGTGATCATCAGAAGGAGGATGTCGAGCGCCAGAAACAAACCTCGGCGGCCTTCGTGCAGAACGCCGCCAGCTTCGAGGTGCACAAGGGCGTTGGCCAGCGTCATCGCTGCCACAACCACAAAGAAGGCGTAGTTGCGCCGGTTGTTGGCTTTGATCAGTGCCGGTGCGACCGCGCAAGCGACTGCCGGCAAGAACACGATATCTGCGGCAGCCACTACCTGCCAGGGCAGCGCATCCAGCAGGCCCATCGCCACTCGTCCCAGCAGCCACAGTACTACGAGCACGCCTAGCCGCGGCCCCGCAACAGCGCCTGCGCCCGTCCAGGCGGGCACCGCCGTTAACAGGAAACCGCCCAGTGCCGCGCCGGCGAAGCCGAACAGCATTTCGTGCCCATGCCAAACGACCACCGGCACGCGCTGCGGCTCATGGCCAAAACCTTCCAACCAGGTGAGATACACTGGGATTGCGAATGCCGCGTAGAGGGCGGCCAGCAAAAAGAAAGGCCGGAACCCGTAGGCAAGGGGCGCGAAGGCGGACGGCCGCGGCTCGGGCTCTGTGAGGTCAATGGCGTTCATGGCTGTCACACTGTGAAACGGGATCCCTACTGCACCAGTGGCGATGTCGCGGCCTCCAGATCAACGCCGTCGATCGTTGCGCTGCCGGCGAGAATCTGGATGTATTGCGACACCGCCGTACGCCACGCCCGATCCTGCAGATACTCGGCGATGCGGTGCTTTACCGCCTCGTAGGGCAACGGACGGCCTGCAACCTTTTGATCAATCGCGAGCACATGGTAGCCGTAGCGTGTCAGCAGCGGCACAGGACACAGACCGTGGTCGAGATTGAACAGGAAGGTATCGAACTCCGGCACGGTCTGGCCGCGCGTGAGCTGGCCGAGATGGCCGCCCTGGGCCTTTGACGGACAGGATGAGAATTGTTGCGCCAGGACGGAAAAGACAGTGGGCTCGCGTTGCAGCTCGGCAATCAACTCGGCCGCCTTGGCCTTCGCCGCAACGCGCGCCGTGTCGTCGTCCGGCGCGGCAGCGATCAGAATGTGGCGTGCCTCGATCAGGTCCGGGCTACTGAACCGACGGCGGTTGTTGCGCCAATAGCGCTCGCAGGTTTCCGCATCGGCTGTCGGCACGACCACTTCGCGCGCCAGGAGCTCGCCAATGACCTCCTCCTCCGCCTCGACCGAGTCCGGATCAGCGGGCGTGATACTGAGCGCGGCGGCGCGCCGCAGCAGCAGGTGGCGGATCACCAGTGCACGAGCCGCGGAGGCTTTGGCGTCCGCAAGCTTCGGGGCGGGATGGTACTGGACCTCGCGCGCGATCGCCTGCTCGGGGATCGCAACGCCGTCGACAGCGACTCTCATGTCCGTACCTCTCGGCTGGGTCCGCGCGCGCCACGCTTGCGCACGACCTGGTAGGGCCGGAACACATACCCGACCGGCGCGCTCCAGATATGGACCAGGCGGCTGAACGGGAAGATCAGGAAGATCGTAAGGCCGAGGAACATGTGTGCCTTGAATACCCAGTCGACATCGCGGATGAGCTCGGCTGCGCCGCCCTGGAAAGTCACGATGCGCTGGGCCCATTCCGACAGCTTCATCATAACGCTGCCGTCGAGGTGGCCGGCCGAGAACGGGATCGTCGCCAGGCCGAGCACCAGCTGCAGCCAGAGGATGGCCAGGATCGCGATGTCCATGGCCGAACTGGTGGCGCGGATGCGCGGATCGAACAGCCGGCGATGCAGCAACAGGCTCAGGCCAACGAAGCAGACCACGCCGGCGATACCGCCCGATACCATGGCCATCAGCTGCTTGGCGCCGGCGCCGATGAAATGCTCGTACACCGCGTGCGGCGTCAGCATGCCTACGAAGTGACCGAGGAACAGGAACAGGATTCCGACATGGAACAGGTTCGAGCCCCAGCGAAACTGGCGGGCCCGCAGCATCTGGCTCGAACCGGAGCGCCACGTGTACTGCTCGCGGTCGAAGCGCACCAGGCTCCCGAGCAGGAACACCGACAGGCAGATGTACGGGTAGATCCCGAACACGAAGAGATGGATGTAGTCGCTCATGGCCGGCGCGCCTCCGCCGCGGGCTTGACGTTCATGCGCTCGAGCATGGCGGCGACACGGCCGCAATCCTGGTCGCGCGTCTGGTTGTCGGGCGTGCTCTCTGGTCCGAAGGCGACGGCCGCCTCTTCCCACTCGCGGTCGATCGCTTCCGGCGATTCGGTGTCGGGCTCGTCGACTTCGGTGGGCTGGTCGACGGCCTGGCCAGCCAGCTCCGCCAGCGCGGCGAACACGCCGGCATACGGGCTCTCGCGCTTCGCCAGCCGGCCGCCGACGGCGGCGATGATGTGCGAAGCCTCGGCCAAAAGGTTCCGCGCCTCGGCCGCCGGCACGACCGACAGGAACTCGAGGAACAGCGGCAGGTGGTCCGGCAGTTCCTTGGCGGTCACGTCGAGCCCATGACGCTGATACAGTTTCACCAGCTCGACCATGGCCTGACCGCGGTCACGCGACTCGCCGTGCACGTGCTCGAACAGGTGCAGGGACAGGGTGCGTATCCGGTCGAACAGCCCGACATAGACGGCCTGCAGGTCGAGCAGGTCGCGGCTTTCCAGCTCGGCGAGCAGCGGCCCAAGACCCTTGCGCACCTCCAACGAGAGTGCCTCGTTGGCCCACAGCACGCGGCGCATCTCGGATACCGAAGCCACCAGCGCCTCGTCGGGATAACCGAGCAGGCGGGCCAGCACGCGATAGGTGATCATCGCCCACCTCCCGCGGTCCGGGCCGGTTTCCTAGCCCCGAACAGGCCGCGCTCGTCGGTGCCATCGTTGCAGCCGTTGCCGAAGGAGAAGCCGCAGCTGCCCTTGAGATCAAAGGTCTTCTCGGCGTATTCGCGGTGCGTCGTGGGAATGACGAAGCGATCCTCGTAGTTGGCGATGGCCATGTACCGGTACATCTCCTCCACCTGCCGGGCGTCCAGCCCGACCTTGCGCAGCACGTCGATCCGCTCGACGCCGTCGACGTGGCGCGACCGCATGAAGACGCGCATCGCCGCCATGCGCTCCAAGGCGCTGACCACCGGCGCCTCGTCGCCCGCCGTCAGCAGATTGGCAAGATAGCGCACGGGGATGCGCAGCGAGCGCACGTCGGGGAGCTGGTTGTCCATCGCGACCTTGCCGGCGTCGGCCGCAGCGGTAATCGGCGACAGCGGCGGCACGTACCAAACCATGGGCAGGGTGCGGTACTCCGGGTGCAGCGGGAAAGCGACCTTCCAGTCGATCGCCATCTTGTAGGTCGGCGAATCGCGTGCCGCGTTGAGCCAGGCCTCCGGTACGCCGTCCTTGCGCGCCTGCTCGATGACCGCCGGGTCTTCGGGGTTGAGGAAAACCGACAGCTGCGCCGGATACAGATCCTGCTCGCTCTCAACCGCAGCCGCCTGCTCGATGCGATCGGCATCATAGAGCAGGACACCGAGATAGCGGATGCGGCCGACGCAGGTCTCGGAGCACACCGTGGGCTCCCCGACCTCGATGCGTGGATAGCAGAAGGTGCACTTCTCGGCCTTCCCGGACTGCCAATTGTAATAGATCTTCTTGTACGGACAGGCCGAGACGCACATGCGCCAACCGCGGCACTTGTCCTGGTCGACGAGGACGATGCCGTCCTCCTCACGCTTGTAGATCGAGCCGGACGGACAGGCCGCGACGCAGGCCGGGTTCAGGCAGTGCTCGCACAGGCGCGGCAGGTAGAACATGAAAGTGTTCTCGAACTGGCCGTAAATGTCCTTCTGGACCTGGTCAAAATTCTTGTCGCGGGAGCGCTTGGCGAACTCCGTGCCCAGGATCTCCTCCCAGTTCGGGCCCCACTCGATCTTGTCCATGCGCTTGCCGGTGATCAGCGACACCGGCCGCGCCACCGGCATGGTCTCGGACTCCGGCGCCTTGTGCAGGTGCTCGTAGTCGAAGGTGAAGGGTTCGTAGTAGTCGTCGATCTCCGGCAGGTTGGGGTTGGCGAAGATATTGGCCAGCACCCGCCACTTGCCGCCGATCTTCGGCACCAGCTTGCCGCTGCGGGTACGGCGCCACCCGCCCTTCCACCGGTCCTGGTTCTCCCATTCCTTGGGATAGCCGATGCCCGGCTTGGTCTCGACGTTGTTGAACCAGGCGTATTCAACGCCCTCGCGGCTGGTCCACACGTTCTTGCACGTCACCGAGCAGGTGTGGCAACCGATGCACTTGTCGAGGTTGAGCACCATCGCGATCTGCGCCCGGACCTTCATCTCTACTCTCCTTCGTGGCTCCGGCGCCGCTTACTCGGCAGCCATGGGGCGCCCGACCAGGGGACCGTCGAGCCAGTCGACATTGGCCATCTTGCGCACGATCACGAACTCGTCGCGGTTGGTGCCGATCGTGCCGTGGTAATTGAAGCCGTAACTCTGCTGCGCGTAGCCGCCGATCATGTGTGTCGGCTTCGGGCAAGTGCGGGTCACCGAGTTGTGGATGCCGCCACGGGCGCCGGTGATCTCGCTGCCCGGCACGTTCACGATCTTCTCCTGGGCGTGGTACATCAGCACCATGCCCCTGGGTACGCGCTGGCTGACGACCGCGCGCGCCGCCAGCGCGCCGTTGAGGTTGAAGGCCTCGATCCAGTCGTTGTCCTCGATGCCGACTTCCTTGGCGTCACCCTCGCTCATCCAAACGATCGGGCCGCCGCGTGACAGGGTCAGCATGAGCAGATTGTCGGTGTAGGTGCTGTGGATGCCCCACTTCTGGTGCGGCGTGATGAAGTTCAGCACGATCTCCGGATTGCCATTGGGCTTGCGCCGCAGCATCGGGTCGGTGGCCTTGGTGTCGATCGGCGGTCGGTAGAGGCAGAAACCCTCGCCGAAGGCCAGCATCCAGGGGTGGTCCTGGTAGAGCTGCTGACGGCCAGTCAGCGTGCGCCAGGGGATCAGCTCGTGCACGTTGGTGTAGCCGGCGTTGTAGCTGACATGCTCGGACTCGACGCCGCTCCAGGTCGGCGATGAGATGATCTTGCGCGGCTGGGCCTGCAGGTCGCGGAAGCGCAGCTTGTCATCCTCGCGCGGCACGGCCAGGTGCGTGTGGTCGCGGCCGGTGGCGTTGCCCAGCGCCTGCCACGCCTTCACGGCCACGGCACCGTTGGTCTCCGGCGCCAAAGCCAGGATCACCTCCGTCGCGTCGATGTCGGTCTCGATTCGCGGCAGGCCCTTGCTGATGCCCTCCTCGGTTACGGTGCGGTTCAGCTCGCCGAGGAAATGGACCTCGGCCTCGGTGTTCCAGCCGATGCCCTTGCCGCCATTGCCGACCTTGGCCAGCAACGGACCCAGCGACGTGAACTTCTTGTAGGTATTGGGATAGTCACGCTCGACTACGGCCATCGACGGTGCGGTCTTGCCGGGCACGAGATCGCACTCGCCTTTCTTCCAGTCCCTGGGCTCGAAGGGCTGCGCCAGCTCGCCCGGCGTGTCGTGCAGCAGCGGCGTCAGCACCAGCTCCTTCTCGACGCCGAGATGGCCCCGACAGACGTCGCTGAACCTGCGGGCGATGCCCTTGAAGATGTCCCAGTCGCTGCGTGCCTCCCACGCCGGATCGACTGCGGCCGACAGCGGGTGAATGAAGGGGTGCATGTCGGAGGTGTTGAGGTCGTGCTTCTCGTACCAGGTGGCAGTGGGCAGCACGATGTCGGAGTACATGCAGGTCGTCGACATGCGGAAGTCGAGAGTCACCAGCAGGTCGAGCTTGCCCTCGCCATTGTCGTCACGCCACACCACCTCCTGCGGCTTGTGGCCGCCTTCGACGCCGAGATCCTTGCCCTGCACGCCGTGCTGCGTGCCCAGCAGGTGCTTGAGGAAGTATTCATGGCCCTTGCCGCTGGAGCCCAAAAGGTTGGAGCGCCAGACGAACATGTTGCGCGGAAAGTTCTTGGGATTGTCGGGATCCTCGCAGGACAGGTTCAACGTGCCGCTCTTCAGCCCTTCCGCAGCCCACGCGGCCGGCTCCTTGCCGGCAGCAGCGGCCTGCCGAACCGCTTCCAGCCCGCCGATCTCGAGCTGCGGTGCCGACGGCAGCCACCCCATGCGCTCGGCCCGTACGTTGAAGTCGATCAGGCTGCCTTTGAGACTGTCCTTGGCCAATGGCGAGAGGATCTCCTCGACACCCAGCCGCTCGTAGCGCCACTGCCCGGTGTGGGCATAGAAGAACGACGTTGAGTTCATGTGCTTGGGCGGTCGGTGCCAGTCGAGCGCGAAGGCGAGCGGCGTCCAACCGGTCTGCGGCCGCAGCTTCTCCTGCCCGACATAGTGCGCCCAGCCGCCGCCGGACTGGCCGACGCAACCGCACATCACCAACATGTTGAGGATGGCGCGGTAGTTCATGTCGGCGTGGTACCAGTGGTTTACCGCCGCGCCGAGGATGACCATCGACTTGCCGTGCGTCTTGTGGGCGTTTTCGGCGAACGCGCGTGCCACAGACACCACGCGCTCGCGCGGTACGCCGGTGATGCGCTCCTGCCAGGCCGGCGTGTAAGGTATGTCATCGTCAAAAGAGGTCGCGACGTCGCCACCGCCCAGCCCCCGGTCGATGCCGTAGTTGGCGAAGAACAGGTCGTAGACGGTGGTGACCAGCGTCTCGCCGTCCTTCAAGGCCAGTTTCCTCACCGGCACGTTGCGTTCGAGGATCGCGGCGTGATCGGTGTTCTGGAAATGGGCGTGGGCGATGTTGCCGAAATATGGGAAGGCGACCGGCTCGACCGAATCGCTCGCGTCGAGCAGGCTGAGCTTCGCCACGATATCGGCGCCTGCCGTGTCCTTGCTCTCCAGGTTCCACTTGCCCGGATCGCCCCAGCGCGAGCCGACGGTTCCGGTCGGAACGACGATGCGGCCGCTTGTCTCATCGATGACGACCGGCTTCCAGTCCGGGTGGGCGCCCTGCTCCAGCCCGTCGGTGAAATCCGAGGCGCGGATGAAGCGGTCAGCCACCAGTCGCCCGTCGCGCTTCACCAGCTTCACCAGCATCGGCATGTCGGTGTAGCGGCGGCAGTAGTCGGTGAAATAGTCGCTGCGGTTGGCAGCGTGCCATTCCTTTAGGATGACGTGGCCCATGGCCATGGCGAGCGCCGCATCGGTGCCCTGCTTGGGCGCCAGCCAGACATCGGCGAATTTCGATGCTTCGCTGTAGTCCGGCGTCACGGTGACAACTTTGGCACCCTTGTAGCGGACCTCGGTCATGAAATGGGCGTCCGGCGTGCGCGTCTGCGGCACGTTGGAACCCCACAGCATCAGGAAGGTCGAGCTGTACCAGTCAGCGCTCTCCGGCACGTCGGTCTGCTCGCCCCAGGTCTGCGGGCTGGACGGCGGCAGATCGCAGTACCAGTCGTAGAAGCTCATGCACACGCCGCCGATCAGCGACAGGTAGCGCGAGCCGGCGGCGTAGGAGACCATCGACATGGCCGGGATCGGCGAGAAGCCGATGATGCGGTCAGGGCCGTATTTTTTCGTCGTGTAGGTGTTGGCGGCGGCGATGATTTCTTCGACCTCGTTCCAGCTCGCGCGCACGAAGCCGCCCATGCCGCGCATCGCCTTGTAGTCGCGTGCCTTGGCGGGTTCATCGACGATGGATTTCCAAGCCAGCACCGGGTCAGCGTTCTTCTGCTTGGCGGCGCGCCACAGGCGCAGCAGCCGGCCGCGAACCATCGGGTACTTCAGGCGGTTGGCGCTGTAGAGGTACCAAGAGTAGCTGGCCCCGCGGCTGCAGCCGCGCGGCTCATGGTTGGGCAGATCAGGGCGCGTGCGCGGATAGTCGGTCTGCTGCGTCTCCCAGGTGACGATGCCGCCCTTGACGTAGATCTTCCACGAACACGATCCGGTGCAGTTGGCGCCGTGGGTCGAGCGCACGATACGATCATGCGCCCAGCGGCTGCGGTAGGCTTCTTCCCAGCCGCGATCCTCGTTGGTGACGACACCGTGGTCGCCGGCGAACGTCTCGACGTTCTTGCGGAAGAACATCAGGCGGTCGAGAAAATGGCTCATTGCGAGAACCCCCTGCCTAGGCCGGCTGGCCGGCCGCCTGCGTTTGGCCGCCACGCTCGAGATCGTGCAGCACTCCGCCCTTGCGGGTGTAGACGGCCCAGGTGATGGCGATGCAGGCGAGATAGAAGACGAAGAAGCCCCACAGCGCCGCCTGCGGGCCGCCGGTCAGGGTGATCGACGAGCCGTAGCTTTTGGGGATGAAGAACGCGCCGTAGGCCGCGATCGCCGAGGTGAAGCCGATGATCGCCGCCGACTCCTTCTCGGCCTGCAACCGCCGCGCGGCGATCTCCGCCCCCGGCATTAGGCGGTCCATTTCCTGGCGCATGATCGCGGGGATCATCTGGAAGGTGGACGCGTTGCCCACGCCGCTGACGAAGAACAGCAACATGAACATGGCGAAGAAGCCGGCGAAGCTATTCGCGCCGAGGAAGTAGATGACACCGGCGACGCCCACCGCCATGCCAATGAACACCCAGAAGGTCACCCGACCGCCGCCATAGCGGTCGGACACCCAGCCGGTCAGCGACCGCGACAGGGCGCCGACCAGCGGACCGAGGAAGGCGTATTGCAGCGCGTCCACCTCAGGGAACTGGGTGCGGGCCAGCAGCGGGAAGCCGGCCGAGTAGCCGATGAAGGAGCCGAACGTGCCGGTGTAGAGCCAGCACATGATCCAGTTGTGCCGGCGTTGGAAGATCACCGACTGCTCGGCGAAAGACGCCTTGGCCGCGGCCAGATCGTTCATGCCGAACCAGGCCGCGAAGGCGGCAGCGGCGATGAACGGCACCCAAACGAAGCCGGCGTTCTGCAGCCAGAGAGATGCCTCGCCCGTGGCCGTCTTCACCGCCACCGGATCACCGCCCAACCAGCCGAAGACGCCGACGGTGATGACCAGCGGCACCACGAACTGCACGACGCTGACGCCGAGGTTGCCCAGGCCGGCGTTGAGCGCCAGCGCGTTGCCCTTCTCCGCCTTGGGGAAGAAGAAGGAGATGTTCGACATCGACGAGGCGAAGTTGCCGCCGCCGAAGCCGCACAGCAGCGCCAGCAGCAGGAACAGCCAGTAGGGAGTCGCCGGATTCTGCACCGCCAGGCCGATGCCGACCGCCGGGATCATCAGCGACCACGTCGCCAGCGTCGTCCACAGCCGGCCGCCGAAGATCGGCACGACGAACGAGTAGAAGATGCGCAAGGTCGCGCCCGACACGCCGGGCAGCGCCGCCAGCCAGAAAAGCTGGTCGGTCGTGTACTTGAAGCCGATGGCCGGAAGCTTCGCGACCACCACCGACCACACCATCCACACGGCGAACGACAGCAGCAACGCCGGGACGGAGATCAAGAGGTTGCGCCGCGCGATCGGCCGGCCGACCTCGGTCCAGAATTTGCGATCCTCCGGCCGCCAGTCCTCGATCACCTTGCCGGACAGCGCACCCACGTGCTTGGGCTCGTGGATCTCCTGCATCTCCGGCAGTTCGGGCAACTTGGCCAGGACCTCGCCAGCCGCCTCGCGCTCCATGGCCCGGATGGCGGTGTGCATCCACAGCAGCGACGCGGCGACGACCAGGAACAACAGCATGAAGCAGCTCGTCCAGACGCCGGTCAGGTCGTTCATCACGCCGAAAGCGATCGGCAGGATGAAGCCACCCAGCCCGCCGACCAGGCCGACGACGCCCCCCACCGCGCCGACATGCTTGGGATAGTAGACGGGGATGTGCTTGTAGACCGCGGCCTTGCCCAAGCTCATGAAGAAGCCCAGAACGAACACCGCGATCGTGAACGGGATCAGCCCCATCTCCATTGTGAACGTGATCGGTCCGGTGATTCCCTTCACGATGTACTGGGTCGGCGGATACGACAGCAGGAAGCAGGCGACAACCGAGACTCCGAAGGTCCAGTACATCACGCGCCGCGCGCCGTACTTGTCGGACAACACGCCGCCATAGATGCGGAACAGGCTGGCCGGCACCGAATAGGCGGCGCCGATCATGCCGGCGGTGGTGATATCCAGCCCATAGACGCCGATCAGGTAGCGGGGCAGCCACAGCGCCAGGGCCACGAAGGCGCCGAAGACGAAGAAGTAGTACAGCGAGAACCGCCAGACCTGGATTTTCCGGAGCGGCTCGAGCATGGCCGACATCGGTTCGGGCCTGGCGCCGGACTGACGGCGCGCCGCATGCTGCGGATCGTCCTTGGTGCCGAACCAGAAGGCGATGGCCATGATTACCAGGGCCACCGCCCAGACATCGGCGACCGCCTTCCAGCCGAAGGCGACCATGACGAAGGGCGCGATGAACTTGGTGACCGCGGCGCCGACATTGCCGGCTCCGAAGATGCCCAGCGCCGTGCCCTGTTTCTCCCGTGGATACCAACGCGAGACATAAGCGATGCCGACGGCGAACGATCCGCCGGCGATACCCACGCCGAGCGCCGCCAGCAGGAAAGTCTCATAGGTGGTGGCGAAGGTCAGCAGCCACGTCGCAACCGCCGCCGCCAGCATCACCACCACGTAGACCAGGCGGCCGCCATACTGGTCGGTCCAGATGCCCAACATCAGGCGGATCAACGAGCCGGTCAGGATGGGCGTGCCGACCAGCAGGCCGAACTGGGTTTCATTGAGCTTGAGGTCGCTTTTGATCTGAATGCCGATGATTGAAAAGATCGTCCAGACGGCGAAGCAGACGGTGAACGCCACCGTGCTGAACGCCAAAGCGCTGCTCTGACCGGCGACGGCGCCGTCACTGCTACTGCTGCTCGTACCTGAAACCGGTGCCCCGTAGGCCGTCGACTGCGCCATCGCCCGTCTCCCTTTGCGATGGCACAGTCGCGGCAAGATCCACTCGCGACATTGACCCAAGTCAAGAGAAAGCGGCGTTTACGTGCGCTTCCTCGCCGCAGCGGTAAAGTCTGTTGGCATACGAACCTGCGTCGTAAGGGCACTACCGTACGCGCAGGAGTCCTGTGTCGCTGTGATGCCGCGCCAGACGACAACGGAGCAAGCTACAAAGTGGCAGCCAAGGCCGAACGTTGTATCGCTCGTCCTCAGCGTCGCGCACTGTCGATCGAGGACGACATCGTCCGTGGAGGCAAGATCCCGGCTTCGTAGTAGCGCGGTGCGCACCGCAGCCCGAGCGGCGGCATATCCTGATTAAGTCCGGCATAGTTGTAGACGCCGAGACAACTGCCTGCGGTACCACGGTTGGCCAAGTATATCTCGGCACATTCATCTTCCTCGACGAACATCGCGGCCTCATGGTCATGCCACAGCCCGTCAACACGCACGAGGAATCCCGGTTCGATATAGAACTGTTTTGACATGGTGTGCGACCCTGTCCGACCCTCAGCGGAATGCGCGGGTCGGTTGCAGATTCATAGAACGCGATCAGGCAAAGACGCGTTGATCTGCATCAGTTCACCGGCTCAGTGGCAGATTGCCGCGGGAAGTACACTGCCCTGTCGGATAGCGCTCGTACGCAGGTTCGTCACTATGTGCCTCGGAATTCGCTTGCCAGTTGATACAGCATCTGTACCAAACCCGGTTGGCGCAGTATGGCCGTCGGCAGCACGAGGATGCCGGCGCCGCTCGTCCGCAATGCCGGTATCAGGGACTCAAGGTCACCCGTCGCAACCATACTCGACCGGCACGGCAGGCCGGCATCCACGAGCGCAGCTTCGATCCGACGGCGCATCTCTGGCGGTACCAGCGCGGGGATGACGACATGGCAGCAACCGCTCTGCGACCGAGCTATCAATATGGCATCTTCAATGGCCCGCCACCCGGCATCAGTACCGTCGTGCACGGCGACGACGTCACGGGTAGCGTTACCTTGCGCCGCAATCGCAAAAGCCGCCACGGCGGGATGCGATGACAGGTCGGCGCTGAACCATGCCTCAACAATCCGCGCCTCGACCGAGATCAGAAGCAGATCCTCGGCCTGGAGCGCAACTGGCAGCATCGCCTCTGGTTCGTCAGCCAGCGTGTGCAAGGTCCAATGCACGTGCGCCGCACCTAAGATTGAATCGAGGCTTTCGCGCAACCGCTGGCCCGACGTTGCCATCGCCAATCGCAGGGTCTGCGGCGTCAGCGATTCGGCAGTGCCGGTAGCGGCTATCAAGTGACGCGTTACCGGCAGACTGGCCAAGCGCACGAGGGCTTCGTTGTGCACCAGCACCGCCGCGACCTGGGCATCCAGTTCGCCGGCCACATGTGCCGCCAGCCGCACCAGGGACGTCACGTCGGCTGCAGCGGGAAGGGCC
This sequence comes from Vineibacter sp., assembly GCA_035249115.1. Lineage (GTDB taxonomy): Bacteria > Pseudomonadota > Alphaproteobacteria > Reyranellales > Reyranellaceae > Vineibacter. The sequence goes on from DATFGV010000398.1 coordinate 14,670, forward strand.
GTCACGATGCGGCGTACGGTGCGGCGGCCGCTGGGGTCAGGCATCGTCGTACCTCTCTTCGGTCCCCTTGCGAGCTTCGCTACTCTCCACTGCCGCTTTCATCCGCTCGGTGAAAGAATGTAGCCGCCGTTCGATGCGGGCGTTGATTGAAGCATCCGGGTAGCGACCGTCGGCCAGGCGTTCGCCAACCGTCTGTCCGGTCAGCAGCGCAAGGCCCTCGTCGATCGCGCTCACGGCGTAGATGTGAAACCGACCTTCCTCTACTGCACCGACGACATCGTCGCGCAACATCAAGTGACGGACATTTGCTTTGGGAATCACTACGCCTTGCGTACCGCTCAACCCTTTGGCGCGGCACACATCGAAGAATCCTTCAATTTTCTCGTTAACACCGCCAATCGCCTGCACCTCGCCCATTTGGTTCACCGACCCTGTCACCGCCAGGTCCTGGCGCAGCGGTACCTCTGCGATGGCTGACAACAGGGCGTAGAGCTCGGCTGATGAGGCACTATCGCCGTCGATCATGCCGTAGGACTGCTCGAACACCAGGCTGGCGCCAAGTGACAGCGGCCGATCCGGCAGGTAGGTCGCCGCCAGATAACCTGACAAGATCATGACGCCCTTGGAATGCAGCGCGCCTCCAAGCTTCGCTGCGCGCTCTATGTCGACCACCGTGCCGCGTCCGGCGCGCGCCGTCGCTGTGATTCTTGCCGGCCGGCCAAAGGCGAAATTTCCAAGACTGGTGACCGACAGACCGTTCACTTGACCGACCCGGACACCCGCCACGTCGATCAGGATAGTGCCTTGCGCTATCTGGTCGGTCAGCCGCTCGTAAATGCGGCTGGCGCGAAATCGCTGCGCCTCGATCGCCGCGCGAACGTGGCCGGTGCTGGCGCACTCGCTGCCTTCGACCTGACGATGATGGTCGGCTTCGCACAACAGATCGCGCAGCGGCCGCATCTCGGTCGACAGGCGCAGTCCGTCGCCCGCACGCCGCGCCGCCTGCTCGATGACCAGCGCCACAGCGGAACGGTCAAACGGACCGAGGCGCAGGGCACGGACGATCTGGGCCACCAGGCGCGCATAAAGCATGGTGCTATCTGGTGAGCGCGACACGTCGTCGTCGAAATCGACTTCAACCTTGAACAGGTCGGCAAATTCAGGATCGGCCTCGCTGAGCAGATAATAGAGCATCCGCTCGCCAACCAAAACGACCTTGACATCAAGAGGTATCGCCTCGGGTTCCAAAAAGATGGTCGTGCCGAGACTCATCAGCTGCTCGACAGACTCGATGCGAATCTGGCCGGCACGCAGCGCCCGCTTCAGCGACTCCCACGCGACGCCGTTGATGATCGTGCTGCGCGCATCAAGCACGAGGTAGCCGCCGTTGGCGCGATGCAGTGCACCGGCGCGGATGAGGTTGAAGTCGGTAAGCAAGGCGCCGAAGCGGGCGACATGCTCCACCCGCCCGACCAGATTCTGATGCGTCGGGTTGGCCTCGTGGTCCACCGGCGCGCCGTCGTTAGAGGAATGATCGACGATAACATTCACCCGATAGCGGCGCAGTGCAGACAGTTCTTCCGGCACGGACGGCGTTCCGCCCTCTCCCGCCTCGCGGGGCTTGAGAAACAGCTCCTCGGCACGTTCGATAATGTCGTCGGCCATATCATTGAGAAACTCGACGACAGCCGAAATGTCCGCGAACGCTTTGCGCATGCTTTCCATGAGCGACGAAACGGTAAGGCGCGTAGCCTCGCGATTGAGCTGCCGCAGTTCTTCGGCGTGATCGCGATGCCATTGCGGCACCTGTCGCAGCGTCGCTTCAAGTTCCTCCTGAAACGCCTGCAAACTCTTGTTGAACTGGTCGCGAGCCTCTTCTGGCAGTTTGGCGAAGTCCTCCTGCTGCATCACGTTGCCGTCGCGGATCGGCGCCAGGGCAAACCCCATCGGCGTCCGGATCAGCGCGACGTTCTGCTCCCGTGCCCGGCGGTCGATGCCGCCAAAGGCCTGTTCGTGTTTCTCCTTCAGCCGCTCTTCGATGATCTGGCGGCGGTTCTGGTACTCGGGCGCATTGAAACTGGCGGGTAGCACCACGCGCAGATCGTCGATTAACCGGCGAACCGTGTTGCCTAGGGCTGCTGCGCGTCCACTCGGAAGGCACAGCGCTCTGGGCTTGGACGAGTCTTTGAAGTTCTGGACGTAGCACCAATCCGAGGGGGTCGGCTGCGACTTCGCCCGACGCGTTAGCGCCGCCCGTACGACTTCCAGCCGACCACTGCCCGACGAGCCCAGCGCGTACATGTTGTAGCCGGGCCGGCGCATGGCGATGCCCAGTTCAAGCGCCGCCACGGCCCGCTCCTGGCCGAGCGGCGCCTCCAACGGTTCCAACTGCGCCGTCGTGTCAAAGCTCGGCAGGGAAGCGCCGCAGGCACGATAAAGCTCCCCCGGCGCCAGGCGAAAGTCGACGTCCATCCCGGTCCAGTCTCCGTCGCTGCGACGGGCGGTGCGGCCGTTCCAGCGGCCGCGCCCAACTTAGTGCGCCATCAAGACCGGGATCGTGGTGTTCTTCAAGATGTGGCTGGTGGCGCCGCCGAACACAATCTGTCGGAGCCGGCTATGGGTATAGGCGCCCATGACGATCAGGCCGGCCTTCTCGCGTTGCGCCACGGTGAGTAAGCCGTCGCCGACATCGCCGGACGCGTCGCCTATCACGGTCGCTGCCGCGTAGCCGCGCCACGCCAGGTGCGTCACAAGCCGATCGGCCGACCGCCGCATGCCCTCGTCATTGCCGCCGACAAAGACAACGATCCGCTTGGCATGGCCGATCAGCGACCACGCGGCGGCGACGGCGTGCGCCGCCTCGCGACTGTCGTTCCAGGCGATCACAACGGTGTCGACCAGATTGACAGTCTGTGAGCCGGGAACGATCAGGACTGGCCGCCCGGAATCGAAGAGCGCTCCTTGCAGAGCCTCGTCGGTAGTCGTCGTGAAATCTCGAGCCGAGCGCGCCAGCACGACAAGGTCCGCGGTGCGCCCACGGCGACCGATCTCGGCGGCGACCGGTGCCTCCAGTTCGACCCATTCGGCCGTGATCTTCGCCTGGTCAGGCGCGCTGGCTGACTCGATACCGCATGCCTGTTGCCACTGGCGAAACACGTCGCGCGCCGCCGCCGCGCGGCTGCGACCGGACTCTTCCAGGCCGTTGATAAGGTCGGGCGACATGTAGGCGCCTTCGAACATGCCGCCAGTCATCACCATGCTGATCGGATTGCGCACATGCAGGCCAACGATATGGCCACGCGCGCGTTCGGTGATAGCTCGCGTGCAGGCCAGAGCTGCCGAATCGGCGGACTCGCCGAGGACGGGCACGATGATGACGCGGTAGGCCATGACATTATCTCCTGCCTGAGTTCGCGAAAGATGAATTTCTCACCCGAGGCGGTACCAGCACGTTGATTTGCATCATCCGGCGGGGAAACGTAGCGATCGAGGTGCGCTGGTCTGCGACGGCGCCAAGCAATCGCTGGCCCGCTTCGCTAGCCGCCGTCTAGTGGCCGCCGGCGCAGGCCAACCGTTCGAGCGCCACCGGCTTCAGAACGCAAATCCGATGCGGGTCGGGAAGGCCTATGACACCTTCACGCTTGAGCTGATTGAGCATGCGGCTGACCGTCTCCAACGTCAGGCCGAGGTGATCGGCGATGTCAGCACGGGTCATGGCCAACGGGATGGTCCGTTCAGTACCCATCGCGGCCCCCAACCGGCGCTCCAGGTTGACCAGGAACGTCGCCACCCGCTCCATGGCGTTCATGCGACCCAAGAGCAGCATCTGGCTCTGGGCAGCAGCCAGTCGCTGAAGCGTTACATCGAGCAGCCGCTTTCCGGCCCGCGGGTCGTTTTCAAATTGCGTGTCGATGCGTGGCCGCTGGTAACGCATGAGGACCGACTCGACGATGGCCTCGGCCGTGAACTCGTAGGCACCACCGCCATCCAGGCCGACCACGTCGCCCGGCAGGAAGAAGTCGACGACATAGCGGCGGCCGTCGGCCAGAACCTTCACCACCCGCACCGCGCCAGTCACGATCTTGTAGAAGGACCGTGCCTCGTCGCCCTCGTGGAACAGCACTTCGTCACGCCCTATGGTGACGCGCATTCCCTTGCTGTTGAACCACGACTCGCAACTGTCGGCGGCCGGCACAGCGGTTGGCACTGTCATCGGCACTCGGGCAGCGGTGCGCGGAGCGGTCATTACCTGATTGATCATGATTCTTGCTCCTCTCCAGCGTTTCGACGCTTGAGAGGCTAGCTCCGTCCCCAATGCCGCAAAATTCAGGGATGACGCGTACGGGATTCACCGGACGCCGCGGGCCGGCGCTGCGACAGAATTGCTCAGCACAGCCGCCTGTAGTGGCAGCGCAGATAGAGTCCATTGTTCCCAGTGACTCCATTGCCGCCCACCCACCAGGCTCTATCGGCGCAGGGCACCGTCAACTAGAGACATCAGTTGGGCGCTGACAAAGGGTTTCTGGACAAAACCGATCACGCCGGCCGCCAGCGCGGACGCACTTGCGGCACTATCGCTGCGGGCCGTCATCAAGATGACCGGCAGCTGGCTACCCGATGCCGTCAGGCACCTCAGAACTACCATTCCATCGAGGCCAGGCAGGTTGACGTCCAAGACCAGGCAGCCGCGCATCGTCGGCGCATAGCGGTCGAGGAATGCCACCGCCGACGCGAAGTCGTGAACCACGAAGCCGTGCGCCTCGAACAGTGCGCGCAACGAATCGCGTACGGCTTCGTCATCATCCACGATGTAGACGTGATGCTCCATGCGAGTCGATCTCTGCCGGCCGCTGGCGCCCGCCGACAATGCAGCGGGACGCCCGGAAGATGTAGACCGCTCGAGACTGCACCAGCTCATGCTGCCTTGACGCTGATCTTCTTCTCCGCCTTCTGGGCCTCGACAGTCTTCGGCAAGGTCAGGGTCAGCACCCCCTTGGCGAACTTGGCCTCGATCTTGTCGATGTCGACGCCCTCGGGAACCTCGAAGCTGCGCTGGAAGGAGCCGTACCGGCGTTCGGACAGGTAGTAGTCCTTCTGCTTTTCCTCCTTCTCTTCCTTCTTTTCGCCCTTGATGATGAGCATGCCGTTGGCCAGTTTCACTTCGATGTCCTTGTCGTCCATGCCCGGCAGTTCGACCGTGACCTCGTAGGCCTTGTCATTCTCGGCAACATCGACCGCCGGTGCCACGCTGAACGTTGACCCGCGAGGCAAGTACGGCTCGATGTTGAGCATGGAGCGG
>DATFGV010000399.1:0-2908 GCA_035249115.1 Vineibacter sp.
GCTTCACCCGCGTGTGCGAGCCATGTCGGACGGTCGGCGCATCCACGCGCCGGCCGTTCTTTTCCGGGACTAGCGTGGCCGGCTGCGGCGGCGCAGCGGCTTGGGGGCAGTAAAGGTGACCCGATTCCTTCTGTCGATCGACTCGCTCAGCACGTGGATCGGCAAAGCCTTCGGCTGGCTCATCCTGGTGCTGACGCTCAGCATGACCTACGAAGTCTTCGTGCGTTACACGCTCAACGCGCCGACGACCTGGGCCTTCGACTTCAGCTACATCACCTACGGCGCGCTGTTCCTGATGGCGGGCGCCTACACGCTGGCGCGCAACGCGCATGTGCGCGGTGACTTCCTCTATCGCAAGTGGCGACCGCGCACTCAGGCGACGGTCGACCTCGTCCTTTTCGTGTTCTTTTATCTGCCCGGCATCCTGGCGCTGATCTACGCCGGCTGGAAATTCGCCGCGCTGTCGATCCAGTTCCGTGAGAAGAGCATCTTCAGCCCGGCCGGCATCCCCGTCTTTCCGCTCAAGACCCTGATCCCTGTCACCGGCGTGCTGATGCTGATCCAGGGCATCGCCGAGATCATCCGCTGCATACTCTGCATTCGCACCGGCGAGTGGCCGCAGCGACTGCATGACGTCGAGGAGATGGAAACCGTCATCCTGCACGAGCGCCAGTACCTGGCCGAGCGCGGCGAGACGACCGCCGTACCGCATCGCTGAGACCGCGAGGATCCCGTCATGAGCGATCCCATGATCGGCCTCTCGATGCTGGTCATCTTCATTTTCCTGATCATGCTGGGCTTCCCGATCGCCTTCACGCTCATGGCCATGGGCATCGGCTTCGGTTTCTACGCCTACTACACGCCCGGCCAGGAGATCGTCGCCAACCGGGTCTTTACGCTGCTGGTGCAGAAGACATTCGAGGTGGCGTCCAACGACGTGCTGATCTCGGTGCCGCTATTCACCTTCATGGGATACGTCATCGACCGGGCCAACATTCTCGACCGCATGTTCCACGCCCTGCAGATGGCGATCGGCGGCATACCGGGATCGCTGGCCGTCGTCACCATGATCGTCTGCGCCCTGTGGGGCATCGCCTCGGGCATCGTCGGCGCGGTCGTGGTGCTGATGGGCCTGCTGGCGCTGCCGGCGATGTTGCGCGCCGGCTACGACCACAAGCTGGCCACCGGCGTGATCTGCGCCGGCGGCACCTTGGGCATCCTGATCCCGCCCAGCGTCATGCTGATCCTCTATGCCGCCACCGCGGCGGTGTCGCCGGTCAAGCTGTACGCCGCGGCCTTCATCCCCGGCTTCGGACTGACCGCCGCCTACATCGTCTATCTGCTGCTGCTGGCGACGTTCAAGCCGCACCTCGCGCCCAGGCTGCCGCGCGACGAGCGCCAGGCGCCGTTGGGCACCGTGCTCTACGAGCTGTTGGTCTCGTTCGTGCCGCTGACCGTGCTGACGATCGTGGTGCTCGCCGCGATCATGTTCGGCTGGGCGACGCCGACGGAGTCGGCCGCGATCGGCGCGACCGGCGCCATCATGATGGCGTTGGGCTACGGCGCCGACTACCGCAAGGACTGGATCCGCTGGAGCTTCCTGGGCTACCTCGCGCTCGTCACCCTGCTGTGCCTGTGGCTCCTCGGGGTTCGGTACTTCGATCTGCCGCGCATGAACTGGCCGTTCATCGTCTTCGGCGTGGCCTCGGTCGTCGTCTTTCTTGCGATGGCGCCGGGTAACGCCTTCGACATGGAGAAGCTGAAGGAGTCGGTGTTCCTGACCGCCCGCACCGCCGCCATGGTGTGCTGGCTGTTCGTCGGCTCGGCCTGTTTCTCTTCCGTGTTCGGCTACCTCGGCGGCCAGGGGCTGGTGAGGGATTTCGTGCTTAGCCTGGGCCTGGGCGCGCTGGGCTTCATGATCCTCGCCCAGGCCATCATCTTCCTGCTGGGCTGGCCCTTGGAGTGGACGGAGATCATCATCATCTTCGTGCCGATCTTCCTGCCGCTGCTCAAGGAATTCGGCATTGATCCGCTGTTCTTCGGCGTGATGGTGGCGCTCAATCTGCAAACCTCCTTCCTGTCGCCGCCGGTGGCCATGGCGCCGTTTTACCTCAAGGGCGTAGCGCCGCCACAGATCACCATCAACGAGATCTTCAGCGGCGTGATGCCGTACATCTGGATCGTGGTCGCCTTCATGTTCCTGATGTACTTCTTCGAGGACTTCATGGTGCACTGGCCGGTGCGCCTGCTGTTCGGCTAGGCGGCGGCAACGAGAGGCGGAAGGCCGACGATGAGTCTGTGCCAGCTAGGCCTCGGCGAGTCGGCGGCCTTGATTCGTGACGGCCGCCTGTCGGCCGTCGAGCTGATCCGCGACTGCCTCGCTCGGATCGATGAGTTCGAAGCACGGGTCAAGGCCTGGGCCTTTGTCGACCCGGCCCACGCGCTCGCCCAGGCCGAGGCTGCCGACGCCCACCGACGCCAGGGCAAGCCGCTGGGGCCGCTGCACGGCGTGCCCGTCGGCATCAAGGACATCTTCGACACCGCCGACATGCCCACCGAGCTGGGCTCGCCCCTGCACGCGGGCCGCACGCCCCGGGCCGACGCGGACGCGGTGCGCCGGCTGCGCGCGGCCGGCGCCATCGCGATGGGCAAGACCGTCACCACCGAGTTCGCCACGCGCACGCCGGGCAAGACCCGCAACCCCCACCGCCCCGCGCATACTCCCGGCGGGTCCTCCAGCGGCTCCGCGGCGGCGGTGGCCGCCAGCATGGTGCCCCTGGCGGTGGGGAGCCAGACCGGCGGCTCGACGATCCGGCCCGCGGCCTTCTGCGGGGTCTACGGGTTCAAGCCGACCCACGGGCTCATCCCGCGCACGGGCGTCTTCCAGCTCTCGCGCACCCTCGACACG
>DATFGV010000400.1:0-29882 GCA_035249115.1 Vineibacter sp.
CCTATTGCGAGCGGACGGGCATTGCCGGCCGCACGATCACGGTCAAGGTCAAATACGCCGACTTCCAGATCACGACCCGACGCCATACCCACGCTGCGCCTATCACCAGCAAGGTGATCGCATCCGGCGTCTGCCTCGAGCTGGTGCGCAGCGTCTTTCCCCTGGCCAAGCCTGTGCGGCTGCTGGGCGTGACGTTGTCCAACTTCGACAGCGCCGACGATGGCACATCGCCTCAGATGACGCTCGATCTGTGAGATCGCGGCGCTCCGCGGCACGATACCGGCGCCGCGTCGCGCCGTTCGACATCGCCGCTGCGGCCGCCGGCGTCAGGCGGCCGTTGCCGGCGTTCGTTCCCTGGACATCGCCGCGTGTATGTCGGCCACGATCTGGAACGACCGCAGCCGTGCCTCATGATCAAAGATCTGCCCGGCGATCATCAGCTCGTCGACCGCGGTTTCGGCGATGAACGCCTCGAGTCCGCGCCGCACCGTTTCGGGCGATCCAACCTGGGCGCGGCGCATGGCGTGCTCCACCGTCGCCTTTTCCATCGCCGACCAGTGTCCCTCCATACTGTCGACCGGTGGCGGCAGCTGCCCCGGCGTGCCGCGCCGCAGATTGAGGAACTGCTGCTGCAGCGACGTGAACAGATGGCGCGCCGCGGTGTCGGTGTCGGCCGCGACGACCGACAGGCCCGCCATGGCGTAGGGCTGCGCCAGTTGTTCCGACGGCTGGAAGCGATGCCGGTAGATCGCCAGCGCCTCGATCAGATCGTCGGGAGCGAAATGCGACGCGAACGCGAACGGCAGGCCCAGGGCCGCCGCCAGCTGCGCACCGAACAGGCTGGAACCCAGGATCCAGATCGGCACGTTCAACCCGGCACCCGGAATGGCGCGCACCGCCTGGCCGGGTTCGGCCGGACGAAAGTAGGCCTGCAACTCGATAACGTCCTGGGGAAAGCGGTCGGCGCCGGCGAGGTAGCGGCGCAACGCCTGCGCCGTCCGCATGTCGGTCCCCGGCGCGCGCCCGAGGCCGAGATCGATGCGGCCGGGAAACAGCGACTCCAACGTGCCGAACTGCTCGGCGATCACCAGCGGCGCGTGGTTGGGCAACATGATGCCGCCAGAGCCGACGCGGATCGTTGTGGTGCCGCCCGCGACATGAGCAATGACCACCGCGGTCGCGGCGCTGGCGATGCCGGGCAGGTTGTGGTGCTCGGCCAGCCAGTAGCGCTTGTAACCCCAGCGCTCGGCGTGCTGCGCCAGATCGAGACTGTTGCGGAACGCCAGCGCGGCGTCGCCGCCGGCGATGATCGGCGACAGATCGAGGACGGAAAAAGGAATCACCAGGACAACCTGCAGGTTCGAGTAGGTCAGTGGCAGCGACAATAGGCGATTCATGCGCGTCGGCGCAAAGCCGCAAGGCCAGTCTCGATCGGAGGGGCGCACCGAAAGCAGGGCTGCCTTGGCATTTCCAGTGACGCACTGGCTTGCAACGCCGCCGCCCGCGCGACCACTCTGACAGCCGCCCTTCGGAGGTCGTTCGCGCCATCCTCCGGGACGCAGGCGCAGGCATACCGAGGCCACCTGTCATCCCAAGCGTCGCGAGTGTTCTAGGCGTCCCTGGATGTCTCGCTACGCCCGACATGACAGGTAGTGCATGTCCCGACATAGACGATCCTGCACGCGTGTCGGCCGACCATGAGCGCTGGGATCACGGCCCGACAATGGCTGATCCTGCTGTCGGTCCAGTTCACCACCATCCTGTTCGGCCTGACCGCCACCAGCGTGACGGTACTATTGCCGCAGCTGAAGGGCGCCCTGTCGGCGACGCAGGACCAGATCTCCTGGGTCCTGACCTTCAACCTCGTGGCCACGGCGGCGGCGACGCCGCTGACCGGCTGGCTGGCGGCGCGGCTCGGCTGGCGAACGCTGATGGTCTGCTCGGTCATGGGCTTCACCGGCGCGTCGATGCTCTGCGGCCTGGTCAGCACGCTCGAGACGATGCTGCTGCTGCGCGTCGTGCAGGGCGCGTTGGGCGCTCCGATCTTTCCGATGGGCCAGACCATCCTGCTCGCCAGCTTCGAGCGCCATCAGCATCCTTTCATCATCATGATGTGGGGCGTCGGCGGCGTGATGGGCCCAATCCTCGGACCGACCTTCGGCGGCATCGTCAGCGAATGGCTGAACTGGCGCTGGACATTCTTTCTCATCCTGCCGCTCGGACTGGCCAGCTGCGGCCTGGTGCTGGCGGCACTCGGCGACCAGGAGAAAGGCACGGCGCGCCGCTTCGACGCCATCGGTTTCCTATTCCTCGCCGTCGCTGTCGCCTCGCTGCAGGTGATGTTCGATCGTGGCCAGCGCAACAACTGGTTCGAGTCGCCCGAAATCGTCATCGAATGCATTCTGGCGGTCGTGTTCTTCTGCATGTTCCTGCTGCACGTCTGGACGACGCAGGCGCCGCTGTTCGAGCCGGCGACGTTTGCCGACCGCAATTTCGTCGTCGGCATCGTCGTGGCGCTGGCGCTGGGCATGTTGCAGTACACACCCATGGTGCTGTTCCCGCCCCTGCTGCAGGAACTGCGCGGCTATCCCGAGGGGATCATCGGATTCCTGATCGCGACGCGCGGCATGGGAAACTTCCTGTCGTTCTTCGTCGTGGCCCAGCTCACGCGGCATAGCCCGCGGCTCTGCCTCAGTCTTGGCCTCGCCATCCAGGCCTTCGCCGGCCTGTGGATGGGGTCCCTCGACATCAACCTCACGACCGACGACGTCCTGTGGACTAACGCGCTGCACGGCTTCGGCTTCGGTCTCACCTACACGCCCGCCGCCATTCTGGCGTTCTCGACCCTGCCGACGCGCCTGCTGACACAGGGCAACGCGATCTTCGCCCTGGTCCGCATGCTCGGCAGCAGCCTGTTCATCGCACTGATGCTGCTGGTCTTCGCGCACGGCGTCGCCGAAACCAGCGTGCACCTGGCGAGCGCCGTCTCCGCCTTCAGGCTCGACGCCTGGTCGCCATGGCTGACGACATTCGGCGCCATCGACCGCAATCTGCCCTACGACCGGCTGGCGGCAGAGATCCAGCGGCAGTCAAGCATGACGGGCTACATCAACGCCTTCCATCTGATGACGGCGCTTACCATACTGGCAGCGCCGCTGCCGTTCCTGTTCAGAACCGCAAAAGCCTGATCCGCCCACCGCTTGCATCGGCACAGCTGCCGTCCCAGTCTACGATCAGCAAGAACGCGATGGGATAAAAGCGCATGGCAATCGACAAGCGGGTGGCGAGCGCCGCCGCCGCGATGGAAGGCGTCGGCGACGGCGCCACGGTGTTCATCACCGGCTTTGGTGGCGCGGGCTTTGCCAACGTGCTGATCCGGGCCCTCTGTGAGTATCGCCCGCGCGATCTGACCTTAGTGGTGAATTCGGCCACGCATCCGCTGTCGCTGACTCACGAACTGATCTCCGCGGGCCTCGTACGCAAGGTGATCGCCAGCGCCGGCCGCGGCCGCGAGCCCGGCCTCTCGGTATTCGAGACCTTGCTGCGCGACGGCAAGATCGAGTTCGAGTGCGTGCCGCAAGGCACGTTCGCCGAACGCATCCGCGCTGGCGGCGCCGGCATTCCCGCTTTCTTCACGCCTGTCGGCTTCGGCACCGAGCTGACGCGCGGCAAGGAGACACGCACCATTGCCGGTCGCGATTGCGTGCTGGAGATGGCGATCTCCGGCGACCTCGCGCTGGTTCGCGCCGACCTGGCCGACCGTTTCGGCAATCTTGCCTTTAAGCATGCACAGATGAATTTCGGGCCAGCGATGGCGACGGCGGCGGCGCTGACCGTAGCCGAAGTGCGCGAGGCGCGGGAGGAACCGCTCCCGCCGGAACAGGTGCAAGTGCCCGGCGTCTTCGTCGATCGCGTCGTCGCGGTGGGGGCCTAGATGCCGGCGCTCAATCGCAACCAGATGGCTTGGCGCGCGGCGCAGGACATCGTCGACGGTGCCGTGGTCAATCTCGGCCTCGGCATTCCCGTACTGGCGTCGGACCACCTGCCGGCCGGCCGCGACGTCTTCTTTCAATCGGAGAACGGTGTCATCGGTGTCGGCCCGGCCGCCGCGCCCGACAGGATCGAGCCTGATCTGGTCGACGCCGGCAGCCGAAAGATCACGCTGCGGCCGGGCGGCTGCATCATCGATTCGGCGTGGTCCTTCGCCATGATCCGCGGTGGCCACATTGATGTCACCATCCTCGGCGCATTCGAAGTCGCGGCCAACGGCGATCTCGCCAACTGGGACTCGCGCATCCCGCACAAGGGTGCCCTGGTCGGCGGCGCCATGGATCTGGCGAGCTGCGCCCGCGCTACCTGGGTGATTATGGAGCACAACACCAAAGGCGGCGCGCCCCGCCTGTTGGCGCAATGCGCCCTACCATTGACGGCGATGCGTTGCGTCAAGCGCATCTACACCGACATCGCCGTCGTCGACGTGACCGCCGCCGGCTTCGTCGCGCGCGAGGTGATTCCGGAAGTGAGCGTCGAGGCGTTGCGCGCCCGCACCGGCGCGCCGATCGCGCCAGCGGATGATTGCCGTCCATTGGTGGCGCCCGACTTGCCGGCATGATCCTCCCCTACGAAGGGGGGATGTCTTCTCGAGGCACGTGAGGCACTGACCCATGAAGATCGTCGACGCACAGGTCCATATCTGGTCCAGCGGCACGCCGCTTTCGCATCATCGGCAGGTGTCACGGTTGACGGCTGAGGAGATGCTGGCGGAAATGGATGCGGCTGGAGTCGATGCCGCGCTGATCCATCCGCCGGTCAGCTGGGATCCGAACGCCAACGCCTTCGCCCTGGCGGCCGCCCAGCGGTACCCAAATCGGTTCGCCGTGCTTGGCCAGTTCCCGCTCAACCAGCCGGAAAGCCGGACCCTGGTCGATGGCTGGCGACGCCAGCCCGGCATGCTGGGGCTGCGGTTCGCGCTGATGCGGCCGGAGGAGCAGACCTGGCATTCCGACGGCACGATCGACTGGCTGTGGCCGGCCGCGGAACGCGCCGGCGTGCCGATTGCGACCATGGCGTGGCGTTTCCTGCCGTTGTTCAAGTCGATCGCCGAACGGCATCCCAACTTGCGGCTGATCATCGACCACTGCGGCCTGGCGCGCTGGGCCAAGGACGCCACCGCCTTCGACAACCTGCATGAACTGCTGCCGCTGGCGAAGCTGCCGAATGTCGCCGTGAAAGCCACCGGCGCGCCGGGCTATTCGACCGAACCCTATCCGTTCCGCAACTTGCACGATGGCTTGCGGCGGATCTTCGACGCGTTCGGGCCGCGGCGCTTTTTCTGGGGCACGGACATCACCCGCATGCCCTGCACCTACCGGCAATGCGTGACCTTCTTCACCGAAGAACTGCCGTGGCTCCGCAGCGCCGATCTTGAGCAGGTGATGGGTCGCGCGCTGTGCGACTGGGTCGGTTGGGATATTGCCTTCGATTGAGCTGTCGCCGGTTCAGGCGGGTGGCGCCACCGACAGTCCGTCGACCTTGTGGCGGGCGATCAGGCCGGCAACGAAGCCTGAGGCCTTGGACTGTTCGACAAATTCGCGCAGAAAGGCGGCGCCGGTCTCGTTGCGCCGCGCCGTGCCGATTGCCTGCTGCACGGCCGAGAACTGGCCATCGAGAATGCGCGCCCCCGGCAGCTTGGTGACATCGGTCAGCAGGCGTGGCCGCAGGCCGGCCAGCGCCTCCAGCTTGTCGCGCACGAACTGCTCGTAGGCGCCGTCGAGCGTGTCCGACCGAACCAGCTGGGCATGCTTGATGTTGCGCTCCAGCCACAGCCCGTAGGCGCTGCGCCCCGTCACCGCGATACGCACGCCCTGCCGGTCGACGTCGGCGATCACCTTGAGCGGCGAGCCGGCCGGCACCAGGTAGGTCGCCTCGATCTCGACGTAGGCCGCAGTGAAGGCGATCGTTTCGGCCCGCTGCGGCTCGGCGCCGATCAGGCCGATGTCCCAGGCATCGGAGCCGGCCGCGTCGGCCAGTTCGCCGGGGGTCTTGTACGGCACGTACTTCACCGGCACGCCCAACCGCGCCGCGACCTCGCGCGCCATGTCGGGCGCAACGCCTTCCGGATCGCCGGTGGCGCTACGGCCAGTGACCAGCAGGAAGTTGCCGAGATTGATCCCGGCGCGCAGCACGCCTGTTGGTGCCAGCTGGGCGATGAGGTCGGCGTTCATGGGTATCCACCGTGGCGACGCAAGGGGCGGTATCGTACGGCGATCGATCGTGCGGCGGCAATCGGTTCAAAGCGAACCGGAAAGAGCCGGCCTTCCGCTTGCCCGACCGCCGCCGGCTTAGGCAGATTGACGCATGGTCGACTGGCGTCTCATCCCGTTGTGCATCGCAGGTGGCGTGGCCGGGTGGTTTGGCCTGAAGTTCGCGTTCACTGTGGGCTTCAACGAGGTACGCGACACAGTCAGCCCGCCCAGCGCCAAGGTCGAGGGCGAGGTCGCCAAACTGGAACGCGAGGCGGCCAAGAAGCATCCGGGCAAGTCGCGGGCCGAGGCGATCGCACTGGTCGCATCGGACAAGGCATCGCAGGAACTGAACGCCGCCGCCAACCCCAAGGAACGCGCCTTCAAGGCGGCGCAGATTTTCCTCGGCTACTACATGATCAACGCGCGCGGCCGCGCCGACTACTGCCAGAAGCAGGGCGTCGATATCGCGCCCTTCGTCGACGCCTTCACGCGACGTTACGCCCGCGAGTTCCGATTGGCCGGTGAGATCCTCTCCGGTCGCGGCATCGATATCGAAGTGGCCTATCGCCAGATTCAACCGGCGATGGGGCGCATGATCAACACCGAAATGCAAAGCCTCGCCAGCTTCCAGGCGACACACAAGCGCGTGTGCGAGACCTTCGCCAAGCAACCCGGATACTACCTCGATCAGATCGACTTGCAGCGACGCCAGCCCGACGTCTACCGCGCCCTCTACCCGAGCTAAGGCGCGAAGCAACAAGCAAGAAAGGAGACGGCCGATGCTCGAACAAAAGCTGATTGTCGACCGCTTCATCGTCATGACGTTCAACAATGCGGCGCCGCCGCCCGGCGCGGCCGGCAGCTTTGCGACCATGCCGGTGCAAGATTTCTATCTTCAAGAGTCGACCGGTATCTTTTCCAAGACCAGCACGGTGCAAGCGGGGACCGGCCCCAAGGCGCATCGGAAATTCAAGTGGCTGCCCTGGGTCTCCGGCCGCATCAGTGAGGTGGCGCTGGTCGGTACCGACGTATTGACCGGTCCCATGAGCGGCTGCTGGCTGGTCACTTACAAGAAGGCCAACGGCGTGCCGCACGCCGGCCATCTCGGCACTGACATCGCCAACGTCGCGGGCACCACCGCCGTCAACACCACCTGGAACAACTTCGCGGTCGCCCGTCCCGGTGACGTCATCGGCGGCTTCAACCCGTTGCGTCATTGGAACGGCGCGATCCCGACGGCGCGCGGCGACGACCAGACCAACCCGCGCTTTTTCGGTTTGTTCACCACCGGCAACCAGTTCCACATCGTGGTCGCCTTCCAGCAGAAGGCGAACCAGTCCAAGCTGCGCATCGCCGGCATCCAGCCGGCTGCCTCGTCGACCCTTGCGCGGCTGCAGCAGGTCCATACCGCCGGAGCGTGAGGCGACGACTCGCGCTGCAAGTCACCGCACGGGCATCTAGCCTTCGGTAGACACCGCCGTGGCGCGACAGCACCGCCGGAAGCGCGACGCGATGAAGCGCTAGGCGGGCAACAGGTTCAGCCGGCGCAACAGCGCGCGCTCCTCCTCGAGGGTCCGCGCCATCGCTTCCCGATAGGCCGGACCGTCCAGCAGCAGAAGAGGCTGATCCATATTGTCGAGGAACGTCAGGTGCTCGGGCTCCTGCGCCGCGGCACGGAAGGCGTCGGCCAGTGTCTTGACCACCGCGGGATCCATGCCGCGTGGGCCGACCAACCCGCCCGGACTGTCGATGACGACCTGCATGCCGAGTTCGCGCACGGTCGGCACGTCGGGAAAGCGCTTCGCCCGGTCGGCCGTGAATACTGCCAGCAACCGCAGCTTGCCGGCCTGCACCATCGGCGCCCAGCCTGAAGCCTCCGATGCGAAATCGATCTCGCCGCCCAACAGTGCCCGCAAGGTATCGGCCGTGCCGCGATAGGGCGCATGCGTCCAGCTGAGCCCGTGCGCCAGGCCGACCCGCTCCATGGCGAGATGCTGGGTCGAGCCGATGCCCAAGGTGCCGTAGTTCAGCTTGCCGGGATTGGCACGGGCATGCGCCAGCAGCTCGGCCAAGGTCTTCCATGGCGCCTCGGCACGTACCACCACGCCCATCACGAAGCCGGTGAGCTGCATGATGTAGGTGAGGTCGTCGATCGGATGATACGGCAGGCTGGGATTGAGCAGCTTCTGGCGCAGAACGCTGAGATGCATCTGCGAGATCGCGTGGCCGTCGGGCTTCGCTTCCTGCAGCGCGATGGCGCCCAGCACGCCCGAAGCGCCGGGCTTGTTTTCGACGACGACCGGCTGGCCCAGCTTCTTGCTGACGGAGGCGGCGAGGATGCGAAATCCGCCGTCGGCTGGCCCACCGGCGGTCCAGGGAACGATCAGACGGATCGGCCGGTCGGGGAATCGCCCCTGGGCATGGCCCGCGCCCGCGGCCACGAGGGGCAACGCAGCGGCTCCCGCCAGCAGGCGGCGACGGCTCGTAGGGCGCGCCATTGCGCGCCGGACTTGGTTCATGGGCCCTAACCTCCCCCGCTGAAGGACGCCCACTATACCGGTGCGGATGTTAGCGCAGTCTTGCAAACGACGCGTGGCGACCCGTGCCGTCAGCCAACCGCCGACACAGGCGTGATGTCGACGACCCCCCAGCCTTGCGGTGGCTGTCGGCGCGGCCGCAAGACGAGCTGATAGGCCTGCCGCTCAGTGCCCGAAATGAACTCGACCCGCGCCTGCCACTCGCCTGGCCGGGCGTGCGATGCCGAGCAGGATTCGCCACGAAGCTCAGTCACGCCCAGCGCCGACCGAACCTCTTGGCGGGCCAATTGGCAGATCCTCGCCTCGTCCGCCGGCGGATCACTGACCGTACGGCTCGCCGTATCGGCGCCGCGGCTGCCCGTGCCGGACCACAGATCACCGAGCGAGCCGCAACCTCCCAGCAGCAGCGCGCTTGCAAGTCCGCCGCCAATCGCCAAGCGCCTCGCGGCGGAGGAGAATGGCGGGTTGTCGGTACCCCAGCGACTCTGGGTGGTAGATCGGTCGCGCGCTTCGCATCGCTCTATCATGGGCATCCTACCGTGGCGCCAGCCGGGATTGACTTCAGGCGGCAGCCCATCGTCACGACAAATGCGGCCGCCCGATGGCGAAACGGGGCCGCCTATACGTTTCGAAGTGCGCTCTGTGGTCAGGTCGACCGAACGCCCTTCTCTTCAACGACTGCGCCGGGCAACGGTCGCGCCCCTGCCGGTCGACTCATGCCAATCGCCGCGCCGGGCGGCATTCGGCGGGATACTCAATCTGGGCCGTCGAAGGCGAAGGTGCCCACGGGCGGGCGGGAAGCAAGCGCCGAGCATCAACGACTTGTCGAATGATGCGACAGGTGAACTTTCCGCCACTTCACTGGGCTGCTCGATAGTTTTGTCGCACCGCCGTCCCAGTCTCTCCGGCTGGCTGCGAGTGGCTCTGGGATTGCACTCGGCCCGCACCAAGGCCGCGCTTTCGCAGGCAAAGGCGCGTGGCATGAAGCTGGGCGGCAACCCCGAAAACTTGCGCGAGCAAGATGACAAGGCCGTCACGGCCAGCATCGAGGCCTGGCAGGACTCGGCTAGGAAGCGGTCGGCGGACGTGGCGGTGGTGATCGTCGATCTGAAGAGACAGGGCGCCAAGTCCCTGCGCCAGATCGCGGCCGGCCTTAATGAGCGCGAGGTCAGGACGGCACGGGGCAGCAAGTGGACTGCGATTGCGGTTAGCCGGGCGCTCAGCCTTGCAGCAAGGGTGGCGGCCTGACGGCGCTCTCCGCACGTCTCCACCGCCTCCCTGCCCGCCACCGCAAGGCGAACCTGGCAATGCTCGCCCGCCAATTGAGATCAGTAGCACCACGCCCCGGTAGCACCACGCCCCGGTCTGCAACTTGGTTGCTACTGGCAGGACGGTCCACGCCGCGTCTCGATGCAGCAGCGGTCCTTTCCCTCCGGCTTGTAGCCAGCCACGGGGCCGTTTGACGACTGGAACGTGCAGGAACCGGACGAGCCGTAGGTGGGCGATCGGCCGTCCCGTCGTCGATCATCATAGTCCCGTCGTCCGTCGTAGTCGCGGTCACGGTCACGCCGGTCGATACGCCCGTCACAGTTCCGGTCGCGCGGGTCGCACCACTGCGCATAGCGCCGGTCCTCGGCGCTGGCCTGTGTGACGGTGACGAGGCTGATGGCGCTCGCCAGCACCGCCGCAATGACCTTGTAAGTCATGGCAATATCCCTTCCTTGTCCTTGGTATTACCAACGCCGGTTTGGAAAGGGCGGTTCCCCGCATGCAGGTGCGCGGCGGAATATCTTTTGTTTGCCCATTCGCCCCAATTCCACCGGCAATGGGTGGCCTGTCGGGATCGCGGTGACCGGCGCTTTGTGCGCTGCGCTCCCTGACGGACGCGCCTCTGGACCTGCCACCGCTGCCCGTCCACCGCGCTACGCTTCACGCCGCCCGCGCCGCGTCGTTCGTCTTTGCACCCTTCGCCACGATCATGAGCGCGCCAGTCGGCAACGGCCTTTGCAGCTTCAGCGCATCCTCGATCGGTGCCGTCAGCCACCGGTCGCAATCATCTGCCGTCGTCAGGGTTGCCGGCATCGCCTTGGCGTGGATTGGACGCACATCTTCGTTCGATCGACGCCACGCCTTCCCGTCACTTGGCCTACATCGTCACTGCGTTTAGCATGCCGTTCACGGCGAGCGGCTTCGGCAACCGCTTTCGGAAGTGGTGCGACGTTGCCGGCCTGCCCCACTGTTCGGCGCACGGTCTACTCAAGGCGGGTGCCATGATCGCCGCCGACAACGGCGCGACCGGGCATCAGCTCATGGCGATCTTCGGATGGGCTTCACCGAAATAGGCCGCGCTCTACACCCGCAAGGCCAACCTAAAAAAGCTGGCGCATGCTGCGCTGCACCTTGTCGTACCGAACCAAAGCCCGAACGAAATTGTCTCACTTTCGATGGCCGCTGCGCCAAATGAGACGATCAGGGCCGAAAAATGCCGGAAAATCAAAGGGCGATAGGGCGATGGTGCCCAGGGGCGGAATTGAACCACCGACACCGTGATTTTCAGTCACGTGCTCTACCAACTGAGCTACCTGGGCCCGTCGCGCGCCGGCATCGTCAACGTACCGGGCCACGGCCGCGGCGGCGGGGCCGCCGGTTGGCGGGCACGCTTATAGGGAAGCAGCCAGTGCCTGTCCAGCGCCGCCGGCGCGTCAAAGCGCAGCCGCACGACGCGTCGCGCCGCTCATGGCTGGCCTGCCGAAAGGCGGCGTCGGCCGGCTTTACAAGCGACCGCCGGCTCCACGACACTTTGCCACGACAGGGCGCCCCCGGCCCGGAGGACGACGGATGACCAAGCGGCCGATTTCGGCGGATTCGCACATCACTGAACCACCCAACTGCTTCACCGACTTCATCGATCCGGCGTTTCGCGACCGCGCGCCGCATATGAAGCGCGATCCGGAACGCGGCGACATGTACATCGTGCCCGGCATGGCGACGACCATCCCGGTGTCGCTGTCGTCGGGCGCCGGCCGGCCGGCCGAGGAACTCAGCACCACCGGTGCCCGCTTCGAGGAGCTGCACCGCGGCGGCTGGGACGCCAAGGCGCGCCTGGCCGACCAGGACCGCGACGGAGTCGCTGCCGAGCTGATCTATCCCTCGGTCGGCATGGTGCTCTGCAACCATGAGGACCTCGACTACAAGCGCGCCTGCATGCAGGCCTATAACCGCTGGCTGCAGGGCTTCTGCGCCGACGCGCCGGGCCGCGTATTCGGCCTTGGCCAGACGGCGATGCGCACGGTCGAGGAAGGCATCGAGGACCTGCGCGCCATCAAGGCGATGGGCTTCAAGGGCGCCATGCTGCCCGGCCATCCCGGCCAGGAGGACTACGACAGCCGAATCTACGACCCCTTCTGGGAAGCCGCCGTCGACCTCGAGATGCCGCTGTCGTTTCACATCCTGACCTCGAAAACCGACGGACTGGGTAAGCCGCGCGGCCCCAAGATCAACGCCTTCCTGTCGATCATCCGCGGCAACCAGGACATCCTGGGCATGCTGGTGTTCTCCGGCATCTTCCAGCGCCATCCCAAGCTGAACGTCGTGTGTGTCGAGGCCGACGCCGGCTGGGCGCCGCATTTCATGTATCGCATGGACCATGCCTACAAGCGGCACCGGCACTGGTTGAAGGGCCGTGAGCTGGAGCGGCCGCCCAGCGACTACTTCCGCCAGAACATCTATCTGACGTTCCAGGACGACTGGACCGCCTTCAAGTTCGCCGGCGAGGTCAACCACGAGCGCCTGTTGTGGGCCAGCGACTTCCCGCACAGCGACTCGACCTGGCCGGACAGCCAGAAGGTGATCGCCGAGCAGACGGCACACCTGTCGGCGGATGTGCGCGACCGCATACTGCACGACAACGTCTCGGCGCTGTACGGGCTCAGCATCCAGTAACACAAGAAACAATTGTGCGCTGGCATTTGCGGCGCGCTCGGCGATAGTGCGCGCATCGCCGCGGCGCCATTCTCAGGTGCGTCGGGCAGACCATAACAGGGAAAATATGATGCGACCGCTGACCGCTGTCGTCGCGCTGAGCCTTGCTGTCTTCACGACTGCGCCCGCCGTGGCGCAGGACGTGGTCGGCATCGCGGCATGCGACGATTTCCTCGCCAAGTACGAAACCTGCGCCAGGGACAAGATGCCGGCGGCGCAACGAAGCGCGATCGTCGACTCGATCAACGCCATGCGCTCCGGCTGGAAGCAAATCCTCACCAGCAGCCCGCAATCGCGCGGCGACCTCGAGGCAACGTGTCGCCAGACCATGGACTCGATGAAGGCGTCGCTGTCGTCCACCTACGGCTGCAGCTTCTGACGCAGGTCGTCGGACTCACGCGTCTCGCATACGACAAGACGATCTCTTGACCTCTCCCATCCGGAGAGGTCGTTCACGTCGCCTCAGCGTCGCTCGTGGTCGTCGCCACCGTCCTCGGGCGGCTCGTCGGTCGGGACGCGATAGCTTTCCTTCAGCCAGCGGCCGAGATCGATATCGGCGCAGCGCTTGGAGCAGAACGGCCGATGTGGCGGCGCCGTCGGTTTGCCGCACATCGGACAGTTTGCGGCGCGGCCGACGACACGGAACGCCGGGCGGTCATTCACGGCGCCCTCCCCGCCGGGTCGGTCGTCGACGCCTCCGCATGCGTTTCATTGGCATGCTCGAACGCATCGATCGCCTGCGCCAGCGTCGGCCCGCGTCGCGCCCGCGTCATTTCCACCAGCCCCAGCCGCGTGGCACCGACCACCTGAGTCGGCACCGGGTCATCGGCGACGCGCTCGGCCAGCAGCGCCAGCACCCGCGCCCGGTCGCCCGGCGCGCGCATGTCGATGAAGTCGACGACGATGACACCGCCTATGTTGCGCAGCCGAATCTGGCGCGCGATCTCCTCGGCGGCGTCGAGGTTGACGTCGAGCGGCGTGCGCGGCCCCTGCCCCTGGCGGGCACCCGCCGAGCCGCTGTCGACATCGATGGCGCACAAAGTGTGGCCTGGTTCGAACAGTAGCTCGACGCCGGACGGCAGCACGGAATGCGGTTGCAGCGCTGATTCGATCTGGCCGGCAACGTCGTGCGTGTCGAGCACGTCGCCATTGCCGACCACGACGCGCAGTTCCGCGCGATCCTCGAACGAATCCAGCAACCGGCGCACCTGCAGCGCGAGGTTTCGGTCGTCCAGCGCGACCTCGGCCAGGCTGCCGCCACGATCCCGCACAGCCTTGAGCAGCGGATGTGGTTCGGCCGCCAGCACGACCGGCGGCCGTTGTGCCAGGGCGCGCGTCCGCAGGCCGTCCCAGCGCACCAGCAGCGCCTGGCCTTCGCTGATGATCGCCTCCGGCGCGGCACCTGAGGCCGCCGTGCGAACCACCCAACCGCCCTCGTCGGTGCCAACCTGATGGACCGCCGCAAGCAGCCTCTCGCGCGTCGCGTCGTCCACCACCCGGCGTGACAGCTGCGCGCCCTGCCCATGCGGATGAAACACGAGGTGACGCCCGACCAGGCCGAGATTCATTGTCAGGCGGGCGCCCTTGTCATCCTGGGCATCGCGCATCACCTGCACCAGGATCGGCAATCCGGCCGGCGGGCGCGGATCATCGATACCGATCATGTCGCCGCGGCGCAGAAAGCCGGCACGTTCGGTACCGATATCGACGAAGGCCGCGTCCAGCTCGGGCAGGAAGCGCTCGATACGGCCCAGGATCAGCGCACCTGTGAGGTTGGCATGATCCTTCACGGCAACAGCCACCTCGACGAGTCGGCTACCGGACAGCGACGTCAGCAAGGTGGCGCCTGGCGCCTCGTGACAGACAAGACGGTCAATGCCGCTCATGTCCGGACCCGACGCGACCCCTGGCGGCCATAGCAAAACCGAAAGGATGGAATCATTCGTCTCCGCGCCACCAGCCGGCGCCTTTCAATAGGTTGACGGTCTCATGCAGCGGCAATCCGACGACGTTGCTGTATGAACCAGACAGGAATGTGACCAGGGCGGCGGCCCGACCCTGGATGGCGTAGCCACCCGCCTTGCCGCGCCATTCGCCGCTCCTGATATAGGCCTCGACCTCAGCGTCACTCAAGCGCTTGAAGTGCACGACCGTCGTGACCAGCGCCTCGCGCCGTCGCCGGTCCGGTCCGATCAGGCACACGCCGCCCACCACGCGATGCCGCCGGCCGGACAGCAGCGCCAGGCAGCGACGCGCCTCGGTTTCGTCCTCGGCCTTGGGCAAGATCCGCCGGCCGCAGCCGACCACCGTATCGGCGGCCAGCACAATCGTCGCCGGGTGTCGAGTCGCCACCGCTTCAGCTTTGGCACTGGCGAGGCGCCTGGCGTGCGCAGCCGGCAGCTCGCCGCGAAGCGGCGTCTCGTCAACATCCGCGGCATCGACGGCCTGCGGCTCCAGGCCGAGCTGGCGCAGCAGGTCGAGCCGCCGCGGCGAGGCGGATGCCAGCACCAGCGGATGAAGGGTCAAAATCGGCACGATGCGAAGTGTGGCACGAATGTTCGCGGCGGCCCACGCCGGCCGGTCCGCGCCTCTCTAAGCGCCTGGAAAGGCGGCGCGATTGCCGCCTTGCAACCGCCGCGCCCGGTCAGTGGCTCCTGCTGGCGACGACGTCCACACCTCGCCGCCATCACACGTCGACCGCGGAACTGGCGCCAAAGCGCTGGCGCATGCGATGAGCCAGCATGTCGCGCACCTGGCGGTAGGCGTCGAGGCGGCGTTCGCGATCGCCGTCGGCGGCGCTGGGATCGGGCGTCGGCCAATACTCGACCTTGGTCGCAGCGTCGCGGGTCAGCTCCAGCGCCGCGTGGTGCGCCTCGGGCGACAAGGTGATGATCATCTCGAATTCGCTCGGGTCGATCTGGTCGAGCGTCTTGGCGGTATGACGGTGCAAGTCGACGCCGATCTCGTCGAGCGCCGCGACGGCGAAACCGTCGAGGTCGCCGGCACGCACGCCGGCCGAATCGAAATAGGCCCGCCGGCCATAGAACCGCTTGGCCAGCGCCTCGGCCATCGGCGACCGTACGGCGTTCAGGGTGCAGGCGAAGAGCACGCTGGAAGGCAGCTCGCTCATCGCCGGACCGCCGTCAGGGGCGCGCCAACAGCGCGCAGATCAGCGTGAACAGGCGCCGCGCGGTGTCAAAATCGACCTCGATCTTGCCCGCCAGGCGCTCGCGCAGGATCTCCGAGCCCTCGTTGTGCAGGCCGCGGCGGCCCATGTCGAGCGCCTCGATCTGCGAGGGGCTGAGCTTCTTGATGGCGGCATAGTAGCTTTCGCAGATCATGAAGTAGTCCTTCACGACCTTGCGAAACGGGGTCAGCGACAAGACGATGTCGCGCAGTTTGCGATCGTTCTCCGACCGCACCTCGAACAGTAGCCGGCTCTCATGAGTCGCCAGGCGCAGGCGATAGGGACCCTCGACGCCGCTCAGCGTGAACTGGTTCTCCTCCAGCAGGTCAAAGATCGCTACCTTGCGCTCGTGCTCGACTTCGGCCGAGCGCGCCGCCATCGTCGCCTCGTCGAGCACGATGTCGATGACACGATCCTTGCGGGCGGCCGACATGGGAGCAGCTAGGCGTCGCGCGGGTGTCTTGCCCGCCACCCCGTGTTGACCACAGCATCGCCGTTCGCGCGGGGCGATGGCATGACGGATCGAGGCACGACCGTGACTCGCATCACTTGCGGTTGCCGCGGATTGTCACCGAGCGGCCGTGCGCCGGCAGTCCCTCGGCGGCAGCCAGGATGGCGGCGGCGGGGCCGAGCCGGCTGAGCGACTCGGCGTCACACGACACGATCGATGTGCGTTTCATGAAGTCGGCGACGCTCAGTCCGGACGAGAACCGCGCTGTGCGCGAGGTGGGCAGCACGTGGTTGGTGCCGGCGACGTAGTCGCCGACCGCCTCCGGCGTATGGCGGCCGATGAAGATGGCGCCGGCGTGCCGGATGCGCCGCGACAACAGCTCCGCCGGCCCGGAATCCATGCAGAGTTCGATATGCTCCGGAGCGATGCGATCGACGATCGGGGCGCAGTCGACTAGCGACGGCACTAGGATCACCGCGCCGTTCTCACACCAGCTCGCCGCGGCACGGGCCGCCGTCGCCAGCTGCCGCAGCTCGCTCTGCACCGCGCCGCACACCGCGTCGGCGAACGCCGCGTCGTCGCAAAGCAGGATCGACTGGGCCGCCTCGTCGTGCTCGGCCTGCGACAGCAAATCGGCCGCGATCCAGGCCGGATCGTTCTGCGCGTCGGCAACGACCAGGATCTCGGACGGGCCGGCGATCAGGTCGATGCCGACCTTGCCGAACACCAGCCGCTTGGCGGCAGCGACATAGGCGTTGCTCGGGCCGACGATCTTGTCGACCGGCGCGATCGCCGTCGTGCCATAGGCCAGCGCCGCAACCGCCTGCGCCCCGCCGACGCGGTAGATTTCGTCGACTCCGGCAACCCGTGCGGCGCACATGACCAGCGGATCGAGCGCCCCGTCCGGCGTCGGTACCGCCATCGCCAGGCGACGCACCCCCGCCACCTTGGCCGGCACGGCGTTCATCAGCACCGACGAGGGATACGCAGCCTTGCCGCCGGGCACGTACAGCCCAACCGCATCAAGCGCCGTGAAGCGCGCGCCCAGCCGCACGCCGGCGGCGTCGACGAAGTCGAGGTCGTGCGGCAGCAGGCGGCGGTGATAGGCCTCAATGCGCGCCGCCGCGAACTCGATCGCCGAGCGTTGCTCGGCCGGAACAGCGGACGCCGCACCGTCGATCTCGGCGTCCGTCAGGCGCAAGGTCGCGGGTGTCACCGATACGCGATCGAAGCGAACGGTGTAGTCGACCAATGC
The DNA here is from genome assembly GCA_035249115.1 of Vineibacter sp. GTDB lineage: Bacteria > Pseudomonadota > Alphaproteobacteria > Reyranellales > Reyranellaceae > Vineibacter. Next base: position 17,657 of record DATFGV010000400.1, read on the forward strand.
CGCATCGCCCCGCCGGCGCACGTCGGCCACGATGTCGCGCACAACGGCCTCGACATCGGCGCCGCTATCGCGATCCTTGGCCAGGAAGACGGCGAAACGCGCCTCGAAGTCCGCCGCCGTCGTGTCGAGGCGCAGCGGCCCGCTAGTCACGGAAGACATGCGCGCACACGGCGTCACGCGGCATCGGCGACGCCGCCGCGGGCCGCGGCCCGGAACCGCTCGATCCAGCCGCCGATCAACTCGGGCCTGGTCTTCAGCGCCGCGCGATTGACGATGAAGCGCGACGAGATCTCGGCGATCCGCTCGATCTCCTTCAGACCGTTTTCCTGCAAAGTGCGGCCGCTCGACACCAGGTCGACGATGCGATGGCACAGGCCCAGGGTCGGCGCGAGCTCCATGGCGCCGCTGAGCTTGATGCATTCCGCCTGTACGCCGCGCGCCGCGAAGTGCCGCTTGGTCAGCTCGGGATACTTGGTGGCGATGCGAATGTGACTCCAGCGCGAGGGATCGTCGCTCGCCGCCAGGTCGACCGGCTCGGCCGCCGACAACCGGCAGCGGCCGATCCCCAGGTCGACCGGCGCGTAGATTTCGCTGAAGTCGAACTCCATCAACACGTCGCTGCCGCAGATGCCGAACTGCGCCGCACCGAAGGCAACGAAGGTCGCGACATCGAAGGACCGCACGCGGATGATGTCGATCTCCGGCCGGCTGGTCGTGAAGCGCAGGGCGCGGGCGTTTTCGTCGTGGAAGGACGGCTCCGGAACAATGCCGGCGGCATGCAGCACCGGCACGGATTCCGCCAAGATCCGCCCCTTGGGCAACGCCAGGATCAGCTTGCCGTCGGCGTCGTCAGCCGTTGGGGCGTCGCCGCCCCGGACCACGTCATTCACGTCACTAGCTCCGGAAGGAAGGTTCCGGCGGAACAGGCCGGTCGCCTACCATACTCAGCGGGCGGCGTCGACCTCAGCGCCGGGATGGGTCGGTCGCCAGGTGGTGGGCCAGGGTTCGCCCAGATCTTCGAGGTGGCACAACAACTTGGGCGCTGTCAGGCGGATGGTACGATGCGCGGCAAAACTGAGCAGCACGGCGATGCCGTCGGCGCCGGACGGATCAAGCGCCATCGACAGGAGCTCGAGAATGCGGTCCGGTTCGCCGAGCGGCACATCCATGTGCCGCACCGTGTCGACCTCGTGGAACACCAGCGCGCTGTGGGTCCGCGACCAGCGTCCGTCGGCATCGGCGGGAGCTTCCCAGCGGAAGCGGTTGATGACCAGGGCGAGGCGCTTGTCCTCGGCAAACCAGCCGATGTCCTTGACTGCCACCAGCGCGTCCTGGGTGGCGGCCGAAATCACCTCCAGGTCGGAGTCGTCGAACGCCCGCAGCTTCAGCTTGTCCGTCATGATTGCCGCGTTCAGCCCTTGACCCGTTCGATATCGGCGCCGCAGGCCGCGAGCTTCTGCTCCAGTCGCTCGTAGCCGCGATCGAGATGGTAGACGCGGTGCAGGGTCGTGTCGCCCTTGGCGGCGAGCGCCGCGATGGCCAGTGAGACCGACGCCCGCAGGTCGGTGGCCATGACCTCGGCGCCGCGCAGCTCCTTGACGCCTCGTACCATCGCCGATGCGCCATGGATGTTGATGTTGGCCCCCATGCGCGTCAGCTCCGGCACGTGCATGAAGCGGTTCTCGAAGATCGTCTCGGTGATCATGGCGGCGCCCCGCGCGCGGCACATCAGGGCCATCATCTGCGCCTGCAAGTCGGTCGGGAACCCGGGATAGGGTTCGGTCATCACGTCGACGCCATGCAACTCGCCATTGCGCCTGGACACCCGGAAACCGCTGTTGGTCGGGGTGCACTCGACGCCAGCGCCGCGCAGGCTGTCGATCGCCGACTCCAGCAGGTCGATGCGGCCGCCAACCAGCTCGACGTCGCCCGCCGTCATCGCCACCGCCATGGCGAAGGTGCCAGTCTCAATGCGGTCGGGGATCACCTGGTGCGTGGCCGCCCGCAGGCGTTCGACTCCGTCGATGCGCAGGGTCTCGGTGCCGACGCCCTGGATCCGCGCGCCCATGGCGATCAGGCAGTGCGCCAGATCGGTGATCTCCGGCTCACGCGCCGCGTTGTCGAGGATCGTGGTTCCTTTGGCGATCGAGGCCGCCATCATCAGGTTCTCGGTGGCGCCGACCGAAACCTTGGGAAAGACGTACTTGGCACCGCGCAAACCCTGCGGCGCCGTCGCCACCATGTAGCCGCCATCAAGCTCGATCTGCGCGCCAAGCGCCTGTAGCCCGGCGATGTGCAAGTCGACCGGCCGCGTGCCGATGGCACAGCCGCCGGGCAGCGACACCCGCGCCTGACCACAGCGCGCTAGCAGCGGCCCCAGCACCAGCACCGAGGCGCGCATCTTGCGCACGATGTCATACGGTGCCGTGGTCGAGGCGATCTTCGCCGCCTGCAGGGTCAGGGTCTTGCCGTGGCGGTGGCCGTTCTCGCCCGGCGCCGCCGCGATGTCGACGCCGTGTTGCTGCAGCAACGCGATCATGGTGACGATGTCGGCCAGTCGCGGCACGTTGTGCAGCACCAGCTTCTGGTCGGTCAGCAGTGCCGCCGCCATCAGCGGCAGCGACGCGTTCTTCGAGCCGGATATCTCAATGGCGCCTTGCAACGAAACGCCACCACGCACGCGGATACGATCCATTTTTCCCGTCCTCTCAGATTCGTGGCAGCGTCACGCCGCGCTGCCCCTGGTATTTGCCGGCCTTGTCCCGGTAGGAAACTTCGCAGGGCTCATCGCCGCGCAGGAACAGGAACTGGCAGGCGCCCTCGTTGGCGTAGACCTTGGCCGGCAATGGCGTGGTGTTGGAGAATTCCAGGGTCACGTGCCCCTCCCACTCCGGCTCCAGCGGCGTCACGTTGACGATGATGCCGCAGCGCGCGTAGGTCGACTTGCCGACGCAGATCACCAGCACATCACGCGGGATGCGGAAATACTCCACCGTGCTGGCCAGCGCGAAGCTGTTGGGCGGAATGATGCAGACCTCGGTCTGGCGGTCGACGAAGCTGTTGGCCGTGAAGTTCTTCGGGTCGACCACGGCACTGTCGACGTTGGTGAAAATCTTGAACTGGCCGCCCACCCGGGCGTCGTAGCCGTAGGACGAGACCCCATAAGAAATGACGCCGTCGCGTTTCTGGGCATCCACGTATGGCTCGATCATGCCCTGTTCGAGCGCCATCTTGCGGATCCAGCGATCCGACATGATCGCCATGCCACACCTCTTTGGCGCCGCGGGAGGGGGACGGGCGGCGCAGCCGCGTTGTAACGCTCCGCCGCCGAGCGCTCAACCGCCACGCTTGCTGCCGGCAGTTGGCGCATCGGGACCCTCCATCGCGGTCGGCTTGGCCGTGTCGGCGGGCGCCAGTTCGTTGCCGGCCTTTGCCCGCGCCTGGTCCTTGCGGCGGCGGAGATTGTCGCGTAGCGCCCGCGCCAGGCGGCGCTCCCGGTCGGTATGGTCCGCCGTTCGCACGGTTCCTGACGCCGAACCGGTCGGTGCTTTCATAACGGATTGACTTGTAACGCTTTTTCCGCCCGCATCAAGTTGCATCCCAGGCCACTTCGGAGACCATCGTGCCATCCGCCTTGCGTACCCCGGACGAGCGGTTCGCCGACCTGCCCGGCTTCGCCTATGCCCCGCGCTACATCGACAACCTGGGCGGTTGCGTCGCTGGCCTGCGACTTCACTACCTCGACGAGGGAGCCCGTGGCGGCAAGGTCACGTTTCTCTGCCTGCACGGCCAGCCGACGTGGAGTTATCTCTACCGGCGCATGATCCCGGTCTTTGCCGCCGCCGGCCATCGGGTGGTGGCCCCGGATTTCTTCGGTTTCGGCCGTTCCGACAAGCCGACCGACGAGGCGACCTATACGTTCAGCTTCCATCGCGACAGCCTGATGCGCTTCATCGAGCGGCTGGACCTGCGCAACATCTGCCTGGTTTGCCAGGACTGGGGCGGGTTGCTGGGCCTCACCCTGCCGATGGACATGCCCGGTCGGTTCACCCGGCTGCTGGCGATGAACACCACGCTGGCAACCGGGGATGCGCCCCTGCCCGAAGCCTTCCTCGCCTGGCGCGCCTTCAGCAACCGCTCCCCTGATATGGCCATCGGCGCCCTGATGAAGCGCGCCTGCCCGCACCTGGGCAATGCCGAGTCGGCCGCCTACGACGCACCGTTTCCGGACGCGAGCTACAAAGCCGGCGTCCGCCGCTTCCCCAACCTGGTGTGCGACCGTCCCGGCGCCGACGGCGCCGCCCTCTCACGCCGGGCCCGCGACTGGTGGCGCGCCGAATGGCGCGGCGAGAGCTTCATGGCCGTTGGCATGAAAGATCCCGTGCTGGGACCATCGGTCATGGCGGAACTGCGCCAGCACGTCCGCGGCTGCCCGCCACCGCTGGAAATCGCCGACGGCGGCCACTTCGTTCAGGAATGGGGCGAGCCGGTTGCGCGCGCGGCGTTGGCGGCGTTCGAGCTGTAGTCGACTAGAGTTTCCTGAGCATCACCTCGTCGATCAAGTGGCTTTCGCCTTTGCGCAGGATGAGGCTGGCACGCTGGCGGGTCGGCAGGATGTTCTCGCGCAGGTTCACAAGGTTGATGCGGGTCCAGATCGAGGTCGCGGTGGCGACCGCATCGGTCTCGCTCAGCGCCGCGTACTTGTGAAAATGCGAGCGCGGGTCGCGGAACGTGGTCTCTCGCAGCCGCATGAAGCGGGCAATATACCAGCGTTGCAACACGTCTTCGTCGGCGTCGACATAGATCGAAAAGTCAAAGAAATCCGAGACGAAGGGGATCGCCTTGCCATCCTTGGGCAGGCGGGCGGGCTGCAGAACGTTCAGCCCCTCGAAGATCAGGACGTCGGGCCGGTCGACCACCACCTGCTCGCCCGGCATCACGTCGTAGGACAAGTGCGAGTAGACCGGCGCCGCCACCTGCCGTTTGCCGGCCTTTACGTCGTGCAGGAAGCGCAGCATTGCCGGCCGATCGTAGCTCTCGGGAAAGCCCTTGCGCTCCATCAGGCGCTCGCTCTCCAGCACCGCTTTGGGAAACAGGAATCCGTCTGTCGTCACCAGGTCGACCCTCGGCATGTCGGGCAAGCCCGCCAGCAGTGCCTGCAGCACGCGCGCCGTGGTCGACTTGCCGACCGCGACCGAACCGGCGATGCCGATCACATAGGGCAGCGCATTATCCTCGACGTCGAGGAATCGGCCGCGGCCGCGGGCCAGCTTGCGTCGCGCCCGGACATGCATCGCCAGCAATCGCGACAGCGGCAGGTAGATCTCCTCGACCTCCCGCAAGTCGAGACGATCGTTCAGTGATCGCAAGGTCGCCAGTTCGTCCGGTTTCAGACTCGCAGCCGTGTTGGCACGTAGCGCCGCCCATTCGGCGCGCGCGAAATGCTGGTAAGGCGAAAGATCGGGATCGCCGGCCGGCGCTGCCGCGGCCTCACGCGCGCGCACCACCCGTCCGCGGCTGCGCGTCTCGCCCGGCAAGCCATGTTGCCTTTCGGCCATGCGCCATCCTAAGCACAGGTTACAGGGCGGGACCAGCCGCGCGCCGTGCCGGATGCACGGCGCCGACGAATGATGGACACTGTTCCACCGACATCAGCGCCGCTCGCACCGGCGACAGGAGGCGGTCATGCCCGGTCTGGTCACGGTGTCGCGACAAACCATCGACTGGCTGGTCCGGCGGCGCGCCGAGCTACGCCTGGCGACGCGCATGACGGTCGCCGGCGTCACGACCTTCGGGCTCGCCAGCGCCCTGGGCCTGCCGCAGGGCTATTGGGCGGTGTTTACCTCGGTGATCATCATGCAGGCGAGCGTCGGTGGCTCGCTGAAGGCCACGGTGGACCGATTGATCGGCACGCTGTGCGGCGCGGCCTATGGCGCGGCGGTCGCCTGGCTTGTCCCCCATGCCCAGCCCGTCGCGCAGGGGCTGGCATTATTGATCGCGCTGGCACCGCTGGCCGTGCTGTCGGCGCTGAACCAGGCATTCCGCGTGGCGCCGGTGACGGCCATCATCGTGCTGCTGGGCACTGTCGGCCAGCATGCGGGCCCTTTCGAATCGGCGCTCGAACGCGTGCTGGAAATCGGCTTGGGCAGCGTCGTGGGTCTGGCCGTGGCGCTGCTCGTGCTGCCGGCCCGGGCACACGGCGTGCTGACGACGTCGGCCGGCCGCACGCTGGGCCTGCTGGCCGACCTGCTGCCGCCGCTGTTGCAGGGTCTGACCGGCGCGTCCGATGGTGACGACATCCAGAGGCTGCTCGACCGGGTGCGGGCGGCGATGACCAAGCTGGAGACCGCCACTGACGAGGCCAGGCGCGAGCGCCGCAGCCATCTCAGCGACGCGCCCGACCCGGAGCCGTTCCTGCGCACCTTGCTGCGCTTGCGCCATGACCTGGTGATCATCCACCGCGCCACCGTCGCGCCGCTGCCGGAACCGATCCGCTCGCGCCTGGCGCCAGCGTTGGCGCAACTGTCCACGACGGCGGCCGCATTCCTGCGCGATGTCGGCGCCGCCCTCGCCGAACGGCGCGCGCCACCGTCGCTGGCTACGGTCGAGGCGGCGTTCGATGCCTTTCGCGTCGAATTGCTAGCGCTGCGCGGCGAGGGTCTGATCCGGATCCTGCCAGTCGACGACGTCGGACGCTTGTACGGCTTCAGCTTTGCGCTGGAGCAGCTGCGCGAGCACTTCAACGACATGGCCAGCCGCACGGCCGAGTCGGTGCGACCTGCCGCCACTGCGCCGCGACTTGCTGACAATGGCGCTTGATCCGTCACAAATGCATCTCTTGCGGCGGTAGTCTCAGGCGTCGAAAAACACCGTCTCGTTGGCGCCTTGCATGGCGATGTCCCAGCGGTACTCGGTGGCGCCGCTGGCGCGTTGCGCGATCAACGTCGCACGACGTGCCGGCTCGTCGATCAGGCCGAGCACCGGATCACCCGCGTTGGCCGTCGCCTCGTCGGAAAAATAGATCCGCGTATAGAGGTGCCGCAGCACCCCTCGCATGAACAACGCCACGAGGATGTGTGGTGCCTGCAGGCTGTTGCCGGGACCCGGCACGGCGCCGGGTTTCACGGTCGTGAAGCGGAAGCGGCCATCGTTGTCGGTGCCGATGCGGCCATAGCCCTTGAAGCCTTGGTCCCTGGGCCTATCCTGTTTGTCCTCGGCATGGGCGTAGCGCCCATTGGCGTCGGCCTGCCAGACCTCGAGCACCGCGTCAGGAATCGGCGCACCATCGCCGTCGGTCAGGCGGCCGGAGACGACGATGCGCTCGCCCTGCGTCGCGTCCTTGGCAAGATCGGTCGTCGCCAGCCAGTTGAACCCGATCGAGTAATAGGGACCGACGGTCTGCGACGGGGTCGGCGTCAGCTTCGCCATGTCACATCCCCATCGGCGTGGCGTCGCGGCCGCGCAGCACGATGTCGAAGCGGTAACCCAGGGCGAATTCCGGCACGGTCGCGTCGATGTCGAAGCTGCACACCATGCGATCGCGTGCCGCCGCGTCGGTGACGCAATTGAAGATCGGATCGAGCGGCACCAGCGGATCGCCAGGGAAATACATTTGCGTCACCAGCCGCGTCATGAAGCTCGGACCGAACAACGAGAAATGCAGGTGCGCCGGCCGCCAGCCGTTGTGGTGGTTGCGCCAGGGATAGGCGCCCGGCTTGATGGTGGTGAAGCTGTAGACGCCGTCGGCATCGGTGATCGCGCGGCCGGCACCGGTGAAATTGGGATCGAGCGGCGCATCGTGCTGGTCGTTGGCGTGCAGGTAGCGGCCGGTGGCGTTGCACTGCCACAGCTCGACCAGGGTCCGCGACACCGGCTTGCCGTCGCCGTCGAGCACGCGCCCGCTGACTATGATGCGCTCGCCGATCGGCGGGCCGGCATGGCCCTTGGTCAGGTCGTTGTCGTCCGGCGCGACCTTGTCGTGGCCGTAAACCGGTCCCGTCACCTCCGTCAGGGTATGCGGCACCGGCACGAGCTTCTTCGTCGGCGACCGCTTGACTGATGACGTATAGGCCGGATGCAGGTACTCCGGCTGGGTACCCGGCGCGTTCCGCCGGTAGCCGACGACGTCCATCAATTCCTCCGGTTGCGATGGTCGGCCGCGAAGGCGCGGCCATCGCCTGCATGCTATCGCACCGCCACCCCTGGCCGCCAACGGTCTCATGCCATGGTGCCGCCGGCACCGCGCCAGCGCGAAGCCGGTTCAGGCCGCCTTCTGCGCGCCCCCGACCTCGCGCGCTACCGCCGCCGGGACGCGCACCGGCATGTCGAGCAGCATCTGGGCGAAGGCTTTGGCCAGAGGATCGGCCTTGATCGACGCCATGCCGCCGCCGCCCAGCGCCTCGCGCAGCAGGAAATTGAAACCGCCAATGCCGGGCAGGCGCCAGCGCGTCACCCGGCCCTTGATGCGGTGCGCGAACCACTGTGCGACCGCTTCCTCGGTGACCTCGGCGTCGAGGATCGGCACGTAGTCGGGCTTGCGGGCGAAGATGCCGATGTTGGCGCTATCGCCCTTGTCGCCGGACCGGCCATAGGCCAACGCCACCAGCGACACGGTCTCGGTCGCGGCGTTTGGCCCCGTCTTTGGCAAGGCAGGCGCCGGCGGCGCTTCGTCGGGCAACAGACCGGCATGAAAGCCACCCGGCGGCGAGGCCTGTTCAATTGGAATCGACTTGCCGTCGATTTCGACCGTCACCGGCACCATCGCCTTGGGCACGAGGCAGGAGAACATGCGGATCACCGGCGACGGTGTCGCGCGGCCGGCACCGAACGAGCCTGTCATGCCGACGACTCCGCCGGTGGACATCGGCGCAGTCTCCCGGCCGAGCAGGGAAAGCGCCTCTTTCTGGTCATGCCGCGCCGCGATCTTGACCACCACCTCACGCACGTCGCGCGCCCGGCTATGCGGGCCGTAGGTGTCCTCGCCGCCGATGATCTCGATGCTGACCTCGCGGTAGTCGCCGAAATTCTTCTCGCGAAACATGCGGCGGGTCTTCTTGATGATCATCTCGGCGCTGTGGCGGCCCTTGTCCACGGCGTCGATGCCACCCAGCATGAAGATCGAGCCGAACTTGAAGCCATCCGGCCAGGTGGTCGACACCTTGTAGCTGTCGGTCGGCGGCCGGCCGCGCGCGCCCGAGACGCGCACCTTGTCCTTACCGACCTGCTCGTAGCGCGCCTGGGTGAAGTCGCAGGCCACGTCGGGTACCATGTAGGCCCGCGGATCGCCGATCTCGTAGAGCATTTGCTCAGCGACGGTCGCCGTCGTGATCAACCCGCCGGTGCCGTCGGGCTTGCTCAGCACGAAGCTGCCGTCCGCCGACACCTCGGCGATCGGGAAGCCCATGTCGTCGTAGTCCGGCACCAGCCGCCAGTCGGTGAAGTTGCCGCCGTTGCACTGCGCGCCGCATTCCAGGATGTGGCCGGCCAAGGTGCCGGCGGCGAGCTGGTCGTAGTCGTCGAGCTTCCAGCCGAACTCGTGGATCAGCGGCCCCAGGGTCACCGCCGAGTCGACGCAACGCCCGGTGATCACCACGTCGGCGCCCTCGGCAAGCGCGCGGGCGATCGGGAAACCGCCGAGATAGGCATTCATGCTGGTGATCTTGGCCGGCAGCGACGCTTCGCCGTCCATTTCCTTGACGCCCGCCGCCCGCAACTTTTCCGCCATCGGCAGAAGGTCGTCGCCGACCACGACGGCGACCTTCAACGACACGCCGGCCGCCTCGCACGCCTGGCGCACCGCGGCAGCGCAGGCCTGCGGATTGACTCCGCCGGCGTTGGTCACGACCTTGATCTTGCGGTCGGCGAGCTCGCGCGCCAGCGGCGCCACCACCGCTGTTACGAAGTCACGGGCATAGCCGGCGTTCGGGTCCTTCATCTTCTGCGCCGCCATGATCGACATGGTCACTTCGGCCAGATAGTCGTTGACCAGATAGTCGATGCGGCCATGCCGGACGAGCTGCCCCGGCGCCGTCTCCGTGTCGCCCCAGAACCCCGAGCTGCCGCCGATACGGATGGTTTTCGCGCCGCCGCTCATGGTTCTGACCTCCCGCATTCCGTGTCACCGCGCCGGCGGCTCAGCCTTCCGGCTCGATGCCGGCGGCCCGCGCGAGGCGGCCCCATTTGTCGATCTCGGACTGGGTCCATTTGCCGAGGTCGTCCGGCGTGCCGGTGCGCACAACGACGCTGAACTTGTCCATGCGTTCCTTCATGTCGGGCGACGTCATGATCTCGTTGATCGCCGCGTTGAGCTTCGCGACGATTTCCGGCGGCGTCTTGGCTGGCGCATAGACCGCATACCAGGCCACCAGATCGAACTCGATCCCGAGCTCACGGAACGTCGGCACGTCGGGCAGGTGCGGCGAGCGCGCCGCGTCCGTCGCCACCAGGGTCTTCACCTTGCCAGCGCGGATGTACGGCAGGCCGGTGCCAATGTCGATGAAGGTCATGTCGACCTGCCCGCCGATCACGTCGTTCATGGCCGGTGGTGCGCTCTTGTACGGCACGCGCAGCACGTCGATCCCGGCCAGCCGCTTCATCGTTTCGCCGCAGACGTGTGCGGTGCTGGTACCGGCGGCATAACTCAACTTGCCGGGCTCCGCCTTGGCCCGCGTCACCAGCGCGCCGAAATCGGCAACTGGCACACTTGGATGCGCCACGAGCACGAACGGCGCCAATCCCATCAACGCCACCGGCGCGAAATCCTTGACCGGGTCGTACGGCAGGTTGCGCAGCAGGCTGGGGTTGGCGGCGTGCGTCGTGTTGGTCGTCACGAACAGGGTGTGGCCGTCCGGCGCCGCCCGGGCGACAGTTGTGGCGGCGATCGAGCCGTTGGCGCCTGCCTTGTTGTCGACGATTGCTGGCTGGCCGAGTTTCGCCGACAGCCGCTCGCCGATCAGGCGCGCCATTGTGTCGGTGCCGCTACCGGCGACGAACGGCAGGATCAGGGTGAAGGGACGCGAAGGCCAGCTCTGCGCATGGCTGACCATGCCCGGTGTCACCACTGCAGCGCCGAGACCGGCGATGGCGTGTCTGCGGTTCAGCATGATGTTTCCTCGTCCCAGTATGCGCGCGCTCACCCGCGCTTGCGGTTGACGAACGCCGTCATCTTCGCGGTGTGCTCGCCGGTCGTCACCGACTGGGCGAACGAATCGATGCCAGCCTGGATGGCGCCGGCCAGCGGCAGCTCCTCCCAGCGGCGCATCAACGCCTTCTGCGCCCGCACCGCCTTGGGCGTGCCGTCGAGAATGGAATTGACACAGCGTTCCACCGCCGCGCCGATCTCCGCGGGACTCACGACCTCCTCGAGCAAGCCCCACTCGTAAGCCTTGCGGGCACCGATGTTCTCTGCCGTCAGTAGCAACCACGAGGTCCGGCCCCAGCCGATCAGCCGCGGCAGCAACGCCGCCTCGACCACCGAAGGCACGCCGACCCGCACCTCGGGCATGCCGAAGGCGGCACTGTCGGTGGCGATACGGATGTCGCAGGCCGCGGCGACCTCCAGGCCGGCGCCCAAGGTATAGCCTTCCAGCCAGGCGATCACTGGCACGGGACAGTCGCGGATCGCCTGACAGAGCTGATGGACCTGGGTGATGAAGGCACGTCCTTCAGCGGGCGTCTTCAGGCCGACCATGTGCCGGATGTCGGCGCCGCCGATGAAGGCCTTGCCGCCGACACCGGAAAACACCACGACGCGCACGCTGTCGTCGCGTGAAACCTCGCCGAAGGCACCGATGAGATCGGCCAGCGCCGGCGGATTGACCACGTTCAGGCGCCGCGCGTTGTCGAACACGACGCGTGCGACGACGCCCTCCGGGCGCGTTTCGCGCACGACCTCGACCTTATGCTCCGCCACCGTCCACCCCTCTTGTCTCCGCAGGGCGGAACCGCCGCGCCCGCTTCCGTCCCGTATGCTTTTCTCGTAATACAGCGCGAAGCTGCGTTCACAAGAGGATTTGTCGTGCCGGATGCGCTGCTGGCGCCCGACCTGTCGGGCTACAAGGTTTTCGACCCCAGCGATCCCTTCGAAGACCATATCGGTCCGATTTTCTATCGGCGGCTCGATCACGGCGTGCATTGCGCCATGCCGACCGACGGACGTCACGCCAACGCCGGCGGCGTGCTGCATGGCGGCGTGTTACTCAGTTTCGCCGACTACGCGCTCTGTGCC
>DATFGV010000401.1:0-5699 GCA_035249115.1 Vineibacter sp.
ATTGCTCCGCCGTCGGCGCGGTCCAGTAGATCACCGCCAGCGGCAGGGGCATCAGGCCGACGCCGAGATGCTGCCACAGCACGATGGTTTCCGAGCTGTCTTGGCGCGTCAGCACCTTCGCCGTGATGAACGAGGCCGCGAACACCGGCGACGACGCCAGCATCAGCAGGTTGCCGAGCGTCACGCCGGAGAAGCCGCCGGCCTCCCACGGCCGCACCACGACCAGCACGCCGAGGAAGCCGATCAGCACGGCGATCCAGCGGGCGCCGCTCATGCGCTCGCCCAGCGCCAGCACGGCGCCCAGGCACATGAAGATCGGGCCGGTGAAGCCCAGCGCCGTCATCTCCGCCATGCTGACCATCGGCAAGGCGGCGAACCACAACATCAACCCGCCACTGTGGAACAGGCAGCGCACCGCGGTCAGGCCCGGCGCGCGGGTCATCAGGTGGCGCAAGCCAAGCTGCCAGATCAGCGGCAGCAGCACGACGAAGCCGAAGAAGTAGCGCAGCGAGCCGACCACCCAGGGATCAAGGTCGTGCGCCAGCCATTTCATGGCCGTATTGAGGATCGCGAACAGCATGCCGCTGGCCGCCATCCACAGCATGCCGCGCAAGGTCGGCGGCAGGCCACGCAACCGCGCCGTGGCCGAAGGGACACTCAACGTTCGATCCTCAACTGTATCGCGACGCGGTCATAGCCGGCGCGGCGCGGCGTCGCCACTCGCACCGCCGCGCGTCTGCCATGTCTCTTCCCTTCCCCACGCGCGGCGTGGGGAAGGTGCCCGAAGGGCGGATGGGGAGCCGACGTAGTGTTCGTTGTGAGGACCCAGCCTCTGTTTCGAGGACCGCCAGGGGTCCCCTCCGCCCCCTTCGGAGGCACCTCCCCAGCTTCGCTGGGGAGGAACTAGAACAAGCGGCTGAAGTACGATTGCAGCGGCGCGACGTCGAGCGCGCCCGCCTTCATCGCGGCGATGCCTTCGACCGCGGCGCGGGCGCCGGCGGCGGTGGTGTAGTACGGAATGCGGTGCATCAGCGCGGTTCGCCGCAAGGTGAACGAATCCTTGGTCGATTGCGCGCCCTCGGAGGTGTTGATCACCAGCTGCACGCCGCCGTCCTTCATCAGGTCGACGATGTGCGGCCGGCCTTCCAGCACCTTGTTGATCCGCGTCGTCTCGACGCCTTCCTGGCCCAGGTGGCTGGCCGTCCCGCCGGTGGCGACGATGCGGAAACCGAGGTCGCGCAACTTGCGGGCGGCGGCGACGATGCCCGCCTTGTCGCGATCGCGCACCGAAATGAACACCGTCCCCTCGGTCGGCACCTTGGTGCCGCCACCGAGCTGCGATTTGGCGAAGGCCCGGCCGAAATCGCGGTCGATGCCCATGACCTCGCCGGTCGAACGCATTTCCGGCCCGAGCATGACGTCGACGCCGGGGAAGCGCGCGAACGGAAACACCGCCTCCTTGACCGAGATGTGCCCGCCAATCATCACCGGATCGAGGTCGAGGTCGCTCATCCGCTCGCCCGCCATCAGCCGTGCCGCGAATTTGGCGATCGGCAGCCCGGTCGCCTTGGCGACGAAGGGCACGGTACGGCTGGCGCGCGGATTGACCTCGAGGATGTAGACCGTGCCGTCCTTGACCGCGTACTGCACGTTCATGAGGCCGCACACTTTCAGCGCCTTGGCCAGCGCCACGGTCTGCCGCTCGATGTCCTCGACCACCGCCTTGGGCAGCGAGTACGGCGGCAGCGAGCAGGCCGAGTCGCCCGAGTGCACGCCGGCTTCCTCGATGTGTTCCATGATGCCGGCGACGAACACCTCGCCCTGCGCGTCGGCCAGGGCGTCGACGTCGACCTCGATGGCGTCGCGCAGGTAGCGGTCGAACAGCAGCGGGTTCTTGCCCAGCACCGTGTTGATCTGGCCGGTCTTGTCGTTGGGATAGCGCGCCTTGACGTCGGGCGGCACCATCTCCGGCAGGACATCGAACAGGTAGTCGTTGAGCTGCGTCTCGTCGCGGATGATGGCCATGGCGCGACCGCCCAGTACGTAGGACGGGCGCACGACCAGCGGCAGGCCGACCTCGGCAGCCACCAGGCGCGACTGCTCGATGGAGTAGGCGATGCCGTTCTGCGGCTGCTTGAGGTTGAGCCGCTCCAGCAGCCGCTTGAAGCGGTCGCGATCCTCGGCGAGGTCGATCGCGTCGGGCGTGGTGCCGAGGATCGGGATGCCGGCCGCCTCCAGCGGCTTGGCGAGCTTGAGCGGCGTCTGGCCGCCGAACTGCACGATCAGGCCGAGCAGCTCGCCGCGGCTCTGCTCCTTGCGCACAAGCTCGGTGACGTCCTCGACCGTGAGCGGTTCGAAGTACAGCCGGTCGCTGGTGTCGTAGTCGGTCGACACGGTCTCCGGGTTGCAGTTGACCATGATGGTCTCGAACCCGGCGTCGCGCAGCGCATAGGCCGCGTGCACGCAGCAATAGTCGAACTCGATGCCCTGGCCGATCCGGTTGGGGCCGCCGCCCAGGATGATGATCTTCTTGCGATCGCTGGGCTGGGCTTCGCACTCCGCCGGCTGCACCCCGTCGCCCTCGTAGCAGGAGTAGAGGTAGGGCGTGCGCGATGCGAACTCGGCGGCGCAGGTATCGATCCGTTTGAACACCGGCCGGACGTCCAGCGCCAGGCGCTGCGCGGCAACGTCGGCCTCGGTCGACTTGCCCAGCTCGGCCAGCCGTGCATCCGAGAACCCCATCTTCTTCAGGCGCAGCAGGCCGAGTCGATCCTGCGGCAGGCCGCCGGCGCGCACGCTGCCCTCGACCTCGACGATCTCCCTGATCTGGCGCAGGAACCACGGCTCGTACTTGCAGGCCTGCGCCACCTCCTCGACCGACAGCCCGTGGCGGAAAGCCTGGGCGATGGTCAGCACACGATCCGGCGTCGGCCGCGCCAGCGCCGCCACCAGCGCCGCCTTGTCGGGCGCGTCCTTGATCTCGATTTCGTTCAGTCCGGTCAGCCCGGTCTCCATCGAGCGCAGCGCCTTTTGCAGCGACTCCTGGAAGTTGCGGCCGATCGCCATCGCCTCGCCGACGCTTTTCATCGACGTGGTGAGGTACGGCTCGGCGCCCGGAAACTTCTCGAACGCAAAACGCGGCATCTTGGTGACGACGTAGTCGATGGTCGGCTCGAACGACGCGGGCGTCACGCCGGTGATGTCGTTGGCGAGCTCGTCCAGGGTGTATCCGACCGCAAGCTTGGCCGCGACCTTGGCGATCGGGAAACCGGTCGCCTTCGATGCCAGCGCCGAGCTGCGCGACACCCGCGGGTTCATCTCGATGATGACCATGCGGCCGTTGCGCGGATCGACGGCGAACTGCACGTTCGATCCGCCGGTGTCGACCCCGATCTCGCGCAGCACCGCGATCGAGGCGTTGCGCATGATCTGGTATTCCTTGTCGGTCAAGGTCAGCGCCGGCGCCACCGTCACCGAATCGCCGGTGTGGACGCCCATCGGATCGACATTCTCGATCGAGCATATGATGATGCAGTTGTCGTGCCGGTCGCGCACGACCTCCATCTCATATTCCTTCCAGCCGAGCACCGACTCCTCGACCAGCACCTCGGTGGTCGGCGAGGCGTCAAGGCCGCCCTGCACGACGTCGAAATATTCGTCGCGGTTGTAGGCGATGCCGCCGCCGGTGCCACCCAGGGTGAAGGACGGGCGGATGATCGCCGGCAGGCCGACCGCCTCCAGCGCCTTCACCGCGTCCTCGCGGTTGTGCACGATCTGGCTGTGCGGCGATTCCAGGCCGATGCGGCTCATGGCGTCGCGGAACAGCAGCCGGTCCTCGGCTTTGTCGATCGCCTCGGCGTTGGCGCCGATCAGCTCGACGCCCAGTTTCTTCAGCCGGCCATCGCGGTGCAGCGCCATCGCCGTGTTCAGCGCCGTCTGGCCGCCCATGGTCGGCAGGATGGCGTCCGGCCTCTCCTTCTCGATGATCTTCGCCACCATGTCCGGCGTGATCGGCTCGATGTAGGTGGCGTCGGCCAGGCCGGGATCGGTCATGATCGTGGCCGGGTTGGAATTGACCAGGATCACCCGGTAGCCCTCGGCCTTCAGCGCCTTGCAGGCCTGCACGCCCGAATAGTCGAACTCGCAGGCCTGGCCGATCACGATCGGCCCGGCGCCGATCACGAGGATGGAGGAGATGTCGGTGCGCTTGGGCATGGTTGAGGTATGGGACGCCAGAAGAAAAATTAACCACAGAGACACAGAGACACAGAGAACTGACGGCTCACAGGACGAGCCGCCTGACGCCATCCCTAAGCACGGGAACATTGAAATTGAGCAAAAGCCCAACAGGAAATGTACCAAGTTTCAAGTAGCTCAGTAGTTGAGCCTCGTGCACTGGCAAGAGTTTCTCGACCGTCTTCAGTTCCACGACTAGTTTCTCCTCGATAAGAATGTCGAGACGGTATCCGCAATCGAGACGAACCGACTTATAAGTTATCGGCATTGGCACCTGGCGACGGAACGGAATGCCAGCCTCGCTCAACTCAAAACACAAGCATTCCTCATAGGCCGACTCAAGAAGACCGGGTCCCAGCGACCGATGCACGTCGATCGCAAGTCCAATGACTCTGCCTGTTAGTGGATCACGCTCCGTCGTCACGCGCTCGCTCTCTTGCCTTACCTCTGTGTCTCTGTGCCTCTGTGGTTAAATCTTCTTACTCTTCGCGATCATCTCGACGAAGCGGTCGAAAAGGTAGTGGCTGTCGGTCGGGCCGGGCGACGCCTCCGGATGGTACTGCACCGAGAAGGCCGGCTTGTCAGTCAGCCGCAGGCCCTCGTTGCTGCCGTCGAACAGCGAGACGTGCGTCACCTCGACAGTCTTGGGCAGCGACTCCGGCATCACCACGAAGCCGTGGTTCTGGCTGGTGATCTCGACCTTGCCGGTCGTCAGGTCCTTGACCGGCTGGTTGGCGCCGCGATGGCCGCGCGCCATCTTGGTGGTCTTGCCGCCGACCGCCAGCGCCAGCATCTGGTGGCCGAGGCAAATACCGAACAGCGGCACGCCGGCCTTCAGCACGCCTTGGATGGCCGGCACGGCGTATTTCCCCGTAGCCGCCGGATCGCCGGGCCCGTTCGACAGGAACACGCCGTCGGGCTTGTGGCGCAGGATGTCCTCGGCGCTGGCCGTCGCCGGCACCACCGTGACCTTGCAGCCGGCGTTGGCGAGACAGCGCAGGATGTTGCGCTTGGCGCCGAAATCGACCGCGACGACGTGGTACTTGGGTGCGGTTTGCTTGCCGTAGCCCTTGCCCAACGCCCACACCGATTCGTCCCAGCCATAGGTCTGGCGCGTGCTGACATCGATCGCCAGGTCCATGCCCTCCAGCCCGGGCCAGTCCTGCGCCTGGCGCACCAGGGCCGGGATGTCGAACCGTCCGTCCGGCGCGTGCGCCACGACGCCGTTGGGCGCGCCGCCGTCGCGGATGCGCCGAGTCACCTGCCGCGTATCGATGCCGCAGACACCCGGCAGATTGTGCGACACCAGCCAGGCGTCCAGCGGCCGCGTCGCGCGCCAGTTGGCCGGGTCGGTGATCGCCTGGCGCAGCACCACACCGCGCGCCGCCGGGGTGATCGTTTCGATGTCTTCGTCGTTGGTGCCGGTGTTGCCGATATGCGGGAAGGTGAAGGTGATGATCTGC
>DATFGV010000402.1:0-3781 GCA_035249115.1 Vineibacter sp.
CCGACCGCATCATCATGGCCTGCTCGGTGGCCGGCGTTTCCATGCCGGTGTTCTTCATCGGCCTGATCCTGATCCAGTACGTCGGCTTCAAGTGGGCGCTGCTGCCATTCACCGGCCGCACCGGGCCGGTGTGGGACGGCGGTCTGCCCAGCTTGATGCTGCCTTCCCTCACCCTGGGGAGCGTCCTGATCGGGCCGATCGCGCGGCTCACCCGCACGGCGGTACTCGAGGTGCTGGGCGCCGATTTCGTGCGCACGGCGCGCGCCAAGGGCCTGCGCGAAACCGTGGTGATCGTCCATCACGCGCTGCGCAACGCGATGATCCCCGTGGTCACCTTGATCGGCCTGCAGGCGGCCTTCCTGCTGGGCGGCGCGGTGGTGACGGAGACCATGTTCGCCTGGCCCGGCGTCGGCCGGCTGGCGGTCGGCGCCATCGTGTCGAGCGATTTCCCGACCGCGCAAGGCGCGATCATGATTCTCGCGATCGCCTTCCTGCTGATCAACCTGATCGTCGACGTTCTCTACGTCTTCCTCGATCCGAGGGTGCAACGCGGATGACCGCCGTAACCCGCAGCGACGTCGTCGTCGCCGACAAGCCTGAACGCGCCGAGAGCACGCGCGCCCACGTCCTGCGCCGGCTGTTCCGCGACAAGGTCGCGCTGGCCGCCGCGGTGATCCTGTCGGCGATCGGGCTCGCGGCGGTCTTCGCGCCGTTGATCGCGCCCTACGACCCCTACCTCACCGACCTCAAGAAGGTGATGCAGCCGCCCAGCGAGGCGCACTGGTTCGGCACTGACAACACCGGCCGCGACATCCTGAGCCGCGTCATCTACGGCACGCGCAACACCCTGATGATGGGTCTCGTCGGCGTCCTGGTCGGCGGCATGATCGGCGGCGTCATGGGCATCTTGGCCGCCTTCTACAAACGGGCCGACGGCTACATCATGCGCATCGTCGACATCATGCTGGCCTTCCCGGCCATCCTGATCGGTCTGGCGGTGGCGGCGATCTTCGGCGCCGGCCTGACGGCGGTGCTGATCGCGCTGGTGGTGTCGGACATCCCCGGCGTGGCGCGCGTGGCGCGCGGCTCGGCGATGGGCGTGATGGGCCAGGAATACATGGAGGCCGGCCGCGCCGTTGGCGTCTCGAACTTCACATTGATCTGGCGCTATCTGACCCTGAACTGCATCTCGACGATCTTCGTGTTCCTGACCCTGCGCTTCGGGCAGACCATCCTGGTCGGCTCGGCGCTGGGCTTCCTCGGCATGGGCGCGCAGCCGCCAGTCGCCGAGCTGGGCATGATGGCGGCGCAGGGCCGCGACTTCCTGTTCATGGCGCCGCACATCGCGACCATTCCCAGCCTGGCGATCTTCGTCATCGTGCTGGCCGCCAACCTGCTGGGCGACGCCATGCGCGACGTGCTCGACCCGAGGCTGCAGCAATGAGCACTTCACTCTCCTCCCCACGCACCGCGTGGAGAGGTGCCCCGAAGGGGCGGAGGGGAGCCGACGTGCTCTGTGCAATTGTGCCGGTTGTCTTGGCAATGAAGACCACGTCGGCTCCCCATCCGCCCTTCGGGCACCTTCCCCGCTTCGCGGGGAAGGTATGGATTGCGACGGGGAGGTGATGATGCGGCGGATGATGCGGAACCTCGGGGCGGCGGCGCTTTGCGTGCTCGTCGCGCCGTCGGTGGCGCCGGCGCAGACCTTGAACCTGATGAAGTCGATCGACGCGCCGCACTACGACGCGCAGCGCACCACCTGGGGCCCGACCTCGGACATCGTCAACATGTTCCAGGACACCCTGGTGGCTCTCGACTGGGACGGCCGCACGCCGATCCCCTACTTGGCGAAATCCTGGACCGTCAGCGAAGACGGCCGGACCTACACCTTCAAGCTGCGTGACGACGTGCAGTTCTGCAGCGGCAAGAAGCTGACCGCCGACGACGTCATTTTCTCGTTCAAGCGCCTGACCGATCCGGCGCTCAAAGGTCCCTATGCGTGGCGTGCCGGCAAGATCAAGGAATTGCGGGCGCCCGATCCCCACACCGTCGTCTACGAGCTGGAGGAGCCCTACTCCGAACTGCTGCTGCAGCTCACGATGTTCACCAACGTGATCCACAACAAGGACAGCGTCGAGGCGCTCGGCAAGGACTATGGCGTCAAGGGCGCCGACGGCACCGGCCCGTGGTGCCTGGTCTCGTGGCAGCCGCGCACCGAGATCGTCCTCAAGCGGCACGACGCCTACCGCTGGGGCCCGGCGATGTACCAGAACAAGGGGCCCGTGAAGTTCGAGCGGCTGTCGATCAAGATCGTGCCGGAGGATTCCAGCCGGGTAGCTGCGATGATGGCCGGCCAGTTCGACATGACGCACCAGTTCCCGGCGCAGTTCATCGCCCAGGCCAAGGCGACGCCGACGCTGCAGGTGCAGGAGGCCAAACCCAACTTCCAGCTGCTTTACTTCGGCTTCAAGATCACCCGGCCGATGGTCGCCGACAAGCGGGTGCGCGAGGCGATGAGCATCGCCATCAACCGCGCCGAGATCGCCAAGGGCGTGCTGCTGGGCAACGCCGAGCCGGCCTACACCTATGTTGACCCCGACGCGCTGGACCACGCGTCCAAGACCCGCGACGTGGTCAAGGAGGACCTCGAACGCGCCAAGAAGCTGCTCGACGAAGCCGGCTGGAAAGTGGGCGCCGACGGCGTCCGCGAGAAGGACGGCATCAAGCTGATGCCCAAGGTCTACTACACCCAGGCTGGCAACACGCCGCGGGTGGCCGAGGCGATCCAGGGCTACCTGCGCCGCATCGGCGTGCACTGGCAGCTGCAGCCCTGGGACTCGACCATCGCCGCCGCCAAGATGGCCGAGCAGGACTACGAAATCTGGTCGGTCACGGTGCCCTACCTGTCGGCCGGCGACCTGATGAACATCTATTTCGACTCCAGGAACATCCCGACGCCGAACCGGATGAACTGGAAGGACGCCGAGACCGATCAGTGGCTGCAGCTGGGCCGCACGGCGCGCACCGACGCCGACCGCGCGAAGTACTACGGCCTGGTGCAGCAGAAGGTGGCCGAGGAACACCTCTGGATGCCGGTGCTGAACATCAACATGCACATGGTCACCAACCGGAAGATCAAGGGCGGCAAGCCGCACATGCTGTACCAGAACACGTTCTACAAGGGGCTGGACTTCTCGATGTGAGGAAAACCACGCAACCACCTCCGTCGTCCCGAGCGGAGCCGCGCGGCGCAGTCGAGGGAGCTTGTATCGACGACCGAAGTCGAGGTTGTTGAGAGAAGGTCCCTCCACGCGGCCCTTCGGGCCTTGGTCGGGACGACGGCGTAAAGTGTTCGCCGCGAAATGGCGGTGGACGCGCAGCAAGACGGAATGGAGACGGACATGCGACGGATGATGATAGGGGCGGTGGCGGCGCTGGCGGCAGCAGCGGTGACACCAACGGCGGGCGCTCAGACCCTGCGGCTGATGAAATCGCTGGACGCGCCGCACTACGACGCGCAGCGCACCACCTGGTCGCCGACCTCGGACATCGTCAACATGGCGCAGGACACGCTGGTGGCGCTCGACTGGGACGGCAAGACGCCGATCCCATACCTGGCGAAATCCTGGACCGTCAGCCCCGACGGCAAGCTCTACACCTTCAAGCTGCGCGACGACGTCCAGTTCTGCAGCGGCAAGAAGTTCACCGCCGCCGACGTCGTCTACTCCTTCAACCGGCTCAAGGATCCCGAGACGCGGGCGCCCTTCGCCTGGCGCGCCGG
>DATFGV010000403.1:0-3739 GCA_035249115.1 Vineibacter sp.
GCCGCAGGTCGGGATCGATGCTGCCGGTGGCGATGATGATGGGCAGGCCGACATGCCGCTGCCGCAGCTCGACCGTCAATGTATCGCCTGACCGATCCGGCAGGCCGATGTCGACGATAGCCGCGTCGATCGCACCACCCAGTTCGTGCAGCCTCTCCAGCGCCGCGCCGGCCGTGCCGACGGGTTCCACCGAGAACCCGAGATCGCGTAGCGCCTCGGTCAAGGCGAGTTGGACCACTGCCTCATCCTCGACCACGAGGATGCGCGGCGGCACGCCGGCTTGATTGCTCATGGCGGCGACTCTGGCAGTCGCCGTGCCGGCCGCGCAAGCATCGACCGGCCCAGACTGGTCATCGCAGTTCTGCCCTTCCCTGCCTTGCTGGATAATCGGGCATGCGCCGCAGCGGCTTGCATGTCACTTCGGCGCCGGGCATCTAGCGGCCGAATGGCCAACGACTTTGCCGGATTTCCGTTTCGCACCGTGGTGTTCGACCTCGACGGCACGCTAATCGACAGCGCCGCCGACGTCGGGGCCGCCGTCAACCGTGTGCTGGCCGATCATGGGCTGGCACCGATCGACGACACGCTTCAGCGCAGCCTGATGGGTGAAGGCGGGCGGGTGCGCACCCGCAAGGCCTTCGCGCTGCGCGGTCAGCAGTTGGACGACGCGACCCTCAAGGCGCGGGTCCGCGACTTCGTGCGCTACTACAGCGAGAACCCGATCGAGCGCACGACCCTCTATCCCGGCGTTGTGCAAACCGTGAAGCAGCTGGCCAGTGCCGGCGTGCGGCTGGGCGTGTGCACCAACAAATACGAAGCCTCGGCCCGCGACATCCTCGGCCGGCTCGACCTGATGCCGCCGATCGAGGACGCCGCGGGCGCCGACTCGTTCGAGGTCCGCAAGCCACATCCCGGCCACATCCTGAAACTGTTGGCGCGCATGGGCGCCGATCCGGCGAGCGCGCTGATGGTCGGCGACTCGGTCCACGACGTGCAGGCGGCCCAGGCAGCCGGCCTCAGGGTGATCGCCGTGTCGTGGGGCTACACCGAGACGCCGGCCCACACGCTCGGTGCCGACGCCGTCATCGACCGCTTCGAGGATCTGATCCCGGCCGCGCAGTCGCTAGCCACGTAGCTGCCCCATGCCCGTACTTGGAATCACAAATGCGTGGCACGGCTGGCGCGTGTCATATCGAGGGCAGCGATGGATCCGGAGGCGATGACTGAACCCATTGCCCCCGGCGATTTGACAGTCCTTCCCCGCTTCCGACCGCTACTCTCTGATCAGGCCTTCCCTGCCCGGTGCGCGATGGTATTGGCCGCGACCTCGCCGAGGTCGCTGAGCGTGCGGGCGATCGGAATGGATGCCAGCGAGGATGTCGGCGCGATCTCAGCGCCGAAGCTCCCGACGACGACCGGGACGTCGGCGCCGCTGTGCTGGTAGATCCGGCGCAGCAGGTGGTGGATGATCGTCGCCGAGCCCGGCATCACGATGCACAATGCGACGACGTTCGCGTCGCGCTGCGAGTCGGCCGTGCGCGAAACGTCGGCCAACTCTGCCATCGCGCAGGCATTCGCCGGGATGCCGCGGCGCCGAAGTATGTCAGCGGCCAGCGCGGCGGCGGCACGATCGATTTGGCTGCGCCCCCCGACGCAAGTAACGCCGGTATCGACGGCTTGCGTGGCGACGCTTACGACGTCTTTCCCGGATGCGGCCGATTCAGAAGGTTCCGGCTTGCCGGCTTCGCCGTCGCCGCCCTCCTCATTTTTTTCCGGAATCGAGTCCGGCTCTTCCGCCACGGCGGCGACGATCTCATCGACGCCCTTGGCGACTAGGAGCAGGCGAGGTTCATCCAGGGCGCCCCTACGCCTGTCGGTCTCGGCGAGCATCAGCATGGGCATGAGGACATCGTGGTACAGCGCCAGCACGCCCTTCTCCTGTGCGCGATCGACCGCGATCTCGGCGGCGTCGACCGGCGAATATGCCAGAAGCCGGTGATAGATCTGGACTTCGGCCGGCAACGCAGGCTCGTCCCCCAGCAGGACACCAAAGAATTCGAGTTGCGGCACGTGGCGGCCGATGACGATGAGGCAGACCGTAATGGGCATGGCCAGCAGCAGGCCGACCGGTCCCCAGAGGGCCACCCAGGCGACGGTCGACACCAGGACCGCAAGCGGCGACATGCCCGTCGTGCTGCCATAGCGCAGGGGTTCGACCACCTGTCCGACGATGATTTCGCAGGCGACGATCAGGGCAAACGTCATGATCGGCAATGTCCAGCCGGGTGCCACGGCGATCGCCACCAAGGTCGGCAGGACCGCCGTGATCAGTGAGCCGGCATAAGGCACAAATCGAAGGACAGCGGCCAGCAGGCCCCAGACCAGGGGACTGGGCATGCCGATCAGCCACAGGCCGCCGGCGATGACCGCACCGAATGCGATATTGATCAGCAGCTGCGTGGCGAGAAATCGACTGAGGCGCTCGACCGCGTCGTTGATCGCGCTGGTGGTCAGGCTGATATCACCACGGCTGATCAGGCGGATCAGGCGATCGCGTAGCGGCTCACGCTCGAGCAGCATGAACACCACCAGCACGATGACCAGGCCCGTCACCAGCAACGGCACGATCACGGGCAGGAGATAGGCGGCGGTCACTTCCAGCGCGGTCGACTCCTGGATCTTGACCGGAATCGGTGGCTGGCCTTCCGGCCGCGTGCCGGTGGTCACCTTTGGCCGCGTCAGGTCTTCGGCCAGTTCACGTACCGCGCCGATTCCGTCCGCGATCAGTCCGCCGCCGGCGCGCAGGTCTTCTATCTTCTGGATCAGGTTGGTGCGGTATTTGGGTAGGTTGGCGGCGAGGTCGGCGATCTGCCAGGCGAGAAGGAAGGTGGCGCCGCCCACGACCACCACCGCCAGCAGGACGGCGAGGGCCACGGCAAGCTTCAATCCGACGAACGGCCGCAGCCACGACACCAGCGGCCCGAGCGCGAAACTGATCAGTGCCGTGAGCGCCAGGGGAACCAGGACATCGCGGCCAACGTACAGGAACCCGACGACGACCGCCGCCGCCACCAGCCCGGCAGCAACTTCCTTGATCCCCGCGTCGGCACGCGACGAATCTGGCCCGGCTGTGGAAGGTATCTTTGGATACGGCGGCATTTCGAAAACGAGCGGGCGACCGCCCGGTCGCCCAATTGGCTCATAACGCCGCACTGGTCGCAATGGTTCCCCATCGCCGCGCCACATCGGGTCAAGATTGATCATGCCGTTTCCGAGCGTCGGACGGCGATGTCGCATTGTTCGCGGTTTTCTTGACAGGCGCGGCGGCCAGCACCTATACCGCGCCTCCGGGATCTACGGGCGCTTAGCTCAGCGGGAGAGCACACCCTTCACACGGGTGGGGTCGTAGGTTCAATCCCTACAGCGCCCACCATTCCGTTGCCCCCCGCCAGCGCTTGCCTCACGCCGTCAAGCGGGGCGATCCCGACGCCGCCACCGCATAGGCAATCGCACCGGCTAGCGAGTTCTGGTCGACCGGTTTCACGAGCAAGTTGTCGTCATCCAACTCATCGTCGGCGGACATGAACAGCACCGGCAAATCCGGCTGCCGGGCCTGGAGGCTGCGCGCGACGTCGGCGCCCGACATGCCGCCGTCCATCACCATGTCGCTGACCAGCAGGTCGAACGGTCCGTTGGCGTCGTAGGCGTCGAGCGCCGCCGGGCCGTCTTCCGCCATCTC
>DATFGV010000404.1:0-5610 GCA_035249115.1 Vineibacter sp.
CTGGATCCCCATTGGATGCCCGATCGTGCCGCCGCCGAACTGGAGAACCACGTCCTCGCCGAGATAGCCGAGCAGCTGGTGCATTTGGCCGGCATGGATACCGCCGGACGCCACCGGCATGACCTTGCGCAATCCCGCCCAGTCTTGCTCGAAGAACAGGCCGCGCGGCAGATCGACCGGATTGTGATCTTCGCGCAGCACGTTGTAGTAGCCCTGGACCGCGTTCGGATCGCCTTCGAGCTTACCGACCACCGTGCCGGCATGGATATGGTCGACGCCTGCGAGCCGCATCCACTTGGCAATGACGCGAAACGACACGCCATGACTGCGCTGGCGCGTGTACGTCGAGTGGCCGGCGCGGTGAAGATGGAGGATCATGTCGTTGCGGCGCGCCCAGCGCGCCATCGACTGGATCGCCGTGTAGCCAATCACGAGGTCGATCATGACGATGACGCTGCCGAGTTCCTTGGCGAACTCGGCGCGCTCGTACATGTCCTCCATCGTCGCGGCGGTGACGTTCAGATAGGTTCCCTTGACCTCGCCCGTCGCGGCCTGCGCCCGATTGACGGCTTCCATGCAGTAGAGAAAGCGGTCGCGCCAATGCATGAAGGGCTGGCTGTTGATGTTCTCGTCGTCCTTCGTGAAATCCAGCCCACCCTTCAGCGCCTCGTAGACCACGCGGCCGTAGTTCTTGCCCGAAAGGCCCAGTTTCGGCTTCACGGTAGCGCCCAGCAGTGGCCTGCCGAACTTGTCGAGCCGCTCGCGCTCGACGATGATTCCGGTCGCCGGCCCTGGAAAGGTCTTGGCGTAGGCGACGGGAATGCGCATGTCCTCGAGCCGCAGGGCCTTCAGCGGCTTGAACCCGAACACGTTTCCGATCACCGACGCGGTGAGGTTGGCGATCGATCCCTCCTCGAAGAGATCGAGATCGTAGGCGACATAGGCGAAATACTGTCCCGGCGAGCCGGGCACCGGCTCGACCCGGTAGGCCTTGGCGCGATAGCGCTCGCACGCCGTCAGGCGGTCGGTCCAGACCACTGTCCAGGTTGCGGTCGAGGATTCGCCGGCGACGGCCGCGGCCGCTTCCTCCGCATCGACGCCGTCCTGCGGGGTGATGCGGAACAGCGCCAGGACATCGGTCGACGATGGCTCGTAGTCCGGTTGCCAGTACCCCATCTGGGCATACTTCAGCACGCCTGCGCGGTAGCGCTCGCGTGGGTCCGCAATGGTTTTCGCCGTTGCAGTCGGAGCCACGGCCACCTCCCTCGATCCAAACCGGCGTCGGGCATACGTCATGCATTGCATAATGACTATTTAAATATGTATATTAGATTCATAAGGAAATCGAAACATGCTGGCACTCGACCGGGCGACGCTACGGCAACTGCGGATCTTCGATGCCGCCGCGCGGCATCTGCATTTTGGCCGCGCCGCCGCGGAAATCGGCGTGACGCAGCCGGCGGTTTCGATCCAGCTGCGGCAACTTGAGCAGACGGTTGGCGCGCCGCTGTTCGAGCAGATGGGACGTCGCAAGTACCTGACTCACGTGGGTGCCGAACTCGCCCGGCATGCGCGGGCCGTGCTGGGTCAGCTGCGTCTTGCCGACGAGGCACTGCAGCGGCTCGGTTCTCCGGAGGCCGGCATGCTGGAGGTGGTCTCCACGACGACCGCCGAGTACTTCGTGCCGCGACTGCTGGCTGAGTTCCGCAAGAACCGGCCGGGCCTGTCGGTGCGACTGACGATCAAGAACCGGGACGGCGCCACCCGGGACCTGGCCGACAACGCCGTCGACCTGGCGGTCATGGGGCGCGGGCCGGCAGGCCTCGACACGACGGCGGCGCCGTTTGCGCAGCATCCGCTGGCGATTGTCGCACCGCCTGACCATGTTCTGGCCAGCCGCAAACGCCTGCGATTAAGCCATCTCTCCGACGAGACGTTCCTGGTTCGCGAGTATGGCTCGGGAACCCGCGACGCCATGGAGCGGGCCTTCGGCTTGCAGGCGTTTCAACCGCGCGAGGCGATCGAGATCGGGCCGAACGAGGCCATCAAGCAAGCCGTCATGGCAGGCATGGGTCTGGGCTTTGTGTCGCTGCACACGGTGGCCGTCGAACTCGCGGCGCGGCGCCTGGTTGTTCTCGCCGTCGCCGGCATGCCGGTGGTACGCCAATGGCATGTTATCCATCGCCGCACAAAGCACCTGGCGCCCGCCGCCACCGCCTTCAAGGCCTACCTGGTTGAACGCGGCGCGGCCCGACTGAAGTCCATGTTTGCCTGACTTTGGCACGTCCGCAGCAGCACACGGATATTGGCAGGCGATTCACGCACTGCCTTGGCCAAGTGCGGCTGTGCTCGCCGGCAAGCGGTACCGTCATCCGACAGTTCGGACCAGACGTACCATTCTCAGCGGGCAGCGACGTCCCACGCAGGGTGCCCGACACAGGTGCATGGCCCGGGGCGCAATCTTGAGCGCTTTAGCGGTAATGGCAGGCGTTACGGTCGGACAGGAATTTCCATGCTTCTGGTGGATGAATTTACCGCCGCAAGGCTCTCCGGTCCTGAGCGAGCGGAGCTCGCCTCCCGACAGCGAACGATGCTGATGCGTCCCTGGGTTCCCTTGCCACGATCGTGTACTCGGAGCGACACGTAGGCATGCCCGCACCACATCTAAAACGCATCGTGCCAGCAAGGGGCGTTCGATCATGATCCTGCCAGCCAACCATCCGCAACGGATCACCTTGAACGATGAGGTGCATGCTCGTCCGCCCCAACCGCTGCGCGCGCCCAGTCGACTCTCCTACCTGGCGTTACTGTCGCCCTCCGATCAGCGCACCAAGGAATGGCACTCCGTCAGTGATCTTTGTCGCCGTTTCGACGCACCAGCACCGGAGCCATCCGCCAATCACCACAGTGCTGACTTCGGCCCGTTACGCCTCATTTGGGAGCGGCATACCGAATTTGCCCGCTACACCTTCGTTGCCCAGGGAGAGCCCGATGTGGACCCGCCAGTGGGACCCGCACTCGCAGCAGTTCCCGCCGAATGGATCGCCGCGTTGCCGGGCCAGATGATGGTCGCGACCCATGTCGAGTTCGTCCCGCACGTTGAGGGCGCAACTCACGAAGAAATCGCGAGCCGGCATTTCACCGGTAATCAGCTGATTGGCGCCGCCATCGCCGGAGGCGCGGCATTCGCCTTCACGGACTATCGGATTCACGAGGACGGATTCGGCCGTCTGCTGATCCAGGACCGGAGCATGACGCCCCGGCAAGCGGGTCGGATGATCCAGCGGCTGTTGGAAATCGATACCTACAGAATGATGGCCTTGCTGGCATTGCCGGTCGCGCAGGAGGCGGCGCCGTTCCTGGTCCGGTGCGAGCGCGACCTGACCGACATCGCCATAAAGCTGGCCAGCGCCGGCGAGCAAGACGAGCCTCGGCTCCTGGATCGGCTGACGGCGCTTGAGGCGGCAATCGCTGGCGGCAGCGCAGACAACTACTTTCGTTTCAGCGCCGCCGTGGCCTACTACGAACTCGTGCAGCGCCGCATCCTCGATCTGCGGGAGGAGCGGCTTCAGGGCCTGCAGACCTTCCAGGAGTTCATCGAACGGCGCCTGGCGCCCGCCATGAACACCTGCCGGTCGGTCGCGGCGCGCCAGGACATGCTGTCGAGCCAGGTGACCCGCGCTACGCAATTGCTGTCGACACGCGTCAACGTCACGCGCGAGCGCCAGAACCAGGAGGTTCTGAGTTCCATGAACCAAAGGGCGGCGTTGCAACTTCGACTGCAAACCACCGTCGAACGGCTGTCGATCGCCGCGGTCACGTACTATGTCGTCGGCCTCGTGGGTTACGCTGCCAAGGCGCTGACGTCAGTCGGGATCAACGTCAATGCCGAGATCGCGATGGGCGTCAGCATTCCGGTCGTTGTCGGCCTGATGGCGCTCGGTGTCCGCAGCCTCCACAAACTTGTTGTTCAACACCGCTGAGTCTGTCGATCAAACCCGGTACGTGACAGTCGACCCCCGGTCGGTCCCAGGCCACACGTTGCGTTGGGGTGCGATCGAGTGCGCGCGGTCCGCGTCCGGCGGCCGTGAATGAAGATGGCGACCCGTGGTGGCGACCCCGACCAGCGACCCGCAACTAAGGCGTCTGATTTTGCTGGATTCTGGCGTCCCCAACGGGATTCGAACCCGTGTTACCAACGTGAAAGGCTGGTGTCCTAGGCCTCTAGACGATGGGGACCGCAAGGCGGGTCCGTCTACAGCGTCGTTGTCGACAAATCAAGCCGCCGCGGATTGGTCAGGCGCCGATCTGATGCCGCGCCGGCGCTGCGTCCTCGATGTGCAGACTGACGGACTCATTGCCATTCCAGCGATCGATACGCAGGCTGCCGGCGACGTGCAGGGTCGGCGATGACGCGTCGGTCAATGCCTTGCCCAGTGGACCGTCGGCGGCGCGGAAGGCGATCGCAGGCACGCGCCCGCCGTCGCCACCCACCAAGGTACAACGGATGTGCGCCTCGCCGACCGGCCGCGACCAGCCGGCGCGCACCTGCGGCAGCACGAAACGCGGCTGCGGATTGCCGACGCCAAATGGCCCGACCCGCTCCAGCGTCCGCACCAGGTCGAGCGTCGCCGCCAACGGGCTCAGCGCGCCATCGACCGCCAGTGTCGGTGCAGGCGGCATCGTGCCGAGGTCAGCGGTAACTGCATCGATGAAGAACGCGATCAGCGTCTCCAGCTGACCTCGCTCGACCGTCAGACCGGCTGCCATGGGGTGGCCACCACCATTGACCAACAGGCCACGCTGTCGGGCGGCGATGACGATGGCGCCGAGATCGACGCCGTGCACCGAGCGGCCAGAGCCCTTGCCGATACTACCGTCGAGCGCGATGACGAAAGCTGGTCGATGGAAGCGCTCGACCAGGCGACTGGCGACGATGCCGATGACGCCGGGATGCCAGCCCTCGCCCGTCGCGACGATCGCCGGCGGCATGTCGCCAGCCGCTTCGACCTCGGCGACGGCGGCGGCGAGCACCTGTACTTCAATCGCTCGTCGCTCCTTGTTGAAGTCGTCAAGCCGCATCGCCAGCCCCATGGCCTGTTGCGGATCGTCGGTCGACAGCAGCCGCGTGCCGAGGTCCGCCTCGCCGACTCGCCCGCCGGCGTTGACCCGCGGCCCCAGCAAGTAGCCGAGATGGAAAGCGCCCGCAGGCTCGTTCAGGCGGGCCACCTCGGCCAGCGCCGCGATGCCAGGGTTGCCGCGTCCCTCCAGGACCTTCAGCCCCTGGCGCACAAACATCCGGTTGATACCGGTCAGGGCCACGACGTCGCAGACCGTACCCAGCGCCACGAGGTCGAGCCATCGTCGCAGGTCAGGCTCCGGCCGCGGCTCGCCATACCAGCCGCAGGTGCGCAGGGCGCGATTGACGCCGACCACCAACAAGAAGGCGAGTCCCACCGCCGCAATCTCGCTATGCGGGCTCGACTCGTCCTGGCGGTTGGGATCGACCACTGCCAGCGCCCGCGGCAGGCGCGGTTCGGCCTTGTGATGATCGACCACGATAATGTCGAGACCGGCCTGGGCCGCCGCGTCAAGCGCCTCGAAAGCGGT
>DATFGV010000405.1:0-29241 GCA_035249115.1 Vineibacter sp.
GGACGATGCGGACTCGCTGGTCGACTGGTTCAACAGCCTGGACGGCCGCACCGCCCAGGCCCTGATCACGGCCCTGACAGACTGACCGCGTCCCGCTCCCGGGAAGTGTGAGACGCCGACTGCGCCGGCCGGCGTTTTTGAAGTTCAAAAGCAAAAGATAAATAAATGGATGTTTATTGCATCGTCCATTTGTCGGATAGTAAACAACAGTTCATTCACGACATGAACAAACCATAAATTTTGTAAAGAAGAGGCTTGACACCCTGCGTACGCACATGTAGGATGTTTTCTGTAAATGGCGAACTGCGCCCGGCCGGACCATCCGCGCCGGGCGTTTCATTTTCGCCCCGGGGCTGCGGCCCCGCCGCGCGCCCCGGTTCATTCGACTTCACATCCGGCATCCGGCCGTTGGCGTTTTGGCCGGCGCGTCACATCCCCATCACGGAGACGGACAATGGCTGACTTCGGCATCAGCACCGCGCTGGCGCTGGCGGGCACCGTTTTGTCGGCGGCCACCACCATCGCCGGCGGCGCGGCGGCCAACAGGCAGGCCAAGGCGCAGGCGCGGCGGCTGGAGCAGCACGCCCAGCAGGAGCAGGCGGCAGCCAACCGCGAGGCGCAGAAGCGGCGGGCGGAGACCGAACTGCTGTTGTCGCGCCAGCAGGCGGTGGCGGCGGCGAGCGGCGCGGGTGCCAGCGATCCGACCATCGTCGAGCTGATGTCCGACGCCGCCGCCGAGGGCGAGGTGCGGGCCGAGGAGGCGCAGTACGTCGGCGAACTGCGCGCCGACGACATGCGCACCCAGGCCGCCACCAGGCGCGCCGAGGGGCAGGCGGCGAAAACAGCCAGCATGTTCAACGCCGGCCGCACCCTGATCGGCAGCGCTGCTAGCATGTACCAAAAGTACAACCTCGAGCCGGTCGGGCGGCGCGGCGCGAGGTGGCCGCACGAGAATCCGCGCCAGCGCTACGGGAGTTTCGGGTGATGGCGTTCGTGGGCGGCGTCGCCGCGCCCGGCGTCCGGCCGGCAATGGCTCGATCTGGGACGGTGGCCGCAGGAGCGGATGATTCGGTGGTTTCGCTGCGCCCGCGTGTGGCGATTGACTTCACCCGCCGGCTCGACGCGCTGAAGGCCGGCACCTTGCGCCGCGGCGAGGCGCTGCCGATGGGCATCACGCCGGCGGCGCTGCTGGCGGCCGGGCTGCCGCGACTGCCGCTGCTCTACCAGCAGGACGAGGCGCGCAAGACCCTGCTGGCCAAGCACGCCGGCACGATCGACGAGGAGACCCTGCGACGGCTGCCCGACGTGATCGCCGATCCCGTGCTGGTGGTCACCCAGGCCAATGGCCGCTACGGCGCGCTGATCCAGGACGGCGGCGGCCGCGACGTGCTGGTGGTGATCGCGCCCCGGGCCGAGGTCGGGCGACGGCGGGTCAACCTGGTGGTGACCGTGCACGCCCGCGACCGTTGGGAGGCGCTGCTCGCCGACGTCGCCCGGGGCCGCATGCGCTACCGCCATGCTGCGCGTGCCGCTATTTGGCTGGCGAAGGCCTTGCGCCTGCATGCATTCGACCCGCGCGTGCTGGGCGCAGGGCGCGATCCGCGTGGCGCCGGCGACGCCGCCAGGCCGCCGGACGTCGGCGGCGGCCGATCGCCGCCGGCACCGTTGCCGCCCCGAATTCACCTGCGCGCCGCCTCCGGGCGGCGTCTCCTTTTCCGGGAGCCGACATGAGCAGCCTCGTCATCGACGACCTCGAGGGCGTGCGCAGCAGCAAGGCGTTCAAGACGCCGTGCCGCGCCGCCACCACCGGCAACATCGCCCTGTCGGGCCTGCAGACCATCGACGGCGTGGCGCTGGCGGAAGACGACCGGGTGCTGGTCAAGGACCAGGTGGCGGCTTCTGACAACGGCGTCTACAAGGCGGCCGCCGGCGCCTGGAGCCGGGCCGAGGACTTCGATGGCAGCCGCGACATCGTGTCGGGCAGCAAGCTGTTCGTGACCGCGGGCGTCAGCCACGGAAGGCGCGAGTTCTACCTGCAGACCGCCGATCCGATCACCATCGGCGCGACGGCGCTGGCCTTCGCGCTGTCGGAGCCGGTGTCGGGCCAGCTGTTCGACATCTTCCTCAGCAAGAGCGCCCCCTACACCGTCGTCGCCGCCGACGAGGGCGCGGTGATCCTGGTCGACACCTCGGGCGGCGCCGTCACCATCACCCTGCCGACGATCGCGAGTGTCGGCGACTTCAAGCTCGGCGTCGCCAAGACCACGGCCGACGCCAGCGCCGTCACCATCGCCCGCGCCGGCAGCGACACGATCAACGGCGCGACGTCGCTGGCGCTCACCGCGCAGCACGAGACCGCGACCCTGGTGGCCAAGGGTGGCGCGACGTCGTGGCTGGCGGTCGACCGCGCCGGCGTGGCGCGGCTCAACGCCACCCAGGCGATGAGCGGCGCGGCCGTCAACTGGGCCAAGGGCGCCGACATCGCCTCGGCGGCCACCACCGACATCGGCGCCGCGTCCGGCAACTACGTCACGATCACAGGTACGACCACGATCACCGCGCTGGGCACGGCGCAGTCCGGCACCTGGCGCCTGGCGCGCTTCGCCGGCGCCCTGACGCTGACGCACAACGCGACGTCGCTGATCTTGCCGACGGGCGGCAACATCACCACGCGCGCCGACGACTGCGCGCTGTTCGTGTCGGAGGGCAGCGGCAACTGGCGCTGCGCCGCCTGGTTCCGCAAGGACGGCTCGAGCGTGGGCGACAGCGGGACGTACACGCCGACACTGACGAACGTTGCGAATTTGGATGGCACGCCGACAGCCTATGAATCGACTTACGTACGCATTGGCAATGTCGTCCATGTGTTCGGTCGGCTCGATGCAGATCCAACTGCAGGTTCGACCTTGTCTCAGATCGGCATTTCACTGCCGGTGTCATCAAACTTCTCAGCCCTGGAGCAGTGTGCTGGGACAATCAACGGTGTTAACGCAACCGAACCCGGCATGATCTGGGCCGACACTGCGAATGACCGAGCTGACGCGAGATTTGTTGCTGCCAGCACAGCGTCACACGCGATGGTTTATGCGTTTAGCTACAGGATCATCTAGCGACCGCACACGCCTCGACTTGAGCGGCGCGTCGTAACCAGTGCCAGACAAGTTCTATCTTCGGAGGATCCCCTGCGGTGTCTCGTCCTCGCGCTTGCGCTGCTGTGCCGAGATCGATGTGGACGGCTTACCGGGTCAGAACCTCGCTGCCGCCACGGCGAACGAACAGCTTCTCTGTGAAGCTCAATAGAACGTCGTCGGCTCGGTCGAATGCTTTGTCCCAGCCGGATGAAGGCACGAGAAGATCGGACGAGAAGTCGAAGGCGTCCGCCTCGTTGCGCCAATGGCTCCAGTTCTTGGTGTAGAGCGCCCGGGTGCTCTTGCGGCCCATGAGAGCCATGAACGCCTCGATCTGCTCCGGCCGCATCTCATGCAACGCCGAGATCGCCGCAAAGCAACGCACCATGCCGTCGGGTACCATCGGCAGCTGGTCGACCGTGAACAGGGCGATGTCGGCCTCGGCCGCCTCAGCCGAAACTTCGCTCCAAGACGTAAACGGGCGCCAACGGAACACCTTGCGGTCCGTGAACACCTCGGACAGGTACCACTCGGCGATCGCCAACGCCGGCGGGATGTCGAATATCCAGTAGCGGGCCGGCTGGGCCTGGAGGACGGCGGCGCCGAGACGGCCGTAACCGGCGCCGATCTCGGCGAGCACCGGTCGTGGGGCGTCGTCATCCGGCGTCAGATAGGGTCTGAGACGCGAGTATTCGCGCAGCGCGTTCGCGAGATCCTGCGAGATCGGTCGGCCGTCGATCTCGATGCCAACGGGATTGCCAACCCGCGGCTCGCTGAGGCGGGCCGCGATCCCGGCGTCGTCGCCACGGCTGGCGTACCACCAGAGCAGGCCGACGAACAGCGTGTAGGCCCGCACCGCCGAGGCGTTACGAAGGAACGCCAGGCCGTTGATGCCGGTCAGGGCCGCGGAGCCACGCAGATCGGCGGCCAGCGGCAGCGGACTGGGGTCCGCGGCCCAGGCGGCCAGCAAAGCGCGCATTTGCGGGTCGGACGGGCCCTCGACCGCCCAGTTGAAATAGTTCTGCGCCACGGAACGTTTGAAGTTGGCCACGCCGTTGGTTTCGAGCATGCGCAGGTTCTGCGCCGCGAGGTCAGACCAGAACCTCGACGGCTGGAACAGGCTGTCCATCTCACCAATGGATTTCATCATCGCTCGTGCCCGCGCGGCGACGGTATCGCCGTGCGGTCGCCGCTGCGGTAGCAGGCGCCGAAGGGTTGCGGGGAAGCTCACGGCCTGAACCCGGGCGCCAGTTGTCGACATGACCGCAGGATTTCTCGTGCGCCCGCCTGCGGTAGGGCAGGCCGGTGCTGCGGAAAGTGCACCGTGTCGTCGAGTCCGGCGGACAGCGATAGACGGGCGCCAATCGCACATTCTGCGCTTTGACCCTTACTCGTCGTTCTGTCGACCCAAGAGCGTGACCGCGTCATGCCGCGCCCCCTCATCTCGCGCTCGTCGGCCGATGCGACTCGCAACGATCGCGAACGCAATCTCGACGATGAATTGTAGCACCCTCGCAACAACACTTGTTTCGCAACCTGATCAAGTCGGTTCGGCAACATAGCTCCAAGCAACGTGGACGTAGTGCCAAAGAGTGACGGTGCCGGCATCCACACAAGGCTATCAGGAACAGACCTGGACGACAGTTTCGATCGATAGATCAATCGCATCGCGATGTGCGACGTGACCGGAACAAATGGCGGCGCGCCGGACTATCGACCGCACACCCCTCCTGATCCGGCCAAGCAACAAGCCTTCCGTGACGCACTTGTGGCGCCTCGACCCAGCGGCAGCCGGCCGTTGTTCCTGAAACACCAACCTATGGAGAACCCCATGCGGTGTCTTGTCCTCGCGCTCGCGCTCGCTTTGGCGCTGGCCGTCAAACCCGATCCCGCTGCCGCCCGGCAGCCCGTGCCGATACGCGCGCTCTGTTTTCCGGCGGCGCAGGTGCTGGCCGACGTCGAGGCCGGCCGCGCCTCCTTGCGTGATCTCGCCTTCATCGACGGCGAGGGCGATGCCTGGGTCGAGCTGCGCCAGGGCGACGATGGCCCGGCCTTCATCGGCTGGATCAGCGCGGCGCACGGCGTGTTCTGCGCCATCGGGGTCCGTCCGCCGCGGCCGGTCGAGGGCGCGCCGGAGCGGCGCACGTGAGCGCCGCCGGCGCCTGTCGCGCGTATGCGCGGCTGGCGGTCCTGTACTGGCCGCTGACCGTGGTGGTCGGCTTCTGGGCGTCGCTCTTGCTGGCGCTGGGCTTCGGCCTGGGCTGGCTGGCGTTCGGCTGAACCGCCGCCAGCCCGTGCCGGCCGCGTTGATCGACGCCCGCCGTCTATCCGATCGCCCACCGCCATTCCCTGTCCCGGCACCGGCGCCTCGTGTGCCTGAAGGAGCCGACATGACGTCAAGACGTTCCGACCCGCTGATTGTCGCCTGCCGGCGCGCCGCTGCCGACCGCGTGATGCTGCACGTCATCACCTGCGGCGTCTGCGCCGCCGTCGCGCTCAGCCGGCAGCAGGCCCTGCAGCTGACGCAGGCGCTGCTGGTGGCGGCGTCGCCGCCGACCGCCGAACCGCCGCCGCCGCCGCGACAGAGCCGCCGGATGAAGGCCCGGCGATGAGCGCCCGGCAGCACCGTCGCGACGTGACAGCGCTATCGGTCGAGACCGGCGCCGCCGCCCCGCGGCTTGAGTTGCGGGCGCTGCTCGCCGAGGCAGCCGACGAGGGCGCCCGCAGGGCGCTGGCGCGCGTCGGGTTGCACGATTCCGAGGCGCTGAAGGACGTGGTTGAGCTGCGCACCTTGCTCGACTCGTGGCGGGCGCTGCGGCGCGGTGCGCTGGTCGCGATCGGCAAGATCGTCACTGTCGGGCTGCTGCTGGCGCTGAGCTGGGCGGTCGGCGCCGGCAAACTGAAACTGTGGTGAGGAGTGAAGGATGAGCATCGATCGGCATCAATGGGTTCTCGACATGCTGCAGGCGGCGCAGCCGACGGCGGCCCGGCTCGGCGCCTTTCCCGGCGCCGTGACGCCGGAGGCCATCGTGGCGCAGGCCGCGCTGGAGACCGGCTGGGGCCGCGCGGCGATCGGCCATAACCTGTTCGGCATCAAGGTCGGCAACGACTGGACCGGCAAGCGCCAGAAGGTCCGCACCCGCGAATGGTCGGCCGAGCGCGGCTGGTACGAGATCGACGACTGGTTCCGCGACTACGACAGCTACGCCGAGAGCATCGCCGATCACTTCGACTTTCTCGCCAGGCGGCCGTGGTTCGCCGGTGTCTTCAAGGCGCGCGACAACCGCGGCTTCTACCAGGCGATGAAGGACGGCGGCTACGCCACGGCGCCGGACTACGTCGCAATCCTTGTGCAGGTCGAGGCGCTGGTGCGGGCGATCGCCGGCGTGCCGGTGCCGCCGCCGCGACCGCGGCTACTGTTCCTTGGCGCCTCCGGCGAGGACGTGCGTGGTGTGCAGCAGGCGTTGAACACCCGCAACGACGCCATGCTCGAGGTCGATGGCGATTTCGGCAGCCTCACCATGCTGGCCGTGCGCCACTTCCAGCAGGCGCGCGGGCTGACGGTCGACGGCGTCGTCGGCGACGAGACGCGCGCCGCGTTGGGGCTGTGAGAGTCATGTCCTCCCCAGCGCAGCTGGGGAGGTGCCCCGCAGGGGCGGAGGGGAGGCAACGTGGTCTTGGTTGCATAGATCCCGTCGGCTCCCCGCCGGCCTTCGGCCACCTCCCCACTGACGTGGGGAGGAGTTTTTTGTCGTTAGCAACGGGAGAACGTAAATGAACTGGCAAGGACTTCTGGCATTCGTCGCGGCGCGCCTGAAGGAGCGCTCGACCTGGCTCGGGCTGTTCGCGTTGTTGAGCGCCGCCGGCGTGATGATCGCACCCGAGCTGCGCGACGCCATCATCGCTGTCGCCATTATCCTGGCCGGCGGCACGGCGGCGATCACGCCCGATCCGCCGCCCGCGCCGCCGGCCGGTGGCGCCACCCGCGACCAGGAGGCCTGACATGCGACTGGTGCTGATCATCGCGGCCCTGCTGCTGCCTGCCGCCTGTGTGGTCGAGGGCACGTACTCCAGCGACGGCCTGGCCTCCTCGGGGCGGCCCTGCAAGGTAACGCTGAGCGGCTTCGAAATGGTGGCCGACGTCAAGCTGACCTGCCGCGGCGGCGAGGTGTCGCCGTTCGCATCAACGCCCTAGCGAACGACTGCCTAGTCGATCAGTTCGTTGGCGCGGGCGAGGATCGCGGGCGAGATGGACATGCCGATGGCGCGGGCCGTCCGAAGATTGAGCGCCAGGTCGAAACGCGCCGACTGCGAGACCGGCAGGTCGGCCGGTTTGCTGCCTTTGAGGATCTTGTCGACGTACAGCGCCACCTGCTCGTACAGCTCCGTCTGGTTGGACGAATACGCCAGCAACCCGCCCTCGGCGGCGAAGGCGCCGATCGGCGACAGGATCGGCAGGCGGTGCGCCAGCGCCAGCTCGGCGGCAATCCGGCGCGGCAGGCTGGGCTGGACGACGATGGCGTCGGGCCGTTCGACGACAAGCCCTGCGAAGACCGGTGCCAGCTCGTCGGCGCCGCCGATCATGTGGACTGAGGTCTCGATCGCCAGCGCCATCGACGCGCGTCGGATCTCGCCGAGGAAGGCCGCCGTGAAGGGATCGGCCGCATTGGCAAGCACGGCGACCGTACGCAGCGACGGCATCATGTCGCGGACGATCTCCAGCATCTTGCCGGTCAGCTGTGCGGCGGCGCCGGCGACGCCGGTGACGTTGCCGCCTGGCCGCGCCAGGCTGGCGACCAGGCCGCTGCCGACGGGATCGCCGGCGCCGGCCATGACGATAGGAATGTCGCGGGTCGCCTGCTGCACCGCCGAGACCGCTGGCGTCAGCCGCGCGACGACCAGCTCGACGCGCAGGCGCACGAGTTCGGCGGCCAGCGCGGGCAGCCGGCCCGGATTGCCCTCGGCGGACCGTACATCCAGTCGCAGGTTCTGGCCCTCGATGTAGCGATACGTGCGCAACGCGCCGGCCAGCCGCTCGCGGAAGCCCTCGCCGCCGTCCACGACCAGCCCGCCCACCCGCCGCACCGTGCCCTGCGCGGCGCCGGCGTGCGGGCGGACAGCGATCGCAGCACCGATGGCGGCGAGCACCACGCGTCGCCTCATTCGATCACTTCGTCGGCGCGATTGCGCGTCGCCGGCGACTCTTTGACTCTAACGGTCCTCAAGGCTTCCCTACGCTGTTGGACTCCAACGATAGCACATCGGTGTCGGCGGTAGATTTACGGCGCGTCCCTTTGTCAGTTCACTCCCTCCGATGATGACTCCAAGGGCTTCCGGCACCGCCGGAAGCCCTTTTTTTGTTGCCCGCGCGCCGGCTCGCCAACGGTTGCGGGCCGCCGTCAAACCAGAAAGACTGGTGTCCATTCCGTGCTAATCGCTGTGCCGTGTGGGTCGCACTGCGCGTCGCGGCGCACGCCGATGGAGGACACCATGCAGCTCAAGGACCCCGACCTGTTCCGCCAGCAGGCCTATGTCGCCGGTGCCTGGGTCGACGCCGAAGGCGGCGCCAGCGATGCGGTCATCAATCCGGCCAACGGCG
Organism: Vineibacter sp.; assembly: GCA_035249115.1. GTDB lineage: Bacteria > Pseudomonadota > Alphaproteobacteria > Reyranellales > Reyranellaceae > Vineibacter. The sequence goes on from DATFGV010000405.1 coordinate 8,728, forward strand.
CCAAGATCGGCACGGTGCCGCGTATGGGCGCAGCTGAGACGCGGCGCGCCATCGAGGCGGCGAACTTCGCGATGAAGGCGTGGGCGACGACGCCGGCCAAGGACCGCGCCGTCATCTTGCGGCGCTGGGCCGATTTGATGGTGGCGGCGGCCGACGACGTCGGCGTGCTGATGGTCAGCGAGCAGGGCAAGCCGCTAGCCGAGGCCAAGGGCGAGGTGACCTATGCCGCGTCGTTCATCGAGTGGTTCGCCGAACAAGGCAAGCGCATCGACGGCGACGTGCTGCAAAGCCCGTGGCGCGACCGCCGCCTGGTGGTGCTGAAGCAGCCGGTCGGCGTCTGCGCCGCCATCACGCCGTGGAACTTCCCGGCGGCGATGATCACCCGCAAGGCCGGCCCGGCGCTGGCGGCGGGCTGCGCCATCGTGGTCAAGCCGGCCAGCAAGACGCCGTACACGGCGCTTGCCATGGCGGTGCTGGCCGAGCGCGCCGGCCTGCCCAAGGGGCTGCTGTCGGTGGTGACCGGCGAGTCGGGTAAGATCGGCGGCGAGATGACGTCCAACCCGATGGTCCGCAAGCTCACCTTCACCGGTTCGACCGAGACCGGCAAGAAGTTGATGGCGGCCTGCGCCGGCACCGTCAAGAAGGTGTCGCTGGAGCTCGGCGGCAACGCGCCGTTCGTGGTGTTCGACGACGCCGACCTCGACGCCGCGGTCGAGGGCGCCATCGCCTCGAAATACCGCAACACCGGCCAGACCTGCGTCTGCGCCAACCGGCTGTTCGTGCAGGCCGGCGTCTACGACGCCTTCGCCCAGAAGCTGGCGGCCGCGGTCGGCAAGCTCAAGGTCGGCGACGGGCTGGAGGCTGGCGTGACGCAAGGCCCGCTGATCGACAAGGCGGCGCTGGACAAGGTCGAGCAGCATGTCGCCGATGCCGTGGCGCTGGGCGCCAAGGTCGCGGTCGGCGGCCGCCGGCATTCCCGCGGCGGCACGTTCTACGAGCCGACTATCCTCACCGGCGTCACCGAGAAGATGGCGGTGATGCGCGAGGAGACCTTCGGGCCGGTGGCACCGCTGGTGCGCTTCGAGAGCGAGGCCGATGCCATACGGCTGGCCAACAACACCGAGTTCGGCCTGGCCGGCTACTTCTACAGCCGTGACATCGGTCGCGTCTGGCGGGTGGCCGAGGCGATGGAGACCGGTATGGTCGGCATCAACACCGGCATCCTGTCCAACGAGATCGGCCCGTTCGGCGGCGTCAAGGAGTCGGGCCTGGGCCGCGAGGGCTCGAAATACGGCATCGAGGACTATCTCGAGACCAAGTACCTGTGCATCGCCGGGATGTGATGCCAAAGGCCGTTGAGCCTGACCTGTTCGGCGATTTCGGGTGCCTCACCCTGAGGAGCCGGCCAACGGCCGGCGTCTCGAAGGGTGAGGTGGAAGTCTCCGCGAGATGAAAAATCGCTGTTCGCCCCGCTGGTAACGTTGCCCACCCTTCAAGACGCTCGCCCTCATCCTGAGCCTGCCCTGCTCCTCTCCTTCGAGACGGCCGCTGCGCGGCCTCCTCAGGATGAGGAGCAGGGCGCGACGAAGGACGCTCGCTCCTCAGGGTGAGGCGTAGCGTACCGAACAGCCCATCACCGTCGCGGCCGATGGTCTACGCCGCCAGCTGGCGTTGCAGGGCGGCCCAGCGGTCGAGGATCGGCAGCACCTTGTCGCCCGGCTCGGCCGGCACGGTGAAGACCACGCGATCGATGCCGATCTCCTGGCAGAAGCGCAGGCGGGCGATGTCCTCGGGCACGCGGAAGATCGAGATCGGCAGGCTGGCCGGGTCGCGGCCGGCCTCGCGCGCCATGTCGCGGAACTTGCCGATCAGTACGCCGACGCCCTCCTTCTCCAGCCGGTCGGCGCGGGGAATCCAGCCGTCGCCGTAGCGGATGGCGCGGCGCGCGGCGTAGGGGAAGGCGCCGCCGACGATCACCGGCGGATGCGGCTTCTGCGCCGGCTTGGGCCACTGGTTCATCGGATCGAAGTTGACGAACTCGCCGTGGTACTCGGCGGTATCGTTGATCCAGATCGCCTTCATCGCCTCGATCCGTTCGCGCGCCAACTTGTGGCGGGTCTCGAACACCGTGCCGTGGTTCTCCATCTCGTCCTGGTTCCAGCCGTTGCCGACCCCGAACAGGAAGCGTCCGCCCGACAGCTGGTCGACGGTCGACACCATCTTGGCGGTGACGATCGGATCGCGCTGGTTCATCAGGCAGACGCCGGTGCCGACCTTCAGCTTGGTGGTCACGGCGGCGGCGGTATTGAGCACCAGGAACGGGTCCATGATGTCGTAGTAGGGCCGGATCAGCGGCCCGCCCGCCGGGTACTCCGACTTGCGCGACAGTGGGATGTGCGAGTGCTCCGGCACCCACAGCGACTCGAAGCCGCGCTCCTCCAAAGCGCGGCCCAGCGCGGCGGGATCCATGGAGTAAGTCGTGAAGAACATCACGGCGCCGATCTTCATGTCGTTTGCCTTTCCTCGTGCCTTGGCAGTACCCGATCTGCCGTGCCCGCAAGCCGCAGTCGCCTTGCACCGCGTTCGACGTGCACGTTCGCCAAGTTTGACGGCGAACGCAACGAGCCGGCGATGCAGGTCTGGCCCGATCGGAAGTCGTTGGTTGAACCGCCTCAGATGACGTAGCTGTCCGCCTCGGCGGCGCGGCGGAAGGCGGTGCCGCCGGTCGCGACATAGCCCTCGCTGCGCCAGCGCAGCATGCCGCCGGCGAGGTTGGCGACGTCCTTGAAGCCGGCCTGCTGCAGGATGACCGTGGCCTGCGCCGATCGGCCGCCGGCACGGCAGACGGCGACAATTGGACGGTCGCGCGACAACTCGCCGGCGCGGGTGGCCAGCGTCGCGAGTGGAACCAGCATGGCGCCGTCGATGTGGCCCAGCGGGCCGTCGAACTCGTCAGGCTCGCGCACGTCCAGCACCTGCACCTCGCGGGCGTGCTCCTCCAGCCAGTGCGGCTGCACCTCCCAGATGCCGCCGAAGCTGTAGCGCAGCGGCGCCCAGGTGGGCTCGGCCAGCGCCGCTTGCTCGTCGTCCGGCCGGCCGCATTTGAGGTTGGCCGGCACCGCCACGTCGATCTGCTTGGGGTGCGGCAGTCGGAGATTGTCCATGTAACCCGCGAAGTCGCCCTCGCCGATCTCGCCGCCCAGACGCGGGCTGAAACGCCGCTCCTCGCCGACGCTGGTCACGGTCAGGCCACGGTAGTCGTGGCCGGGATAGAGCAGGCATGACTCGGGCAGCGTCAGGATCTGGCTGTGCACCGATCGGTACAGCGTGCGCGGGTCCCCCTGCTGGAAGTCGGTTCGGCCGCAGCCACGGATCAGCACGGCATCGCCGGTGAACGCCATGCTCTCGTCGTCGAGCACATACGTCATGCAGCCGTTGGTGTGGCCCGGTGTGGCGCGCACGCTGACGAAGCGGCGCCCGAAATCGACCTTGTCGCCATGCGCCAGGAAGCGATCTGCGCCTTGCGCGCCGCTCTGTTGGGCGAGCGCGATTTGGCTGCCGGTGCGCCGCTTCATCAGCCATGCGCCGGTGACGTGATCGGCGTGGACGTGTGTTTCCACGGTCCACAGCAGGCGCAGACCAAGCTCGGCGACCAGCGCCGAATCGCGGCGCACCTGCTCGAACACCGGGTCGATAAGGATCGCCTCGCCGCTGCGCTTATCGCCCAGCAGGTAGGAATAGGTCGATGACGTGGGGTCAAACAGCTGGCGGAAGATCAGCATCGCCGTCGGTCTCTGGCCTGGACATTGGCATTCTACGCCGCGATGCGCCCACCGCCAACGACGATGCCGCTTGCGAGGCGCCCGGCGTGGCGACAGACTTCCGCCACGAGCCCATCATTGCGGAGGCAGCCGTGCCGCTGGAAATCAAGCGCAGCGTCAAGCAGATGTTCGACGAAGCGATGAGCCAGGTCGAGACCTGGACCATCGACCAGGCCCGCGCGGCGCATGGCCAGCCGGATGTCACCTTCATCGATCTGCGCGATCCACGCGAGATCTGGCGCGACGGCGGCGTCCCCGGCGCGATCAACGTGACGCGCGGCATGCTGGAGTTCTGGATCGATCCCGGCAGCCCCTACGCCAAGGAATTCTTCCAGTCCGGCAACCGCTTCGTGATGTTCTGCGCCGGCGGCGTGCGCTCGGCGCTGGCCGCCAAGACGGCGCAGGACATGGGCCTGACGCCGGTCTGCCACATAGAGGGCGGCTTCGGCGCCTGGAAAAAGGCCGGCCACCCGGTCGAAAAGGTCGAGCCGAAGAAGTAACCGGCTGCTCCAGGACGGCATGCAAAGAGGGATGGGCGACGATGAGCGGGGTTGAGCTGAAGACGGCGCGGCTGTTCACGATCTGGCTGGACGTCGGCGAGATGAACGATCTCGGCGCCACGCCCTATGGTAACCGGCGGATCGCCACGGTCACGGGCGGCCGGTTTGAAGGCGACGAGCTGCGTGGCACGGTGCTGCCGTCGCCGGGCGGCGATTGGCTGCTGCTGCGCCGGGACGGCGTGCTGATGCTTGACGTGCGAATCACGTTGCGCACTGACGACGGCGCCCTGGTCTACATGAGCTATCGCGGCATGCGGCACGGCCCGCAATGGGTGCTCGACCGGTTGGCGAAGGGCGAGAAGGTCGATCCGTCGGAATACTATTTCCGCACGACGCCGGTGTTCGAGACGTCGTCGGAGAAGTACTCGTTCCTCAACCGCATCGTCTGCGTCGCGACCGGCCGCCGCGAGGCGAGCGGACCGATCTACGACGTCTTCCAGGTGCTGTGAGTGTTGTGGACCTCTCCCCGCCGCGGAGAGGTCATGATCTCACTGCGGCGTGATGCCCAGTGCCTTCACCAGCTCGAGCCAGATCGGGCTTTCCTCCTTGAGAATATTCTCGAAGGTCTGGCGGTCGGTGGCGGCTTCGTCGATGCCGAAGGTATCGAGCATCTGGCGGACGCGCGGCGTCTGGCCGCCTTCGACCATCAGGGCCGAGAGCCGGTCGACGATGGGCATCGGCGTCTTGGCCGGCGCGAACAGGCCGATCCAGCCGCGGATCTGGAACGCCTTGGCGTCGACGCCCTGTTCGAGGAAGGTCGGCACGTCCGGCAGCTTCTTCATGCGGGTCTTCTGCGGCACGGCGATGGCGCGGCCGGCGCCCGATGCCAGCACGCCGGCCAAGGCCTGGTAACTGCCGTTGGCGGCGTGAATCGCGCCGGATGCCAGGTCCTGCCACATCGGCGCCTCGCCGCGGTAGTGCACGGGTTCCATCGTTAGGCCGAAGATCCGGTTCAGTTCAGCCACCACGACATGCGAATAGGAGCCCGGGGCGTATGTGCCCATGCTGACCTTCTCGGTCTTGGCCCAGGCGGCAAACTCCTTGATGTTGGTGGCCGGCACCGATTTGTGGACGACAAACGGCAGGTGGCCGGCGTCCATGAACGAGATCGGGATGAAGTCCTTGTCGGGATCGTAGGGCAGGGTCTTGAAGAGCACGCGGTTCATCACGATCGTGGTCGAGATGGTGAACAGCAACGTGTAACCATCGGCCGGCGCCTTGGCGACCATCTCGGCGCCGATGATACCGGCGGCACCCGCCTTGTTCTCGACCACCACCGGCTGGCCGACCTTCTGCGAAATGTAGTCGCCATAGGCGCGCGCGAAAGCGTCGGTCAGACCCCCGGGGGGATAGCTGACGACAATGCGGACCGGTTTGCTGGGCCACGCCTGCGCCAACGCCGGGCGGCTCAACAGCTGTGCCGGTGCGGTTGCCGCTACAGCGCCCAAGGCTAGTCCCTGACGTACAACGTCGCGTCGCTTGGTGTCTGTGGTCATGGGTTCACTCCCAACTTGGCTCCCTGTTGAACGAGCGCGGCTCACTGCGGTGTGATGCCCAGCCCCTTCACAAGCTCGATCCAGATCGGGCTTTCCTCCTTGAGGATCGCCTCGAAGGTCTTGCGGTCGGTGGCGGCGTCATCGACGCCGAAGGTGTCGAGCATCTGGCGGATGCGCGGCGTCTGGCCGCCTTCGACCATCAGGGCCGAGAGACGGTCAACGATGTCCGGCGGCGTGCCGGTGGGCGCGAACAGGCCGATCCAGCCGCGGATTTGGAAGGCCTTGGCATCGATACCCTGCTCGAGGAAGGTCGGCACGTCGGGCAGTTTCTTCATGCGGATCGTCTGCGGCACCGCGATGGCGCGTCCGGCACCCGACACGAGCACGCCGGCCATAGCCTGGTAGCTGCCGCTGCCGCCGTGGATCGCGCCGGACGCCAGGTCCTGCCACATCGGCGCCTCGCCTCGGTAGTGCACGGCTTCCATGCTGAGGCCGAAGATCCGGTTCAGCTCGGCCACCACCACATGCGAGTAAGAGCCGGCGGCGTAGGTGCCGATGCTGACCTTGTTGGTCTTCGCCCAGGCGGCGAATTCCTTGAGGTTCGTCGCCGGCACCGACTTGTGAACGACAAACGGCAGGTGGCCGGCGCTCATGAACGAAATCGGGATGAAGTCCTTGTCAGGATCGTAGGGCAGGCTTTTGTAGAGCACGCGGTTCATCACCATCGTGGTCGAGATGGTGAACAGCAGGGTATGGCCGTCGGCCGGCGACTTGCCGACCAGCTCGGCGCCGATGATGCCGCCGGCGCCGGCCTTGTTCTCGACGACGACTGGCTGGCCGACCTTCTGCGAGATGTAGTCGCCATAGGCGCGCGCGAAAGCGTCCGTCAGACCGCCAGCGGGAAAGCTGACGACGATGCGGACAGGTTTGCTGGGCCACGCCTGCGCCCGCACCGTACCGCTCGTCAGCGCCGGCAGGCCTGAGGCGAGAAGGCCGGCGGCCATCCCCTGACGCAGCAGCCCGCGCCGTCCAGTACGATGGTTCATGGGCGTCCTCCCGTGCTTCATTTGGTCTTGTACGAATAGCCGATCAATCACGCCCGTGTCAGCGCCCATGCACGGTTTCGCTTGGCGATCGCATCATCGTGCCAGCGCAGCCAGCGCACCGGTCACCTGCTTTGGCGGCGTCGCGGCGTAGGCACCGATTTTCGAGGTCTTGAGGCCGAGCGACGCCAGCATTTCGACCAGCTTGACGGCGGCGCCGACACCATCGATCACCGGACAGCGGTGCTTTTGCGCTAGGTCGCGCGCCAGCTTGGCCATGCCGGCGCAACCCAGCACGATCGCTTCGGCACGATCGTCACGCAGTGCCCGTTCGATTTCGGCATCGATCCGGGCGCGTGCGTCCGAAGTCTCGTCCTCGAGCGCCAGGACCGGCACTTCGGCGGCCCGCACCACGGCTCGACGGTCGAAACCGTATCTCGTCAGGTTGTGCTCCAGCGCCGGGATCGAGCGCGCCAGGGTCGTCACAACGGTGAAGCGGTGCGCGATCAATGTCGCGGCGTGGTAGGCGGCTTCGCCAATGCCGACGATTGGTGCCTGCGCGATCTGGCGGGCAGCGTCGAGGCCGGTGTCGTCGAAGCAGGCGATGACGATGCCGTCAACCGCGTCGGCCTCGGCGCGACGAACCTCGATCAGCAGTCCCGGCAGGCACAGCGCCTCATCGACGTAGCCTTCGATCGAGACGGGGCCGGTCGGCGACGTGACGGCCTCGATCACGGTGCCGGCAGCGGCCGCCTCGACTGCAGCGCGGCCGATCGTCTCGGTCATGGAAGCGGTCGTGTTGGGATTGATCACCCGAATGCGCATGGCCAATAGTCCTAGCCTGGATTTCTCAAGCCTCGGCACCTGTCGTCCTGAGCGCAGCGAAGGACCTTTTGGACCATTGATTGGCACGAGACGCGGGCTGACGCACGGCGTGTCCTATGTCGGCCCGTGCGATTCGACGGCCCAAAAGGTCCTTCGCTTCGCTCAGGACGACAGAAATGCCGATCTCGCTCATGTCGACTCCCCAGCTTACCGCGAGTTGGTTTGAGAAATCCGGGCTAGGAACTGGCTGTCACCTGGGCCGCGGTCAGTCCGTTGGCCGTATCGGCGGTGCGCAGGCAACGTACCATATGGCCGGGCGTCAAGGTGGCGGCCGACGGCACCGCCGCGCGGCAGGCGTCGGCGGCCAGGGTGCAGCGCGGCGCGAAGGCGCAGCCGGGCGGCAGGTTGGCGAGGTCGGGCGGGCTGCCGGCAATGGCGGGCAGGCGCCTGCCGGTCAATCGTCCGCCGTGCGCACGCGTCGACAGCAAGCCGATGGTGTAGGGGTGGCGCGGCGTGCGGATGACGTCGCGCACAGAGCCGATCTCGACGATGCGGCCGGCATACATCACCGCGATGCGATCGGCGACCTCCACCGCCACGGATATATCGTGGGTCACGAACACGACCGACAGGTTGAAGTCGCGCTGCAGATCACGCAAGAGGAGCAGGATTTGCACCTGAACGGTGGCATCGAGCGCCGTCGTCGGCTCGTCGGCGAGCAGGACTTTCGGCCGACTCGACAACGCCAGCGCGATCATCGCGCGTTGACGCATGCCGCCCGACATCTCGTGCGGATAGGAATCCAGACGCCGCTCCGGGCTCGGAATCCGCACCCTCGTCAGCAGGTCCAAGGCCCGCGCCCGCGCCGCGCCGGCGCTGATCGTCTCATGCTGCTGGATCGCCTCGATGATCTGTCGGCCAACGGAGTACACCGGATCCATCGCCAGCATCGGCTCCTGGAACACCATCGACACGGTCTTGCCGCGAAAATCCTCCAATGCCCGGCCGGCGAGCGCCATCACGTCGATGCCGTCGACCTGGATGCTGCCCTCGATGCGGGTCCGGCCGGGCGGATGCAGCCGCAGGATCGACCGCAAGGTCACGCTCTTGCCGGAACCGGACTCGCCCAGCAGGGCCACCACCTCGCCGCGCTCCAGTGCCAGATCGACGCCATCGAGCGCCCGCAGCGGCTTGGCACCGGCCGTGAAGGTGACGGTCAGGCCGGTGATGTCGAGGATCGGACCGCCAGCCCCGTTCATCGGCCGTTGCCCGACGACATTCCGGCCCGGCTGTGGCCCGACTGCGGATCAGCCATATGGCAGGCGGCCGCGTGGTCGCCACCGCACGCCATTAGTGCCGGCGTAGTGGTCGCACATAGCGGCTCCGCCATGACGCAGCGGGTGTGGAAGCGGCAGCCGGGCGGCGGATCGATCGGATTGGGCGGCTCGCCGGCCAGCGGCGCCTGCTCGGTGCGGTGGTCCGGGTCCATCGACAGCATCGAGCCGAGCAGCGCCTGGGCATAGGGATGGCGGCCTCGGGCATAGATCGCGTCGGTGGGCCCGATCTCGGCGACCCTGCCGAGATACATCACCATGACGCGGTTGGCCATGAAGCGGACCACCTCCAGGTCGTGGCTGATGAAGATGTAGGTGAGGCCGATATCCTCCTTGAGGTCGAGCAGCAGGTTCAGCACCTGCGCCTCAACCGACTTGTCGAGCGCCGACACCGCCTCGTCGAGCACGATGATGGTCGGCTCGAGCGCCAGCGCGCGGGCGATATTGACCCGCTGCCGCTGGCCGCCGGACAGCTCGTGCGGGTAGCGGCCGGCGAAGCGCACCGGATCGAGCCCGACACGGTCGAGCAGGCGGCGCGCCCGGCGGATCGCCTCGCCGCCGGCCAGCCCATGCACGCTCGGGCCGTACGCGATCGACTCTTCGACTGTGAGGCGCGGGTTGAGCGAGGCGTAGCTGTCCTGAAAGACCATCTGCACCTGGGCGCGAAAGGCCTTTAGCGACAGGTCCACGCCGGGCGCCTTGCCGGCCAGCCGCACGGTGCCGCTGTTGGGTGGGATCAGGTGCATGATCACCCGAGCGGTCGTCGACTTGCCGCAGCCGGACTCGCCGACGATGCCGAGGGTTTCGCCGGCGTGCAGGTTGAAGGACACACCGTCGACCGCCCGCACCACGCCGCGCTGGAGCCCCAGCAGGCCGCCCTTGATCGGGAAGTGTTTGACGAGGTCGCGGACTTCGAGCAGCGGCGGATCGGCGTCCGCCGGACGGCTCGCCGCGGGCTTGTCGGCCAGCATCGTGCTCATGCCTTGATGTCCATGGCCGAGCGCAGGCCGTCGGTCAGCAGATTGAAGGAAATCGAAGTGATGAAGATCATGACACCCGGCAGGGCGCAGAGCAGCGGCTGGCTGTAGAGCGCGGTGCGGAGCGTGTTGAGCATGAGGCCCCATTCCGGTTCCGGCGGCTTGACGCCAAGGCCAAGGAAGGAGAGGCCGGAGGCCAGGATCATCGAGACGGCGATCAGGCTCATGCCGTAGACGAAGATCGGGCCGAGCACGTTGCCCAGGATGTGGTGGCGGATGATGGAGACGGCGCCGGCGCCTGACGCGCGCGCCGCCTCGACGTAGTCGAGACCGCGCACGCCCGTGGTGACGCTCTCGGCGACACGCGCGATCGGCGGTATGAACACCACGGTCAGCGAGACTAGGCCGTTGGTGACGCCGGCGCCCATGGCGCCCGACAACGCGATCGCCAGCAGCACCGACGGGAAAGCGAAGAACACGTCGATGGTGCGCATCAGCGCGGTGTTGACCAGGCCGCCGACATAGCCCGCCGCGATGCCGATCGCCGAACCGATGACCAGCGCCAGCAGCACCGGCGTCACGCCCATGAACAGCGACAGCCGCGCGCCGAAAATCAGCCGCGAAAGCATGTCGCGGCCGAGTTCGTCAGTGCCGAGCGGATGGCCGTCGGTGCCGGGCGGCCGCAGCCGGCGCAAGGTCATCCCCTTGTAGGGGTCATGCGGCGCGATCAGGGGTGCCAGGATCGCGATCAAGAGCAGCAGCACGATCACCACGAGCGCCGCAATGGCAACCTTGTCGCGCAGGAAGCGCCGCCACACCGTCATCCAGTAGCCGCTGGAGCGGACGATCGGCTCGATGCCGTTGGCTGTCGCCGTCATCGCCATGGCGTCAGCTCCGCGCGATGCGGGGGTCGAGCGCGGTCTGCAGCACGTCGACGGCCAGGTTCAGGATGACGAAGAACGACGCGAGCGCCAGGATGGTGCCCTGCAGCAGCGGCAGGTCGCGCTGAAAGATGGCGTCGCTCAGCAGCAGGCCAGTGCCCGGCCAGGCGAACACCGTCTCGATCAGGATCGAGCCGCCCAGCAGGTAGCCGAGCTGGATGCCCATGACCGCCAGCGCCGTCGGCGCAGCGTTCTTGACGACATGGCGGAAGACGCCGAACGACGACAGGCCCTTGGCCCGCAGTCCGGCGATGAACTCGTGTGACAGGATCTCGGCCACCAGCGCCCGCACCGTGCGGGCGATGATGCCCATGGGGATCACCGACATGGTGATCGCCGGCAGCACCATGTACTGGACATGCGCCCAGTCCCACCGCCAACTCTCCGAACCGCCGGGACCGGCGCCGGTCGGCGGCAGCCAGCCGAGCTGGGCGGCGAAGACGATCACCAGCACCATGCCCAGCCAGTAGTGCGGCACCGATACGCCGACCACCGACGTTGCCGAGGCGAGCTTGTCGATCCAGGTGTCGCGGAAGTAGCCGGCGACGAATCCCAGCAAGGTGCCGAGCAGGAAGCCGATGATGGTCGCCAGCGCCGCGAGCGACAGCGTGTTGACCACTGCCTTGGAGACTTCGACGATCACCGGCCGGCTGGTGCGGATCGAGGAGCCGAGATCGCCGGTCAACGCCCGGCCCAGCCACTTGGCGAACTGCTCGCCGTATGACCGGTCGAAACCATAGAGCGCCATCAGCTGCTGGCGCAGCGACTCCGACGCATCTGGTGGCAGCACCGAGACCAGTGGATCGCCAGGCGCGAGGTGCACCAGCAGGAAGCAGACCACGGCGACGCCGAGCATGATCGGCAGAGTGTAGGCCGTGCGCTTGGCGATGTAGGTCAGCATCCCTGATCCGTGCGGCGTCCCGCGACGCCGGAGAGTCTCCCCCACGCAGTGGGGGAGGTGGCCGAAGGCCGGAGGGGGAGCCGACGGAGTGGTCGTGACAGAGACACCCCGTTGGCTCCCCTCCGCCCCTTCGGGGCACCTCCCCAGCTTCGCTGGGGAGGTCAGTTCCTGAAGCTACTGGATGCTGACCGGCGCCAGGTCGACGAACCAGCTCTTGGGCTGTACGAAGCCCTTGATCTTGGCGCTCATCGCCCGTGGGCCGACGTCGTGGGCGACCCACAGGAAGGGTGCCTCCTCGACGATGCGGGCGTGCAGGCGGGCCAGCGCCTCGTCGCGGTCCTTGTCGGCGAAGGAGGTGCGGGCCTTGGCGATCAGCTCGTCGAACTCGGCGTTGCCGAAATAACCCCAGTTGTTCGACACCGGCGGGAAGGTCTTGGTCGAGGTGAAACGCACCATGGCGAAGAACGGGTCCATCGCCGCGAAGGTCACGTTGGTGGCGTGGGCACCGCGCGACGTCGGGTCCTTGGCACCCGCCCGCCAGTTGGTGAACAGTGCGTTCCATTCGATCACGTCAAGCTCGACGTCGAAGTAGCACTCCTTCAGCGCCTGCTGCAGGAACTCGTTCATCGGCACAGGCTGCATCTGGCCGGAACCCGACGCCGAGGTGATGGTCTTGATCTTCAGCCGCTTGTTGGGGCCATAACCGGCCTCGGTCATCAACTTCTTGGCGGCGGCGAGGTCGTACTTGATCTCGAACTTGGGGTTGCCCCACCACGGATGGCCGGGTGGCACGGTGCCCTTGGGCACCTCCATCAGCCCGCTCAGCGCCTGCTTCAGCTCGTCGCGATTGACGCAGAGGTTGGCGGCGTGGCGCACCCGCTTGTCGAGCCACGGCGAGCCTTCGGCGAAGGAGAACTGCCAGGGCCAGACATGCGGCTGGGCGTTGGCGGTGATGACGAAGCCCTTGTCCTTGATGCTCTTGATGGCGTCGGGCGCCGGGTTCTCGATCCAGTCGACCTGGCCCGACAGCAGCGCGGCGGTGCGCGAATTGGCCTCCGGCATCGGCAGCAGCACGACCCGGTCGACCTGCGGCTTGCGCTTGGGATCCCAGTAGTCTTTGTTGGCGACGTACTCGACCCGCTCGCGAGGGGAGAACTTCGCCATCTTGAACGGGCCGGAGCCCGAGGCGTCGGCGGCGAACGCGGCCCACGCCTGCTTGGCGCGCTCGGTCTTGTCGGCGACGCTGCCGAGCGCGTCGTACTTCTTTTGCCAGTGGGCTGGCGAGGCGATGAACAGGTTGGTCAGGTTGATCGGCAGGAAGGAGTCCGGCTCCTTGGTGGTCAGCTCGACGGTGTAGTCGTCAATCGCCTTGGCCGACACCAGGTTCGGCATGCGGCTGACGGTGACGCCGATCTGGTCGGGTGCGAAATGCGGCGCTTCCTTGTCTAGCACCTTCTGGACGTTCCAGACGATCGCCGCCGCCTTCAGGTCGGAGCCGTCATGGAATTTCACGCCCTGGCGCAGCTTGAAGATCCATTTGGTCTTGTCGCCATCTGAAACCGCCCACTCGGTGGCCAGACCGGGGACCAGCACGCTCGGCTTGTCGGCCGATGACAAATCCCAGTGCGTCAGCGCGTCGAACAGCGGAATGCCGGTGAAGCGGTTGCCCTCGAAGCCCTGGTCCGGCTGGCCATTGGTCTTGGGAATGTCGGCCGCCGTCATGCCGATTCGCAGCACTTTTTCCTGCGCCAGCGCAGTGCCGCCGAGCAGGGCGGCCAGCGCCACGGACGCCGAAAAGCCGATCAGCGATCTGCCCCTACGCGATGTTCCTCGCGACATAAAGTGTCTCCCTGTTGGCCATGAGCGGCGCGCGGCGCGACGCCGCGGTTTGGGTACGCGACTAGGCGATGCCAGAAGTGTGCCAGCGCGCATGCTGGTCCGTGGCGCCGCCCAATTCAAGGGCGCCAACGGCAGTCGTTGCCTAAGAACGTGCCAGAACGGCGATTTTTCCGCCAGATCGGCGGCGTCACACCACCCGGTCCTGGCGCAGCTTGGCGATCTCGGCCTTCGAGTAACCGACTTCCTGGAGAATCTGCTCGGTGTGCTCGCCCAGGGTCGGCGGCCGCATGCGGATCTCCAGCGGCGTGCGCGACAGCTTCACCGGCTCATCGAGATACGGCACCGGCTTGTTGGCGCCGGGGTAAGTGACTTGCTTGAACAGCTTCTGGTCCATTACGTGCACGTCTTCCAGCGCCTGCTGTGGTGTGTAGACGGGTCCGGCCGGGATGCGCGCCTTGGCCAGCGCCGCCAGCGCCTCGGCCACGGTCTTGTCGTCACACCACTTCTGCATGCGGGCGCTGATCATCTCGCCATGATCGCCGCGTTTCAGGTCGTCCTTGAAGCGCCCGTCGGTCAGCCAGCTATCCTCGCCCATCAGCCTGGCCCAGCGCACGAACAGCGGCTGGCCCAAGGTCATGGCGTAGATCCAGCCGTCTTTGCATTTGAACGAATCGGACGGCGCCGCCGTCCAGGCGCGGTTGCCGATCGCGGTGCGGTTGGCCTCGATCATCTGCTGCTCGATCAGATGCGTGTTCGAGGCGTTCAGCGCGCTCTTCAACAACGCCGTTTCGACTTTCTGGCCCTTGCCCGATTTTTCCCGTTCCACCAGGGCTGCCAGAACGCCGATCGTGTTGAGATAGGCGGTCGAGAAGTCGACATAGGGCACCGCCACCCGCATCGGCCGGTCGCCCCAGCCCGACAGGTGCATGGCGCCGGACATCGCCTGGCCGATGGTATCGAAGCCGACGCGATCCGCGTAGGGACCTTCCGAACCGAACATCGACGTGGTGGCGAGGATGATGCGCGGGTTGATGGCCGACAGCGCTTCGTAGTCGAGCCCCATCTCCTTGAGCGTGTCGGCCGGCAGGTTGGCGACCACGACATCGGCGGTCTTCACCAGCCTGGCGACGATCTCGCGGCCGGCCGGCTTGGTCGGATTGAGGGTGAGGCCGAACTTGTTGCGGTTCATCTGGAGGAAGGTGACGCCCTCCTTTTCGGGGATAACCGGCGTCACCCAGCGGTCCTCGCTGCCGTCGACCTTCTCGATCCGGATCACCTCGGCGCCGAGGTCGCCCAGCAGTGCGCCGCAAAACGGGCCGGCGATATAGCGGCCGAAATCCAGGACGCGGATACCTTCCAGAACGCCGGGCATGTCGCAACCTCCCTTGCTGCCGACGAGGGACCGGTCGGCTCCCTCAGGCCGTTTGCGCCGACGCCGCGCGGCGCACCAGCAGCGACGCCAGCAGGCAGGATGGCACGAGCACGGCCAGCCCAAGCAGCTTGATTTGCACATCGCTGACCGGCAGGATTCCGCCACCCGGCGTGGCGAGCACGAGACCGCCCACGACCAGCAGGACGCGTAGCGGCCATTCGAACAGGCCGGCGCCGCGCAGGTCGCCGATGCCGGCCTGGAATCCCTGGATGCCGCCGCAGATGAACAGCGTGCCTACGCAGGCCATGATGGTGAGGTAGATCGCATCCGGCCATGGCGTGTCGATCACCGGTGCTGCACCCGCGCCGAGCAGTGCGACCATCTGGGCGACGATCGGCGACTGGCCTTCGATCACCAGCGCCGGGCTGAGCACGAAGAAGAACGGGATGAAGTAGATGATGCTGCCCACCCACATCGATTCCCAGCCGGTGCGCATCGCCGGCGCACCGGCGATGCCGGCGGCGGCGAATGACGCGATGGCGACCGGCGGCGTGATCGACGACAGCATGCCCCAGTAGAAGATGAACATGTGCACGGCCATCTTGTTGAGGCCGAGCTTCTCCAGCGCCGGCGCCACCAGGATGGCGAGGAAGATGTAGCAGGCGGTGGTGGTCAGCCCGAGACCGAGCACCAGGCTGGTGAAGGCGCACATCACGAGGAGGAGCAGCGCGTTGCCGCCGGCCAATGACAGCAGGTCATTGGCGAGGCTCGATATGACCCCGGTCATCGAGAAGGCGCCGATCAGCAGACCGCAGCCGGCCAGGATGCCGATCAGCTCGACGAAGGTCTTGCCGTTGACGTCAAGGAACGCCAGCCAGCGGCGCGCCCCCCAACGCTTGCCCGTGAAGCTCTCGTTCAGCACGACCAGGACGATCATGGCGCAAAGCGGCGCGTGTGCCACATCGAGTCCCACCAGCACGGCGGCCGCGACCAGTGACCCGACCAGGGCCGCGGTATTGATCCGGGTCCAGGGCGACGGATCGGACCACTGGTGCAGGATGACGAGCAGGGCGGTGGCGTAGAACGGCGCGTGGCTCTCGCGCTTGAAGTGCAGCAGCATCACCACCAGCAGCACGATCACGAACAGGTAGTACCAGCCTTCCCGGATGGCGTCGCCCAGCTTGGGTAGCTCGGCGCGCGCGATCCCTTTCAGCTTGTGGCGCGCCGAGTACGAGTCGACCTGCATGAACAGGCCGAAATAGTACAGCACCGACGGCAAGGTGGCGGCCAGCGCCACCTCGGCGTAGCTGACGTTCATGAACTGCGCCATCACAAAGGCCGTGGCGCCCAACACCGGCGGTGCGAGCACGGCGCCGGTGGAGGCGCAGGCCTCGATGGCGCCGGCGTAGGAGGCGCGGAAGCCGGTTTTCTTCATCACCGGGATTGTCATCGTGCCGGCAGTCAGCACGTTGGACACGATGCTGCCGCCGACCGTGCCGAGCAGCCCGCTGGCGAAGACGCAGACCTTGGCGGCGCCGCCGCGGAAGGTGCCGCACAGCGCGAAGGACAGGTTGATGAAGAACTTGCCGGCGCCGGTCATCATCAGCGCCGTGCCAAAGACCAGGAAACCGATGACGGTGTCGGCAAAGGCCTGGATCGGGATGCCGAGCAGGCTCTCCGTCGACAGCATGTGATAGGCCGAGGCCTGTTCCCAGGTCGACTGGTTGCCCTTCAGCGGCCCCAGCCACCTTGCCTCGGCGAACAGCGGATAGAAGGTGAAGGGCGCGACGCTCAGCACCAGGCTCCAGCCGCCGGTGCGCCGCAGCGCCTCCATCAGAACGGCCCACATGACGTAGCCCGCCCACACCACTCGATCGGGCGCGCCGCCGAACTCCCAGCCCAGCTCGGCGGCCTTGCGGATGTTCATCATCAGGAACACCGAGACGGCGGCCGTCATCACGAACAGGACCGCGTCGTACCAGGGAACCCGATCGACCGACGCCCGCCCGCCACCCGGAAAGATCACGAAGGTGAAGGGCAGCATCAGCAGGATGAGGAGGTAGAAATACTCGGTGTTGAGCGGCGTGAAGCCGACGAAGAAACGCAGGCCGAACTGCTGGTTGACGCACAGAAAGATGGTTACCGCCGTAAGCACGATCAGCGCCCACCGCCAGAAGCCGTGCAGCGTGCGCATGCGGGTGGTTTCGGCCTCGACCGGCGCAGCCTGCACGGGCGGATCCACGACGACGATCTTGCCGGATGCCGTCTCAGTCATTGCCTTCCCCCGGCCGCAACGCGCGCCGCCGACGCCGCGCGATCCGCCCCAGAGCAATCGCATATGGCTTTCTTGTACCTTCTCCCTCCGGGCAGAACATTCGCATGTGGCGATTTATCCGTCGTCCCGAGCGAAGCCGCGCAACGCGCGGCCCCTCGACTTCGCTCGGGGCAGGCTCCGTCGAGGGACCTTGCCTCGACAACTGATATCGGCTTTGTTGAGGGAAGGTCCCTCCACGCGGCCCTTCGGGCCTTGGTCGGGACGACGGGATAGAGCGCCAAATGTGAATCCCCTGCCCGGACGGGGAAGGTATGGATGAGCAGCACCGCCATCCGCGATAGCCCTGCGGTCCGCCCCCGTCCGCGGCCTCAGTCGAACACTGTCGGCAGATCGGCCTTGCCCAGCGCTTCCCTGCGCGCGGCCATCCAGGCCTTGCGGAACGCATCGCGGTCGTCGCTGGGATTGGTCTTCATGAAGTCGCTCCACGCCGTGCCCAATACCTCTTGCCGCTTCAGCAGCACCTTGTTGTGGGCATCGTGCTCGGCCTTCCAGGCGCCGGCCTCGCGCAGCGCCTTCACGGCACCGGCGTGGTGCGGCAGCACCCAGCTCAGGGTCTGCTTGCCGACCGCCAGTCCGTCAGCGCCCGGCGCCGCGTCCTTGTAGAGGTCGAAATAGACGATCATCGCTTTGGTGACGGCGTGAATCGTCGCCTCGTCCTGTGAACCGTATGCCATGAACAACGGATAGCCGTAGGTCGGCATCTCCAGCGGTGTCTGCGGCGACAGGCCACCGGCCCCGCAGGTTGCCAGGTGCGGAATGAAGTATGGGCCGATCTTGTGCATTCGTGCCCAGGCTTCCTTGTCCTTGTGCGGCGTCGGTATCCAGACCAGCCCGCGCGGCGAGGTTTCAAGTTCGCGCGCCTGGCCGGTAATGGTTGAGACGATGGCGGCGTCGACCTCGTTGTTGACCATGCCTTTCCACATCGCACCGAAGCTGGAGAACTCCACCAGTTTGACGTCGGCCGTCGTCAGGCCGCCGAACGCGAGGTAGGCGAAAGCGTTCTGGTTCAGCGCCGGCGAACCGACCACGATGCCGATCCGCTTGCCCTTGAGATCCTTGGCCTCGCGCACGCCGGTGTCCTTGGCGACGCCGAGGCCGACGCCGTTGCAGGCGTTGGCGCCGAGGATCATCTGTAGGCGCTGCGGCCCCCAGTCCTTGACGGCGAACTCGAAGACGCCCTCCTGGGCGAAGTACATGCCGATGCCCATCGCCGATAGTTGGGCACGGCCGACCCGCAGCGGGTTGAGGCGCGCAACGTCGTTGCCGGCCGGCAGCACGCGCACCTCGGTGCCGTGCTTGTCCTTGAACGCCTTGCCGACCGCCACCACGATGTTGAATCCCGACGTGCCGGTGTCGTAGGCGGTGACTCCCAGCGTCTGCGGCAGCTTGATGTTCTGTGCCGCGGCCGGCAGGCTCGCCGCGACCATCGCGACGAGGGCCAAGAAACGCTTCATCGTGACCCTCCCTGGTATTGGTCCGCGGCGCTTCGGGCCGGTGAGACCGTCTGCCTGGCGACCAGACGCCTGGCAGACGGTGCTGCGAGCCGCGCCGCTATTCGAAAATCGCCTCCTGGCCGATTTTGGCCAGCGCCGCCCGGCGTGCGTCCATCCAGGCCTTGGTGAACGCCGCCTTGTCTTCGGGCGCATTCTTGACGAACGCGTCCCAAGCCGCCGCCAACGCATCCTGCCGCTTGAGCAGCGACTGGTTGTGGGCCTCGTGTTCCGCCTTCCAGGCGCCTGCTTCCTTGAGTGCCCGAACGGCGCCCTCATGGTAGGGCAGCACCCATGACAGGGTCTGGCGCGACAACGCCAGGCCCGCTGCGCCCGGCGCGCCGTCCTTGTAGTCGTCGTAGGTCGTGATCATTGCCTTGGTGATGGCGTGAATCAGATCAGACGGCTGCGATCCGTAGGCCATGAAGATCGGATAGGGATACGACGGCAGATCAACCGGCGTCTGCGCCGACATGCCACCCGAGCCGCAAGTCACCTTGTGGGGATAGAAGTAGGGGCCGATCTTGTGGATGCGCGACCAACCCTCCTTGTCCGAAGCCGGCGTCGGCGGATAGATGATGCCGCGCGGCGAGGCGTCGACCTCCTTGACCTGACCGGAGATGGACGATGCGACGGCCGCGTCGATCTCGTTGTTCAGCATGCCCTTCCACATCGCGCCGTAGCTTGAGAACTCGACCAGCCTGACGTCGCTGCGGGTAAGGCCAGCAAACGCGATGATGGCGTAAGCATTCTGGTTGAGCGCCGGCGAGCCGACGACGATGCCGACCCGCTTGCCCTTGAGGTCCTTGACCTCTTTGACGCCGGTGTCCTTGGCGACGGCCAGCGAGATGGCGTTGCAGTCGGTCGAGGTCAGCATCAGGCGGATCGGCTGCGGCCCCCATTCCCTGACCGCGAACTCGAACACCGCTTCCGAAGCGAAGTAGCTTCCGATGCCCATCGCCGACACCTGGGCGCGATTGCCCTTGAGCGGGCCCAGCCGCGCCACGTCGTTGCCGGCCGGCAGGATCCGGACGTCGGCGCCGTGCTTGTCCTTCAGCGCCTTGCCGACCGCCACGGCGATGTTGAAGCCCGACGAGCCGGTATCGTAGGCGGTCCAGGTCAAAGTGCTGGGCAGCTTGATATCCTGCGCGACAACCGGCGTCGCGAGCACCAATCCCACTAGCAACCCAGCCAGCGAATGCGGAACAATCCAGCGCATTATCACCTCCCGACGGGCGACGCCGGTCCGGCAGTCGGCCCCCTTATTCGAAGATCACGTCCATACCGGCTTTCTTCAGCGCCTCGGCGCGCGCCTTCAGCCATCCAGCGGCGAATTCCTTTTCATCTGCCGGTGCACCGGCGCCGTAGCCTTTCCAGGCGGTGGCGATCACCTGCTGGCGCGCGAGGAGAGCGTCGTTGTGCTTCTGGGCGGCGTCGCTCCACACGCCCTTCTCGCGGAACGCCTTGATGGCGCCGGGATGGTAGGGGACCACCCAGGTGAAGTTCTGCTTGTCCAGGGCGAGGCCGTCGGCGCCCGGTGCGCCGGCCTTGTAGTCCGGGTAGGTGTCGATCATCGCCTT
>DATFGV010000406.1:0-2003 GCA_035249115.1 Vineibacter sp.
CGAAGGTCCAGACGATGCTGCCCCAGCGCGCCGGCGAGAACGCGTCGGGCTGCGCCTCGAACAGCAGGGTCTGGTGGTCGGCCGGCAGCTTCAGCACGGCGCGCTTCTCGGCCGGCCACAAGGTGGCGAAGATCTTGCCGCCGACCCGGAACGAGGGCCGGCCGAAATGATCCTTCTCCTCGGCGCCCGGCAGGGCCATCGCGAGCTTGCGCACCAGCGCAACCGTTGCCATCACCGTGCCTCCTCGGCTGCCTGCCGTCGCCGCGTTGTGCGGCCACGGTCTGATGCCGTAAGACGCCGGTGGACACAAGCAGCGAGGCATCCATGGCTGATCCAGGCCACAGCGCATTCGACCTCGGCGGCACCTACGTGCATCTGCGCGACGGGCTGGCGGCGGCACCCGTGCCGGTGGGTGCCGACTTCTGGCAGACCATCGACGCGCGGACCGACCTCGAGGAAGGCCGGCTGGTGATGGTCAACCGCATGGCGGACGACTGGCCGCACTGGGAGATGCACCCGGCCGGCGACGAGATCGTCTACCTGCTGTCCGGCGCGATGGACCTGGTGCTCGACGAGGCCGGTGGTGCGCGCACCGTCAGGCTGCGGGCAGGGGAGGCGGTCATCGTGCCGAAGGGCATCTGGCACCGCGGCATCGTGCATCGGGCGGGCGAGGCGCTGTTCATCACGCCGGGCGCGGGAACGCAGCACCGGCCGCGGTGAAATCGGCAATACCCGCAACGCGGACAATGCTTCATCGCGGGCTTTGTCGGCAGCGAGCAGGTTTAGGGACAGTGCAACTGATGGAGGGATTGCCATGCGGCAATCGGACCGATTCACCCATTTCGCGACCCGCGTTGCGCACGAGGTCGGTCGGCCACTGGTCTTCGCGCTGGCCTGCCTGCTGGTCGTGGTGTGGGCGGCGCTGGGGCCGCTGGTCGGCTTCTCCGACGCCTGGCAGCTGACGATCAACACCGGCACGACGATCGTCACGTTCCTGGTGGTCTTCCTGATCCAGCACACGCAGAACCGCGACTCGGTCGCCGTGCAGATCAAGCTCGACGAGCTGATCCGGGCGACGGCCGAGGCACACAACTCGCTGCTCAACCTCGAGGAACTGTCCGAACACGAACTGGAGAAGTTCCGGCAGCGCTATGTCCGGCTGGCAACGATGGCACGCCGCAAGGGCATCCCGGAGATCGAGGACAACGATACGAAGTCCCAAGCTCAGCCGTAACGCCGCCGCGCGGTTTCCGCCGGCGCCGTCGCACCGCTATAGTCGGCGCATGCTGGAGGTGCTGAGCGGGGCCCGATCGATCGCGGCGGCGGTGCGCCGCCTGCGTCGGCGCCTGGCGGGCGTGACGGTGCGCGGCGTGTCGATTTCCTGGCACGGCGGCGGCGCGGTGCGCGGCGACATCGTCTGGCTACGCGACGAGCGCTTCTGGTGGCGCCATGACGCGACGCGCGACGTCGGCCGCCACCAGCTGATGTTCGGCGTCGCACCTGATGCGCCGACCCATGGTGAAAGCGCGACCTGCGAGATCAACCTGCCGGCCTCCGGCGTCGACCGGCGTCTGGCGGGCGCGATGGTGCGCGGCCCGCACGGCATCGTGTACCTGGCGCATAGCGGCAAGATCGGCGGCGGACGCGCCGGCCGGCGGCAGGCGGCGTTCCGGGCCTTCGTCGCCGGCGGCAACTGGCAAACCGTGCGCTGGCCCGATGGCCGGGCGGGCGAGCTGATGCTGATCGGGCCACTCGATGGGCCGCGGCTGGCGAGCCAGATCGGCGGGTTCGTGCACGCGGTGCACCGCTACAAGCGCCAAGCCGCCGAGGGAGCGATGCCGGCACAGCTGCTGCCGCTGACCAGCGACGCGGTTGGCGACCGACGCGGCTTCGCCGACGGCGGCGCACCGGCCTATGACGGCGCCGGCGCCTTGCCGGCGCTGTGCGACCGCGCACTGGTGGTCGAGGCGCTGGCCGAGGAATTGGCGCGGCGTGGTCTGATC
>DATFGV010000407.1:0-3279 GCA_035249115.1 Vineibacter sp.
GCGCGAAACGCTCGGTTTCTTCGTGCGACTGATCGGCCCGATGACGCCGCATCTGGGCGAAGAGCTGTGGCAGATGCTGGGCGGGCAGGGGCTGCTGGCCGACGCGTCGTGGCCGACGCCGGATCCGGCGCTGCTGGCCGACGACGAGGTGACGGTGGCGGTGCAGGTCAACGGCAAGCTGCGCGGGACGCTGCGCCTGGTGAAGGACGCCGGCAAGGACGTCGCCGAGGCGGCAGCGCTAGCGCTGCCGGAATCGCGGCGGGCGATGGCCGGCAAGCCGGCCAAGAAAGTCGTCGTGGTGCCCAACCGGATCGTCAACATCGTGGTGTGACTTGCTGGCCTGCGACAGGCGACAAATCTTCAGTAGTCGTACTCCAGCGCGATGCCGGCGCGGCCGGTCGACTTGGTGCCGACTTCGGCCTCGAGCTTGACGTGCGGGATGACCTCGATCTGGACCACGCCGCGACTATCGCCCTGCAGGCCCTGCCGGCCACCGACGTAGATGCCCTGGCCGATATAACGGCCACCCTCGATGCCGCTCCCCGCCAGCCCATTGCCGCCGGCCTGGCCGCCGCGGGCGATGCCAAGCCGGTCCAGTCCAAGCGCCTTTCGCAGTGTCTCGAGCGCCGCGGCGGATGACGCGGTGCCGGTGAGCTCGGCCAAGGCTTCCGCCACCTCGACCAGTTGCGAGGGGCCAAGTTCGGCCGAGCCTTTGCCGAACAGGAACTGGGCCATGATCTCGTCTTGCGGGAGCTGCGGCGTCGAACTCAGGACGATCTTGGGGTCGGATGCCTGCCCCCGCACCGACACCTCGATGGCAATGCCGCCGCTGCGCGTCGTGGCCAGCAGATCAAGCAGCGGCACAATTCGGTCGACGCTGGTAAAGGTAACGCTGCTGCGCGCGAAACCCAACGATCGCCCCAGCAGCGTATAGGTGCCGCGCCGCATCTGCAGCCCGCCAATGACCGTGGGATTGGCGGTGGTCCCGGCGACGGCAAACTCGCCGCCGAGTTCGGCGTCGAGGCCTTTGCCGCGCACGAAGACGGCTTGCGGTGCGCTGACCTTGAGATCCAGCGCCAGCGGCTTGGTCGGCGCCGGTGCCTTGACGCGCTTGGGCGCGCCGGCGCCGACTTCCCGCACCGGCACGGCGGGCACGGCCTTGGAGACGCCACCGATGGCAGCATTGATTGCCGCCCGTTCGATGCGGATCGGCCCTTGCAGGCTTAGGCCCTCGGCGGCTGAACCGCTTAGCCGCAAGGTCGACGTCAACTCCGCCACCAGATCGCGGCGATTGACGAGGCGCGCGTTGCGGGTCTCGAAGCGGAGGTCGAGCGGCCAGCTGAGCGTTCGGTCGAGACGCACCTCGCCGCTCATCGCAATGTCGCCCTTGCCGACCGCCGGGAAGGCGAGACGCTCGATAACGATCTTGTCGTCTGCCAGGCGGATAAGGCCAGTGCCTTGCGACAGCACCAGACCTTCCGACGGCAGCGCCAGCGCCAGTCCCTCGAGCCGCACGGTGCCCGTGCCGGCAAGCCTGCCGGCCCGCTCGCTGATGGTCACGTCGAGAACGGCACGGCCACCGACTTGTTGGATGTCGGGTCCCAGCAGGCTGGCGAAGATCGCCAGGTCGAGCGGGCCGGTAAGCTTGATGCGTCCGTCCGGCATGCCGACCTGCGCCGGCAAACGGGCGCTGACACTGAGCGCCACGTTGCCGCCACCCACCGCAAGCTGCGCCTCGGCTGTCAGGTCGCGATTGGCGACGGCGGCCTTGCCGGTGAGCGCGATGGCCGGCACCGATGCCGTTTCGATTCGGCGCAGCCGGGCATCGCGGACGGCGTAGGTGGCTTCAATGCGAGGGTTGGCGGCGTCGCCGCGAACGCGCAGTTGCGCTTGCAAAGTACCGCTGAGCGGCTGGTCCACGCCGGCCAGTCCCGCCAGATCGGCCAGCGATAAGGCGGCGAGATCGATGGCGAGATCGCTGTCGCGGACATCGACCACGCCGGCGACCCGCACCTGGCCGCCGGCGACCGTCAACCGCAGCGGCTCAACGACCATGCGCCCGCCGGCGTATCGCAGCCGACCCGGCTGCGCGAGCGCGAAAGGCCGCCCGGCGCGGGTTCCCTTGAGAGCCTCGATGTCGACGACCGTTCCGGTGTCCTCGAACCTGGCCCTCAACGTGCTGCTGGCGCTCGTGCTGGTGCCGGAAAGGTCGACCGTCGCTGTCAGCGCCGTTCGATCGCCGGCCGCCTTGAGCGCCAATGTGCGGAAGTCGTCGAGGCCGCGCAGGCCCTTGGCCGAAAGGCTGGCGTCGAAGGCTGCCCGCCCGAGTGGATCGGCGAGCGTAGCGTCTCCGTCCAACGCGCCGATAGCGGTGTCTTGGAATGCCAGGTCCGATCCGCGCATCGTGATCTTCAGCTGGCTGCCATTGGCCTCGGGATCGGGCACGACGGTCACCTCCAGGCGGCCTGCCGTCTGCTGATGTGCCAAGGCGCCCAGTTGCTTCAGGTCCTCAACAACCAGACGTGCCGACCCGGTTGCTGATGTTCGATCGACCGCCAAATCCCGGATCGACAGGCTGGTAGTGCCCAGCGACGCTTCCAGGGACGGGATCAGCAGGCGTTCACCGGCGGTTGCCATGACGCGGCCGTGGGCCCGCAGCGGCTGCTCGCCGCTGGCGCCATCCATGTCCAGCGTGGCGTCGAATCCGTCCTGGCGCAGCACGATGTTGGCATCAAGGCCGAGGTGTTCGATGGCCGCTTGGTCCACCCGAGCCTCGGCGAGCTGCGCTTTCAACCGCACAGTGCGTTGATCGCCGGTGATCGCAACACGAATGTCGCCGCTCAGCCTGCCGGCAGCATGCGGATCAAGCGCTTCCAGCTTGGGCAACGTGAAGGCCACGTCGAGCTTGCCATCGGAATGGCGGCCGGCGCCGCTGGCCTGAACCGACATCGCGTCCGAGGTGACGGTCGCCTTTTCGAGGCGCCAGGCACCCTGCCGGTCGAGGCTGCCGCTGACGGTGGCGGTAACGACCGGCGCGATCAACGCCTGTGGCACCGTCGCCACGGCGGCGTCGCGCATCGTGGACTCCAACGTCACCGCCGGCTTGTCACGCGTGCCACTCAGCGACGCGTTGAACCGCGCCGAACCGGCGATAGGCCACTGCACGACGGCATTCAATAACGACACATCGGGCACATCTATCGTCGCGTTGGCGGCGACGGCGCCGTCGGCGGCAAGCCTGCCGCGGCCTGAGGCCGTGAGCAGGGACGATGCAATATT
>DATFGV010000408.1:0-2929 GCA_035249115.1 Vineibacter sp.
TGCCTGGGACCGGCGAGGGATTGTTCGCCGCCGCCGCCGCGACCGCGGCGACTCCGGAGCCGTGGACGTTCCACGGATTGTCGTTGTTCGGGACCATCGCGTTGAAGTCGAAAGTGGCGAGCAGCTTGGGCTGGCCGTTGCTGACATTGCCGGTGAAATCGAGGTTGGTCGGCACGCCGCCGAGGGACTGGGTGCCGGAATCCCAGACCGCGAGCAGGATGCCCGGATCGCCGAACGCCGGCTTGCCGGCGTCCTGGAGGGCCTGCCAGGCGTCGTCGACGCCGATCAGCCGGCGGTCCCACAGGCCGGGCCAGAGATAGTCGTTGGGCGTGACCGCATCGACGCCCGGCGCCACCACCAGGCTCGGCTCCGCCCAGGCCACCTCGTCGCGCGCGGCGAGCCGCTCGATGCTGTCGAGAATGTCGAGGCTCGCCGGCTTGCCCCAGCGCAGCACGTAGGCGCTCGGCGCATAAGCGAGCGCGCGCTCGACCCGGTAGCCGCAGTCCGCCGCGATCGCTCGGACCTGGTCGCCGCGCGGCCCGCGAAAAGCGACGACGACGTCGCGGGTGAGATGGCTGAAGCCGTCCTCGTCGCGGGTGACGACCGCGCCGGCATGCGCGACCAGCTGGTGGCGGATCAGCCGCTCCAGCACCCGGGCCACGGAGCGGGCGGGCACCTTGAGCAGCAGCATCCCCGCGCGCGCGACGATCTCGTTCGTCGGGAGCGGCTCGATCCTGAGCTCCGCCGCGAGCCGGGCGCCGGAATCCTGGCGGAGCCGCGCCTCCTGCGTCAGAGTCACGCCGATCAGGCCGGGCTCGGCGGTGACCGGCACCCGCACCTTGCCCCGGAAGAAGGTCGTGGCGCCGCGCGCGCCGAGGATGAAGAGCTCGCTCGCCGGCGCCGCGCCGATCGCGATGTCGCGCGTCTGCGCCGCCAGCTTGCGGTGCTCGACCGAGAGCATGCCGGAGCCGGCCGGCACCGCCGCCGCGTAGAGCCCGGTGTGCGGATCGAACGGCAGCGGCACCGGCTTGGTCTTGCGCCCGTCCGGCTTGAACGCGACGGCGGCGTTGTCGACGACCCGGTCCTGAACGTCGCGAACATCCACGGACAGTGACGGTGAAGGTCTCCGTGCCGTCATCTTCCGTCTCCCCGAAAAAGCGTATTCCTCTCGCAAGTCGCGCGCAAGAAGAGTCGAGTCGGCGGCGATCAGCGAAAAGACCGGATTGAGCGATTGTGCCGGGTCGCGCGGCGCGGATTGCGCATCCGGGCGGGATATTCCACGGATTCGACCAATCTTCCTCCCAGGCGGCGGCTTATTCTCGGGCCCGTTCCCTCGATCGACTGCGATCGGTGAACGCAGCCTAGGAGAATCGACAATGGCTTTCCCAACCGCCGTCAACGACCAGATCACCGACTCCGTCACCCAGGCCAATACCAAGGTCCTCGGCGACGCGCCGGCGATCGCGATGGGCAACCTTTATCAGGCCACCGCCCAGGCGCTGGCCAATGCCGCGCACAACGCCACCAACGCCCAGCAGCAGAGCTACGTCACCGCCCAGTCGGCGACGACGATGGGCGTCGCCACCCTCTATTCGCTCGACACCGCCTCGACCGGCATCGCCACCGAGGACATTCTGAAGAGCGGCAATTCGGTCAAAGGCCTCGGCTCCTGAGCCATTCCAACCGGGCCATTAGGATAACCCCCAGCTAAGCGAGGATTTTCGCCATGGCTTTCCCAACTTCCGTCAACGACCAGATCACCGACTCGATCACCCAGGCCAACACCAAGGTTCTCGGCGACGCGCCGGCGATCGCGATGGGCAATCTCTATCAGGCCACCGCCCAGGCGCTGGCCAATGCCGCCCATAACGCGACCAACGCCCAGCAGCAGAGCTTCGTCACCTCCCAGGCGGCGACGACCATGGGCGTGGCGACGCTTTACGCGCTCGACACCGCCGCGACGGGCATCGCCACGGAGGACATCCTGAAGGCCGGCTGAGATCCCGGCCGGCGCCGAGCCGGCCGAGCATAACGCGAGGTTCAAGGACGTAACCTATGGCTTATCCGACCGCCGTTAACGACCAGATCACGGATTCGGTGACGCAAGCCAACGTGCAGGCGCTCGGCAGCTCGCCCGCCATCGCCATGGGCAATCTGTACCAGGCGACGGCCCAGGCGCTGGCGAACGCCGCCCACAATGCGACGATGGCGCAACAGCAGATGTACGTGACCGCGCAGGCCGCGGCCACCGCCGGGGTCGCCTTGCTCTATTCGCTCGACACGGCCTCGCTCGGGGCCGCGGCGAAGAAAATGGGAGGCTGATCGCGGCGCCGGGATCTGACCCGCAAACGAGGATCAAGGAGTATCGACCATGGCTTTTCCAACGGCAATCAACGACCAGATCACCGACTCGATCTCGCAGGCCAACACCAAGGTGGTCGGCGACGCGCCGGCGGTGGGGATGGGCAATCTGTTCGTCGCCACCGGCCAGGCGCTGTCGAACGCGGCCCACAACGCGACCAACAACCAGCAGCAATCCTACGTCACCATGCAGGCGTCGACGACGCAGGGCGTCGGCACGCTGCTGACGATCGACACCGGATCGACCGGCAAGGGCACGGCCGCGATCGACAGCAGCAACCTCCCGCCCAAGGGCCTCGGCAGGTACGGCAGGGGCCAGCACAGCAAGACCCCGAACCAGGTGGGCAAGGGTTGAGAATAAACGCCGGCGCGGTGTCTGCCGGCCGGTGATCGGAGTGTAGCCGATGCCGGAATCGGCGGGTTCCGCCGCGCTGATCGCGGTTGGCGAGGCGCCGTCGGTCGCGATGGGAATGACCTACGTCGCCATGGCCAACAGTCTTGGCCTGGCGATGGAAAATGCCGCCGCTGCCCAGCAGCGCGGTCAGGTAATCGCTGAGGCGGCGACCGT
>DATFGV010000409.1:0-2779 GCA_035249115.1 Vineibacter sp.
ACCATTGGACAGCTCGTCGCCGGGCCGTTCGTGGATCGCGTCGGCGCCCGCCTCGGCCTGACCCTGGCGGTGTTCATCTGGAGCGTGGTCACCGGTCTCACCGCGCTCGGCCGCTCCGTCTTCCAGTTCAGCGCGCTGCGCTTCGTCCTCGGCATGGCCGAATCGGTCAACTTCCCGGGCGGCACCAAGGTGTGCGCCGAGTGGTTCCCGCCCAAGGAACGCGCCACCGCGGTCGGCCTCTTCCAGAGCGGCTCGGCGGTCGGCGCGATGATCACGCCGGTGGTGGCGGCGTTCCTGATCACCCGGTTCGGGTGGCAGGCAGCGTTCCTGATCGTGGCGATTCCCGGGCTGCTGTGGCTGCCGTTGTGGCGGCGTTACTACCGGCCGGTCGAAACCAACCCGCGGCTGAGCGAGGCGGAGCGGACCCACATCCTGTCGTGCCGGGGCGAGCAGGCGGCGGTGGCGCCCGGTCAGCAGGTGCCCTGGTCGTTCTTCCTGAAGCAGCGCCTCGTACTCGCCGTCGCATTGGCGCGCTTCCTGGAGGAGCCGGCCGGCTGGTTCTACTTCACGTGGCTGCCGATCTACCTCCGCAACCACCGCGACGTGTCGCTGATCGACATCGGGTTCCTGCTCATCATCCCGTTCCTGACCTTCGATCTCGGCAAGGTGGGTGGCGGCTGGGTGTCGTCGCTGCTGATGAAGCGCGGGTGGAGGCTCGATCCGGCACGGAAGATCGTGATGCTGGTGAGCGCGTTGTGCCTGGTGGCCAGCCTGCCGGCGATCCTGGCGCCCACGCCGCTCGGCTTCGTGCTGCTCATCAGCCTGGCCACGCTCGGCCACGGCGCCTGGGCGACGACCGCCCAGACCATCCCGGGCGACATCGTGCCGCCACGATTCGTCGGCACCGTCTACGGCATCACCGCGTTTGGCGGCGGCCTCGGCGCCATCCTGTTCATGTCGGCGACCGGCGCCCTGGTCGACGCCTACGGCTCGTTCACCATCCCGTTCGTCCTGGCCGGGATCCTGCCGCTCATCGGCTACGGGCTGTTCGTCCTGCTGGCGCGCGAGATCGCGCCGATTCGCTTTAGCTCTGCCTCCCAGGCGGGTCCGTAAGAGAGCTTTTGCTCGCCTTGCGGCAGCCCTAAAGTGCTGCCCTTGTATCTTGGTGGCGATCACCGAGCGCCACAGCCCGCT
The DNA here is from genome assembly GCA_035249115.1 of Vineibacter sp. Taxonomy (GTDB): domain Bacteria; phylum Pseudomonadota; class Alphaproteobacteria; order Reyranellales; family Reyranellaceae; genus Vineibacter. The sequence continues at coordinate 1,195 of DATFGV010000409.1, forward strand.
GCTGCCCTTGGGCCGCGGAGCCCGTTCGTAGCGAGGGCGTGGCGCTCGGCCATGGCCGCCAGAGCCCGTACAGGTGCCCGGGGAGAGACCCCGCATCAGGCAAGGGAGGGCGCGTGCGGTGTGGAGGACGCCGATGATGCCTGCTGCCTCGTATTACGTCGGCTTGGATGTCGCCAAAGCCCATCTCGATCTCGCCACGGAGCCGGCCACGTCGGCGCGGCGGTTCCCCCACGATGAGACCGGCCTGAGTGCGCTGATCGCCCACCTCCGGCCGCTGGCGCCGGCCCTGATCGTGCTCGAGGCGACCGGCGGCTATGAAGCGGACGTCGCCGCGGCCGTGGCGCTGGCCGGCCTGCCGGTCGCGGTCGTCAATCCGCGCCAAGTGCGGGACTTTGCCAAGGCGATCGGCCGCCTCGCCAAGACCGAGGCGTTGGATGCCGACGTGCTGGCGCGGTTTGCGGCCCACGTCCGCCCCGAGCCGCGGCCGCTCCCCGACGCGGCGCAGCAGGATCTGACCGCGCTGGTCGCGCGGCGGCGGCAGCTCGTGGAGATGCTGAGCGCCGAGCGCAATCGGCTGCTCGTGGCCCACGGCCGCGTCAAGCACGACGTGCAGACGCACATCCATTTTCTCGAGCAGCGCTTGAAGGCGACCACCGACGAATTGCGGACGACGATCCGCGAGAGTCCGGTGTGGCGCGCGCAGGATGATCTCCTGCAGTCGGTGCCCGGTATCGGCCCGACCACGTCCGCGACGTTGTTGGCCGAGCTGCCCGAGCTGGGCCGCCTCTCGCGGCAGCAGATTGCCGCCCTGGTCGGCGTCGCGCCGCTCAATCGCGACAGCGGTCGGCGCACGGGCCCGCGCGTCACGTGGGGCGGACGGGCCTCCGTCCGCGGACCCCTCTACATGGCCACGCGCGTCGCCACGCGCTGGAACCCCGTCATCCGCGCCTTCTATCAGCGCTTGCGCGCCGCCGGCAAGCCGCCCAAAGTCGCCGCCGTCGCCGCCATGCGTAAGCTCCTCACCATCCTCAATGCGATGGTCAAAGCCCAGCGGCCCTGGCAGCCCGCTTGACACGCAAGACAGGTGCTACGAGGGCTGCCCTACGAGGGCTGCCCTACGAGGGCTGCGCTGTGACAGCTCGATGCACGTAGGGCAGAACTTTAGCTCTGCCTCCGCGGCGGCCCTAGACCTGCGTCCTGCCGCCAAGCCGCCCCATCGCCACGAACCCGGCGATCGGGCCGAAGGCGAGGAGCCAGGCGGCGTACTGCCAGCCGACGACCGCGGCGACGCGGGGCAGGACGTCGATGGTCACCATCGTCAGCAGGAAGCCCATCGAGGTCTGCAGAGTGAGGGCGGTGCCGATAGCGTCAGCCGGGGCGCGCTCGCTGACCAGCGCCGAGAACTGCGCCGAGTCGGCGACCACGGCGAAGCCCCAGACGGCGACCAGCAGGAACAGCCAGGCCGGGTGGCGTCCGAAGACGGCGGTCGTCGCCACGCAACAGGCCCCTGACAGCGCCAGCGCGACACGGGCGACGCGGGCCTTGCCGAACGTGTCGGCCAGGCGTCCGGCCACCACGCAGCCGG
>DATFGV010000410.1:0-3152 GCA_035249115.1 Vineibacter sp.
GCTGCGCGACTGCAAGACGCTGCGACGCTACTCGCGTGCCTACGACTTGCGTCGCATCGACCCAATGCTCTGGGTCGGCCGCGAGGAAAACTGCTTCGACGTCGCCGAATGGGTCGACGACAGCCGCCACTATCCGTTGATCACGCCGGTGCAGGCCCGCCTTCTGCGCCGCCGTGACGCCATGGAGATGAAGGCCGGCCGGTTGCTGGAGTACGCCGCACCCAATGCCCGGATGGCGGTGAAGTACTGAGCCAGCTTAGCGCGCCACGTTGGTCGTCGGCTTCCCTGCCGGGGCCGGGCCCAGGACGCGGGTCTGGCACTGACGCACAACGTCGTTGACGCGTTGCACCTCAGGTGTGTTTTTCTTGGCCGCCAGGTCCTTCTCCGCCTGCATCGCCATCTCCAACGGAACGCTGGCCTGCGCCTGCTGGACGACGCAGCCGCAATAGGACGGGCACAGGCGCTCCTTCCCCCTGAAAAGGCTGTTGGTCTGGCACGAGTTGAGGCAGCCGTTCGTCCATTGATTGGCGAACTGCGTCGGATAGGGTTGCTGCGCCGACGACAGGCCGGTGGCGGCGACAACCAACGCCATGGCCAACGGGACGGACCAGAATGACTTCATGGCAGCCTCCTTGCGCTTCTGATTGGGGGGATACTGTAGCGACGCTCGACCGCAATCGTGTCCACAATGTGTCAGTGTCCGCCGCGGCGCGCGATCTAAGAGTGGCCACTCCCCGCTGGAACGAGGCTGGTCGGGTCCGCGCCGTCATGGACAGCGGCCGCGGGCCTGCGCGATGCTGCGCTGGCCAAGCCGCAAGGAGCAGCGCATGGCCACCGCCTCGCCATCGCCAGATAACGTCAGCGCCGAGCGCCAGTCGGCGTTGGTGTGGAACTACGTGCGCGGCTTCCATGCGACACACCTGATGGCGACCGGCATCGAGGCCGGCCTGTTCGACGCCATTGACCGGCACGGCGTGGCGGCGCCGGCCGAGCTCGCGGCCGAGCTTGGGCTGCATGCTCCCTATGTCACGACCTGGTGCCGCACGGCCTGCGCCCATGAGCTGCTAGACGCCGACGGCACCGAAAAGTTCCGCCTGGCGCCGTTCATGCGCGAGATCCTGGTGGCGCGCGGCGATCCGCGCCATATCGGCGCCTACCTGACGGTGCTGCAGCGCCATGGCGGGCCGGATCTCGCCGACCATGCGCGGCGCTATCGCGACGGCAGCGCCTTCAGCTTTCAGGAGCATGGTGCCGGCTTCTCGGGACTTGTGGCCGACACCACGGCGGGCCTGCAGGACTTTGCGGCGCGCCGCCTGCTGCCCGGTGTTCCGGACGTTCGCCAGCGGCTCGAGACGGGCTGCCGACTGCTCGACGTCGGCTGCGGCGCCGGCGGCTGGATGATCCGCATCGCCCAGGCCTGGTCGCAGGTGACTTGCCACGGCGTCGATGTCGACACGCATGCCATCGCCGCGGCACGCGAGCGGCTGGCCGCCGCCGGTCTCGCCGACCGGGTCAGCGTCGCGTTGGTCGGTGGCGAGGCGGCGCAAGCCGAGGCCGGATTCGACATCGCGACGATGTTCGAGGTGCTGCACGAGATCCCGGTTGTGGCGCGCGCCGAGGTGATGGCGCAAACTTTCCGCGCGTTGAAGCCGGGCGGCATCCTGTTCATCCTCGACGAGACCTATCCCTCGAGCCACGCCCAGCTGCGCCAGCCCGAGCATGCCTTTTCGATCCAGACCGGCTACGCCGAGGTGACCTGGGGCAATGTCGTGCCGACCCGCGAAGAGCAGGAGGCGTTGCTGACCGGCGCCGGCTTCCGTGACCTCGACCGCAACCTGATCGCCGGCATGTTCACCTTGCTGGTGGCGCGCAAACCTTGACGGTGTCCGCCCATGCCTCGCATTGACCGTTTCGCCCTGCCGGCGCCGGCGCCCGGCAGCGAACGCCACCTGATGGTGCACCGCTTCGGCACGCCCGGGGCGCGGCCCAAGGTCTGGCTGCAGGCGGCGTTGCACGCCGACGAGCTGCCGGGCGTTCTGGTGCTGCACCACCTGCTGGCCAGTCTGGCGGTGGCGGAACGCGACGGCGCGATCCGGGGCGAGATCGCCATCGCACCGTTCGCCAATCCGATCGGCCTGGCGCAGCATGTCGGCGGTCACCTTGTCGGCCGCTTCGCGCTCGACGGCGCCGGCAACTTCAACCGCGGCTTCGTCGACCTGCGTCAACCGCTGGCGGAAGCGGTGAAGGACCGGCTGGGCGACGATGCCGCAGCCAATGTCGCGCTGGTGCGCGCCGAGATCCGGCGCCTGCTGGACGAGCAGGCGGTGCTGGAAGAAAGCGAGACGCTGAAGCTGATCCTGCTGCGCCAGGCGGCCGACGCCGACATCGCGCTCGACCTGCACTGCGATCAACAGGCGGCACTGCATCTCTACCTCATGCCGCACCATGCCGCCGCCTTCGCCGATCTGGCGGCGCGGCTGGGCGCCGCCGCCGTGCTGACCGCGACCGATTCCGGCGACGTGCCGTTCGACGAGGCGCTCACCGGCCCGTGGTGGCGGCTGGCCGAGACCTGGCTCGACAGGCCGATCCCGCCCGACGCCTGCCTCGCGGCCACGGTCGAATTGCGCGGCGAGCGCGACATCGACGACGCGACCGCATCAGGCGACGCGGCGGCGCTCATCGCCTGGCTGCAGGTGCGCGGTGCCATCGCCGGCACGCCACCCGATCCGCCGGCCAGCAGCTGCACGCCGACGCCACTGGAGGGAGTCGATGTCGTCAAGGTGCCGTGTACCGGTCTGTGGCTACCCTCGGTCGAGCCTGGCGCGCTGGTGGCGCCCGGTGACGTGGTCGGCGCGGTGGTTGACTTGACCGCCGCGCCTGGCGCAGCGCGCGCCGAGCTGCGCACCCGCGTCGCCGGCGTGCTGTTCGCCCGCTGTATCCCGACCCTGGTGCGCTCGGGCGACCGGGTCGCCAAGATCGCCGGCCGCGACAAGCTGCCCGACCGCAAAGGCAAGCTGCTGGGCGATTGAGGGCCTTGCCACGAAGTGGGGAAGGTGGCGCGCTGGGGCACGTCACTCCAGTGACGCGTCATGCGAAGTGGCAGGCAAAGACGCGGGACTGGAGTCGCGCGCCGCCGGCGTTAGTCAACCATC
>DATFGV010000411.1:0-7477 GCA_035249115.1 Vineibacter sp.
CGGAACAGCTCGACTTCCTCGAAGCGCTGAAGCCGCACCTCGCCGACGACTGGTGGTTCCAGATGGTCTACGCCTTCGCGCTCGAGGAGCTCGGCCGGCTGGACGAAGCCGGCAGGCTGATCGAGCGCAGCCTGACGGCCAACCCGAAGAGCGCCCATAGCGCGCACATCAAGGCGCATGTGCTCTACGAGCTGGGCGAGAACAGTACCGCGCTCGACTACCTGGAGGGCTGGCTGGCGGGCTACCCGCGCGAGGGGCTGATGCATTGCCACATCTCCTGGCACATCGCGCTGTTCGCGCTGACCGTCGGCCGCATCGACGACGCCTGGCGGGTCTATCGCACCGGCGTGCACCCCGGTGGTTCGTGGGGACCGTTCATCAACTCCAGCACCGACTCGGTCGCCTTCCTGTGGCGCGCCGAACTGGCCGGCCAGGCGCGCGACAAGCAACTGTGGTCGGAGCTGCGCGAGTACTGCTTGCGCTACTTCCCCAAGACCGGCCTCGCCTTCGGCGACGTGCATTGCGGGCTGGCCTGCATCGCCGGCGGCGATGACGCCAATGTCGAGCGCATCCTCGGCGAGCTGCACGATCGCGTCGGATCCAACCGCTATCCCGCCGGCGGCGTCGTTCCGGCGATCGTGTCCGGTTTCGCCGCCTACGAGAAGGGTGATTGGACTGCGGCGATCGACACTTTGGAAAAGGCGCTGGCCGAGGCCGTGCGCATCGGCGGCAGCCGCGCCCAGCGCGACCTGGTCGAACACTCGCTGGTGGCCGCCTACGTCAAGGATGGCCGGGTCGACGCCGCCCGCAAGCTGATCGCGGCGCGCGCCGACCGGCGACCGGTCGTATCCGTTGGTGGCCTGGCGGCCTAGACAGAACGGTAGAGTTGCCGCGTCCGATCGCGGCCGGATAATGGCCGCATGATCACCTTGCGCCAGATCCGCTACTTCGTCGCCGTCGCCGAAGCCGGCTCGGTGTCGGCGGCCGGCGCGTCGGTCGGCATCTCGCAGTCGGGCATCACCGAGGCGATCAAGGCGCTGGAGGAGGAGACCGGCGCCGTGCTGTTCGTGCGGCATTCCAAGGGCGTATCGCTGACGCACCTGGGGCACCAGTTCCTGCGTCACGCGCACAGCATCCTGGCCGCCGTGGCCGACGCGCGCCGCACCTTGGAAACCGGCTCGCACGCGGTCAGCGGCCACGTCAACCTCGGCGTCACCAACATGGTGGCCGGCTATTTCCTCGCCGACTTGCTGGCGCGCTTCCGCCGCGTCTTTCCCGCTGTCAGCGTGCAAGTCTTCGAGGATGATCGACCATTCATCGAGCACCTGCTGGTCAACGGCGAGCTCGATATCGCCATCATGCTGGTGTCCAACCTGGAAGACCGCGACGCGCTGGAAACCGAGACCATCGTGCGCTCGCAATGGCGGCTGTGGCTGCCTTCCAACCACAAGCTGGCGCACGCCGACGAGGTGGCATTGGCCGACGTCGTCGCCGAACCGCTGATCCTGCTGACCATCGACGAGATGGCGGCGACGGCGCAGGCGTGGTGGCGCAGGGCGGGCCTGCAGCCGCGCATCGTGCTCAACACCGCCTCAGTGGAGGCGGTCCGCTCGCTGGTCGCCACCGGCGCCGGCATCGCCATCCTGCCGGACATGGCGTTTCGTCACTGGTCGCTCGAGGGAGATCGGCTTGAGGCCCGCGCCGTCAGCAATCCCTTGCCCACCGTCGACGTCGGCCTCGCCTGGCGGCGTGGCTCGCCCCTGTCGGCTCCGACCGAGACCTTCATCGATCTGGCGCGCGAGCATGCGCGGGGGCGCGGCCGCTGACCCGCCCCGACACATCAATTTTCCCGATAGCGAGGCCGAGTTTTTCAGATTTTGCAATTGCCGGGGTGCGGGCCTAGGCTGCCGCCCAACCAAGAACATCTGCAGCCATCGTCAACAGGCAGGAGGAGGCACCCATGTTCGTGCTCAAGGGGCATCGGGCGTTCGCGTCGTGCGTGGTGGGCTCGACGGCCATCGTGGCGCTGCTGGCCGCCGCGTCGGCCAAGCCGCTGGACAAGGTCGGTCCCGGCGAGGGCTTCGTCGATATCGTCGCCTGGCCCGGCTATATCGAGCGCGGCGACACCAACAAGAGTTTCGACTGGGTCACCGATTTCGAGAAGAAGACCCAGTGCAAGGTGCGGGTAAAGACCGCCAACACCTCGGACGAGATGGTGGCGCTGATGAACGAGGGCGGCTTCGACCTCGTCACCGCCTCGGGCGACGCCTCGCTGCGGCTGATCGCCGGCAAGCGGGTGCAGGAGATCAACCTGGCGCTGGTGCCGGGTTATCAGAACGTCGACCCGCGCCTGCAGAAGGCGCCGTGGCACACGGTCGACGGCAAGCACTACGGCGTGCCCTATCAATGGGGCTATAACGTGCTCGCCTACAACACCAAGGTGTTTGGCGACAAGCCGCCCAAGAGCTGGGACGTGGTGTTCAAGGAGATGACCCTGCCCGACGGCAAGTCGAACAAGGGCCGTGTGCAGGCGTTCGATGGACCGATCTACATCGCCGACGCGGCGCTCTATCTGAAGAAGCACGAGCCGGCCCTGGGAATCACCGACCCCTACTCGCTGGACGACAAACAATACAAGGCGGTGCTCGACTTGCTGCGTGGCCAGCGCAAGATCGTGGCGCGCTACTGGCACGACGCCTTCGTGCAGATCGACGACTTCACCAACGAGGGCGTCGCCGCCTCGTCGTCCTGGGGCTTCCAGGTCAACCTGCTGAAGTCGAAGAACCAGCCGATCGCCTCGGTGGTGCCGGAGGAAGGCGCCACCGGTTGGGCCGACACGACGATGCTGCACGTCGACGCCAAGCATCCCAACTGCGCCTACATGTGGATGGAGCACTCGGTCAACGCCAAGCTGCAGGGCGACCTGGCCGCCTGGTTCGGCTCGGTGCCGGTGGTGCCCGCCGCCTGCAAGGGCAATGCGCTGCTGACCGACAAGGGCTGCGAGAACCACGGATACACCCAGTTCGAGCGCATCTCGTTCTGGCGCACGCCGGTGGCGAACTGCGGCGGCGGGCGGACCTGCGTGCCGTACTACCGCTGGGTGTCCGACTACATCGCCATCCTCGGCGGCCGCTGAACGGCGGTCGCTCGCGGGCCGGCGGCGCCTGTCGCCGGTCCCGTCCGGTTTCGGGCCCGCGCACGTGACATCCGCGGTCGTCTTCGCCGACGTCAGCCGCCACTACGGCGCGGTGCGCGCCGTCGACAGGGTCAGCTTTGACATCGCCGACGGCGAGTTCTTTTCGATGCTCGGGCCTTCGGGATCGGGCAAGACCACCTGCTTGCGCCTGATCGCCGGCTTCGACCAGCCGGACTCGGGGCGGATCTCGATCCACGGCGACGACGTGGCCGGCGTGCCGCCCTACGCCCGCGACGTCAACACCGTGTTCCAGGACTACGCCCTGTTTCCGCATATGACGGTGCAGGCCAATGTCGAATACGGCCCGATGATCCGCGGCGTGGCGCCGGCCGAACGCGCCCGCCTGGCCGGCGAGTTGCTCGAACTGGTCAAGCTGAGCGGGCTCGGCGGCCGCAAACCGAGCGAGCTGTCCGGCGGCCAGCGCCAGCGCGTGGCGCTGGCCCGCGCCCTGGTCAACAAGCCGGCGGTGCTGTTGCTCGACGAGCCGCTCGGCGCGCTCGACCTGAAGCTGCGCGAGCAGATGCAGGTCGAGTTGAAGGCGATCCAGCGCCAGGTCGGCATCACGTTCGTGTACGTGACGCACGACCAGGGCGAGGCCTTATCGATGAGCGACCGGCTGGCGGTGTTCAACCACGGCCGCATCGAGCAGATCGGTACGCCACAGGAAATCTACGACCGCCCGCAAACCGAGTTCGTCGCCGGCTTCGTCGGCGTCTCCAACCTGCTGTCAGGGTCGGCCGCCGAGCGCGTCGCCGGCCGGCCGGCGACCTTTTCCATCCGGCCTGAGAAGATCCAAATCCTGCCACCGACGCAAATGGTGGCCGACGGCCATATGACTGCCGCCGGCAAGGTCGCCAACCGGCAGTACTTCGGCGCCAGCACTCGCTATGGCGTGGCGCTGGAAGCCGGCAGCGAGCTGACCGTCATCCTGCCGAACAACGGTGCCGGTGCCGACGTCGACCGATTCGTGCCCGGCAGCGACGTGCGCCTGGCATGGGAACGCCGTCACGTGCATTGGCTGTCGGCGGAAACTGCGCCATGACCGCCGCGACGGCATCGGCTTCCTTGCCAACCCGTCTGTCGACGACGCTCTACCTGCGGCCGCGCCTGCTGCTGTTGCTGCTGCTGACGCCGCCGCTGCTGTGGCTTGGCATCGTCTATCTCGGCTCGCTGTTCGCGCTGCTGCTGCAGAGCTTCTTCTATATCGACGACTACTCCGGCCGGGTCGTGCGCCAGTTCTCCCTGCGCACGTACGCCGAACTGCTGTCGGCCGCCAATCTCGACGTCATCTTGCGTACCACGGTGATGGCGGCGGCGGTGACGGTGGCGGCGGCGCTGATCGCCTATCCGCTGGCCTACTATATGGCGCGCTATGCCAGCCTGCAGGTCAAGGCGCTGCTCTATCTCGGCGTCATGCTGCCGCTGTGGTCGAGCTATCTGGTGCGGGTCTACGCCTGGAAGCTGATCCTGGCCAAGGAGGGCATCATCACCTGGATGACCGAGCGGCTGGGGATGAAATGGCTGCTCGATGCCGTGCTGGCGATCCCGGTGATCGGCGGCCCGTCGCTGTCGGCCTCCGACATCGGCACGTTCCTGGTCTTCCTCTACATCTGGCTGCCGTTCATGGTCCTGCCGATTGTCGCCGCGCTGGAACGCGTGCCGCGCTCGCTCATCGAAGCGTCGGCCGATCTCGGCGCCGGCCCCGGCGCCACCTTCCGCCGCGTCATCCTGCCGCTCAGCCTGCCCGGCGTCGTCGCCGGCTCGATCTTCACGTTTTCGCTGACCTTGGGCGACTACATCATCCCGGGCGTCATCGGCACGTCGCATCCCTACATCGGCCAGGTGGTCTTCGCCCACCAGGGCACTGCCGGCAACATCCCGCTGGCCGCCGCCTTCACCGTGGTGCCGATCGTGATCATGGCCGTTTACCTGTCGCTGGCCAGGCGCTGGGGGGCGTTCGATGCGCTCTAGGGTACCATCCGGTGGATCGGCACCCGGGAGCGCGGGCGTCTCGCCTGCTCATGAGCGGGCCGGAGGCCCGCGTTCCCGGGAAGAGCGATTCCGCTGGATCGGAATGCGCTCCAGGGCGCCGCGCGGATCGCGCGGCGCCGGCTGGGGGCTGAAGGGCGCCGTCGCGGCCGCCCTGCTGTTCCTGCACCTGCCGCTTGCCATCATCGTGCTGTACGCCTTCAGCAGCGAGGACAAGAGCTTTGTCTTTCCGCCGCCCGGCCTGACGACGCAGTGGTTCGCGGTGGCCTTTGCCCGCAACGACATCCGCGAGGCGCTGCTGCTGTCGCTGCAGGTGGCGGCGATCGCCACCGTGATCGCGATGGCGCTCGGGACGCTCGCCGCCGCCGCCGTCTGGCGCAGCCGTTTCTTCGGCCGCGAGACGATCTCGCTGCTGCTCATCCTGCCGATCGCCCTACCAGGCATCATCACCGGCATCTCGCTGCGCTCGGCCTTCCATCTCGGCGGCATCCCGTTCAGCTTCTGGACCCTGGTCGCGGGCCACGCCACGTTCTGCGTCGTGGTGGTCTACAACAACGTGCTGGCGCGCTTCCGGCGTTCGGCGCCGGGCCTGATCGAGGCCTCGATGGACCTCGGCGCGAACGGCTTCCAGACCTTCCGCTACGTGGTGCTGCCGAACATCGCCACCGCCCTGCTGGCCGGCGGCATGCTGGCCTTCGCCCTGTCGTTCGACGAGGTGATCGTCACGACCTTCACCGCCGGGCAGCAATCGACCCTGCCGATCTGGATGCTGTCCGAGCTGGTGCGGCCGCGCCAACGGCCGGTCACCAACGTCGTGGCGGTGTTCGTCATCCTCGTCACCTTCATCCCCATCCTGCTTGCCTTCTACCTGACGCGCGACACGCATGACGCGTCCGGCAGCGGCAAGTGACTGGCGCAGCCAAAGGAGGCCACCATGAACACCAACCTGTTGATCGATGGCGATCTGGTGAAAGGCGAAGGTCCGGCCGAGACGGTGCTCGACCCGGCGACCGGCAAGGAGATCGTCAAGGTGCCCGAGGCTTCGCCTGGCCAGGTGGACGCCGCCGTCAAGGCGGCCGCCCGCGCCTTCGAGACCTGGAGCACCACCACGCCAGCCGAACGCGCCGCGATGCTGCTCAAGGTCGCCGACCGTATCGAGCGCGATGGCGCCGACTTCGCCGCCCTGGAGTCGCGCAATTGCGGCAAGCCGCTGGCGCGCGCCGTAGCTGACGAGATACCGGCCATCGTCGACGTCTTCCGCTTCTTCGCCGGCGCCGCGCGCTGCCTGCCGGGCAGCGCCGCCGGCGAGTACATGCCCAACCACACCAGCATGATCCGGCGCGACCCCGTCGGCGTCGTGGCGTCGATCGCGCCATGGAATTACCCGCTGATGATGGCGGCATGGAAGATGGCGCCGGCGCTGGCAGCCGGCAATGCGGTGGTCCTGAAGCCGTCGGAACAGACGCCGCTGACGACCTTGAAGCTGGCCGCGATCCTGGCCGAGATCTTTCCCAAGGGCGTGATCAATATCGTGACCGGCCGCGGCGAGAGCGTCGGCGCGCCACTGGCCACCCATCCGTCGGTGCGCATGGTGTCGCTGACGGGTGACATCACCACCGGGCAGAAGATCCTGATGGCGGCCGCCAAGACACTGAAGCGGACCCACCTGGAACTCGGTGGCAAGGCGCCGGTGCTGGTGTTCGACGACGCCGATCTCGACGCCACGGTGGCGGGCATCCGCGCGGCCGGGTTCTACAACGCCGGCCAGGACTGCACGGCGGCCTGCCGGATCTACGCCTCGGGAAAGATCTATGACCGGCTGGTGGCCGATCTCGGCGGCGCTGTCGGCTCGCTCAAATACGGCGCGCCGGGCGACGAGGCGACCGAGCTCGGGCCGCTGATCAGCGAGCGCCAGCGCGAACGCGTGGCGAGCTTCGTGCAGCGCGCCTCGGGCCTCGGCCACACCGAGGTGGTGACCGGCGGCAAGAAGGCGGCCGGCGGCGGCTTTTTCTACGAGCCGACCCTGATCGCCGGCGCCCGCCAGGATGACGAGATCGTGCGCCGCGAGGTGTTTGGCCCGGTCGTGTCCGTGACGCGCTTCACCGACGCCGACCAGGCGATCGCATGGGCCAACGACTCCGACTATGGGCTGGCCTCGTCGGTCTGGACCAGCAATGTCAAGACGGCGCTGAAGGTTTCGGCCCGCCTGCAGTACGGCTGCGTCTGGGTCAACCAGCACTTCCTGCTGACCACCGAGATGCCGCATGGCGGGCTCAAGATGTCCGGCTACGG
>DATFGV010000412.1:0-6314 GCA_035249115.1 Vineibacter sp.
GCGCATCCGCGCCGCCGAGGCCGCCAAAGCGGATCTCGCGGGCGCCGAGCGCGTCAGCTTCGACGGCGGCGGAGGCTATGTCGGCCAGACAGCCGAGGGCCGGCGCGGCGGCCTGGGTGTGGCCGACCTGGCCTCGGGCGAACGGCAGGCCGGCGAGTGGCGGGACGATCGCCTCGAAGGGTTGGGCGTCCTGCGCGCCGACGACGGGCGCTCGTACGAAGGCGAATGGCGCGAGGGGCTGCCGCAAGGCGTAGGCGTCTTCCGCCTGGCACCGCACGACCGGCACTTTGGCGAGGTCAAGGGTGGCCAGCCACAAGGCCCGGGCGTGCGCGTCACTGGCGAGGGTGCCGAGTCGGTGACCCGCGCCGGCACGTGGCGCAACGGCTTGCTTGAAGGCCCCGGTGTCGAAACGACCGGCGCCGGTTGGCGCTACGAAGGCGACTTCCGCGCCGGCAAGCGCCATGGCGTCGGTACCTTGATCGGGCCCGGCGGCGCGCGCTTCCATGGAACGTTTGTCGATGGCGTCGCCGACGGTTACGGTGTCGCCGTGGCCTCCGACGGCGGCGTGTCGTCGGGCGAGTGGCGGGCCGGCACGATGGCCCGCCGCGAAGAGTAGGGCGCCTCCCGGTCAAGCGGTCGGGCGCGCTCTGGCGCCACGATCGGCGAGCGGGTGGCGGCGCGATAAGGCCTTCGTCGTCCGCTCTCAGTCAGGCCGGCGCGCGCCGTCGGCACGGCGACGCACGGGGGCGGCTTGACGCAGATTGTCGTCGCGTTGCTGGCGATCGCGCTGGCGTTGGTGCTGGTCAGCCTGTTGCTGCCTGTGGCCGAACGGCTGCGCGTGCCGCATACCGTGCTGCTGGCGATCTTCGGCGCCGCGCTCGGCGTCGCCTCGGTGGCGCTGGCCGGCGACACCGACCGCTTCGGCGTTCTGGGCGACGTGTTCGAGGGCCTGACCGCGGTCGGCGAGAGCCCCGAGGCGTTCCTCTACATCTTCCTGCCGCCGCTGTTGTTCACCGCCGGGCTGGCGATCGACGTACGTCGGCTATTCGATGAAATGGCGGCGGTGCTGCTGCTGGCCATCGTGGCGGTGTTCGTCTGCATCGCCGTGGTCGGCGGCGCGCTTCGTCTCGTGACCGGCTTCGATATCTTCGTCTGCCTGTTGCTCGGCGCCATCGTCTCGACCACCGATCCGGCGGCGGTGATCGGCATCCTGCGCGAGGTCGGTGCGCCCAAGCGGCTGTCGATCCTGGCCGAGGGCGAGGCGCTGTTCAACGACGCCGCCGCCATCGCCACCTTCACCATCCTGATCGACGTGCTGGTGCGCAACGTCGTGCCTGACGCCGCCGCGCCGGGACTGAGCTTCCTGCGCGAATTCATCGGCGGCATCGTGCTGGGCGGGGTGCTGGCGCACGTCGCGCTGTTCCTGGCCATGCGGTTGGGCGGCTCCACCGTCGGCCTCGCTTCGGTGACCGTGGGCCTCGCCTATGTCGCCTACATCATGGGCGACAAGTACCTGCACGTCTCCGGCGTGGTCGCCGTGGTGGCGGCGGCACTGACCATGGCGGCGTTCGGGCCGGCGCGCCTGCAGCCCAAGCAATGGGAAGCACTGCAGCACACCTGGCACCAGCTGGAGTTCTGGGCCAGCTCGCTGATCTTCCTGCTGGCGGCGATCGTGGCGGTGAAGGTGCTGGCGGCCTGCCGCTGGTGGCATCTCGGCGCCGCAGTGGTCCTGTACTTCGCCGCCTTCGGGGCGCGCGCCCTCGTCCTGTTCGGCCTGTTGCCGGCGCTGGAGGCCATGGGGCGCGTCCAGCCGGTCGACCGGCGCTACAAGACGATGATCGTCTGGGGCGGACTGCGCGGCGCGGTGACCGTGGCGCTCGCCCTGGTCGCCTATGGCAATGGCAGGCTACCGCAGGAGACGCGCGACTTCGTCGCCATCCTGGCGATCCTGTTCGTGCTGGCGACACTGTTCATCAACGCGCCAACGTTGCGTCCCTTGATGCGGATCTTCCGGCTGAATGAGCTCGACGAGACTGATCGCGCCCTGCGCGACCGCGTCCTGCTGCTGTCCTGGGCGTCGGTTGCCAATGATGTCCGTGGCGTCGCTAGGCTCTATGGCGCCGAAGCCGACTTGGCGCAGCGCCTGCCGCATCTGGAAGCCGGCCGCACCGCCATGACGACGCCGCAGGCCGACGTGGCGCTGGCCATCGAGAAGCGCGTCGCCTACGGCCTGCGGACCCTGTGCGCCCGCGAACGCGAACTCTATCTCGAGCAGTTCGAGCAACAGACGATCTCGCGCCACATCGCCACCGTGCTGGTCGTCTGCGCCGGCCGACTGCTCGACCAGGTGCAGACCGAAGGCGTGCCGGGCTACAGGCTGGCGTTGCAGCAGGACGTGACGACGGATCGCGGCTTTCGCATCGCGCTGTGGCTGCAGCGGCGCTTCGGCTGGGAACGGCCGCTCGCCGATCGCCTGGCCGACCGCTTCGAAACGTTGCTGGTCGAGCGCGTGGTGCTGCACGAGCTGGAGGCCTTCAACCGGGCCGAGATGGCGGATCTGCTGGGCGCGGACGTCGCCGACCGGCTGCAGGCGCTGCTGCGCGAACGCCTCGACGGCATCGAGGGCGCGCTCAAGGCGCTGTCGCTGCAGTACGGCGATTACGCCGAAATCATCCGCACCCAGCACCTGCAGCGGGCGGCCATTCGCCTCGAGGCCGCCGAGTACGATCGCCAGCTGGGCAACTCGGCGATCAGCGTGGAAGTCCACCGCGACCTGCAGCGGGCGCTGGACGATCGCCGTGTCCTGGCCAGCCGCCGGCCGCCGCTGCGCCTGGGATTGAAGCTGGCGGCGATGATCGGACGCGTGCCGTTGTTCGCCGGCCTCGACACTGCCGAACTCGCCGCCGTCGGTCGCCTGTTGCGGGCGCGGGTGGCGCTGCCGGGCCAGAAGATCGTCGCCCTCGGCGAGAAGGGCGACGCGATGTACTTCATCGCCGCCGGCGTCGCCCGCGTGAAGCTGGCCGGCGGCGACGTCGAACTGGCTGAAGGCAGCTTCTTCGGCGAGGTGGCGCTGCTCGAGAACAAGCCGCGCAACGCCGATGTGGAAGCGGTTGGCGTGTGTCACCTGCTGCAGCTGCGCGCCAATGACTTCCAGCGTTTGCTGACGGGTCGTCCCGACATGCGCAGCGAGATCGAAACCGTGGCGGCGGAGCGGCGCGGCTGAATTGCACGCGCTCGAGGCAATGCGTGAGCGATGCTGAATTTGTCAGCGAAATGAGCGCTCAAGCGCGAATAAAAAAAGTTTTTGGACCTCAACATTTTGGCTGTTAGAAGGCTGTGTCATTTCTGCAACACTCCTTGCACAGGAGCGAATCTTTCATGGTGACGGCACGAGTTGTAGCGGCGTTGCTGGCGTATGCCGTCGGCATGTCGATCGCCTCCCCAGGTATGGCGCAGTCGGCGACAACCGAACCGGCTGTCGCCGGACCCAAACCAGCGGCACCGCCAAACCAGAAGCCGCCCGCCGGTGCGACGCAGAAACCGGCCATCGTCAAGCCAGCCGCCGCACAACCGGCGTCCACGACAACCAAGCCGCTGGTTGCGGCGCCAGCCGGCGCGTCCAAGACGACGCAACAAGCCGCCGCGCCGGTCACGGCGAAGGTACCGGCAGGCGCGCAGGTCGGCGCTCCCAAGCCGGCGACAAAAGCGACGTCGACCCAGGTCGCCTGGAGTCCGGCGGTGCGCACGCCCACCGGCGGTCGTGCGATGTCGACCCGGCCGCCCGCGACCCTGCGCGGCACGCGCTATGGCGCCGTGCCGGTGATGCCGTCGCCCTATGCGCCGCCACTGGAGAAACTGCCGCCGCCGGCCGACGACGGCAGCCCGCGCACATTGTCGTTCCATGCGCTCAACACCCAGGAGTCGATCACCGTCACCTACTGGCGCGACGGCCGCTACGTGCAGTCGGAGCTCGACAAGCTGAACGACTTCCTGCGCGACCCGCGCGACAACGATCGGGTGCAGATGGATCCCCACCTGTTCGACGTGCTTTGGCATGTCCGGCGCAACCTCGCCAGCGATGCGCCCTATCAGGTGCTCTCGGCTTACCGCTCGCCGCAGACCAACGCCTGGCTCGCCAGCGCGCGGCGAGGGGTGGCGTGGGACAGCCTGCACATCCGCGGCCAGGCGATCGACGTGCAGCTGCCCGGCCGCACGCCGTTCCAGATCCGACAGACGGCGCGCAACTTGGGCCTTGGCGGCGTCGGCTACTATCCGCGCTCCGGCTTCGTGCACATCGACACCGGCCCGGTCCGTTATTGGTGAGCGTCGCGCGGCGGCGATGGAAAAGGCCGGCTTCCGCCGGCCTTTTTTGTCTCGTCAGCCGCTGGTCGCCAGCGACGGTCAGCCGACGTGGCTGCGCAGCATCCACGCGGCCTTGGCCAGCGCGTCCATGCGCTCGATCATCAGGTCGCCGGTTTCGGCGTCGCCCATTCCCTCGGCCAATTCACGGACCGCGCGGCACCGCTGCGCCAGGCTGTCATTGTCGACGGCGAGCTGTTCGCACATCTGGGTCCAGGTCTCGCCGCCCCTGGCTTCGGGCAGGCTCGCCAGCTTGGCGTAGGCGGCGAAGCCGCCGGGCGCTGCAAAGCCCAGGGCGCGGATGCGCTCCGCGATTTCGTCGACCGCCGCGAACAGCGCCTCGTACTGGGTGCCGAACAACGCGTGCAGGCCCTGGAAGTTCGGCCCCGTCACGTTCCAATGGAAGTTCTGCGTCTTGAGCGTCAGCAGGTAGTGGTCGGCGAGAACCGGCCCCAGCGATTGTGCGACCTGATTGCGGGCGTTGTCGGACAGCCCCAGGTTGACGGCAGCCATTTCGTATCCCTCCATGTCCAGTCACTGTTCCAATGTAGTGCGGATCGCGGCAGCCTCAACCGTGGCGCGGCGGCGCAGGCGCCAGATCGCAGGCGGATGGTATCGCGTATGACACGGACCTCACCCTGAGGAGGCCGCGGAGCGGCCGTCTCGAAGAGTGGGCAACCGCTCGAACGCGTTGGAACGATCGCTGGAACGATCGAACGAGACTGGAGCCTATCCTTCGAGACGCCGGCTGCGCCGGCTCCTCAGGATGAGGTGTGCTTGACCAGGGGTTTTTCCGATGCGCGACTGGATCGACATCGTTGAAGGTGACATCACCAAGCTCGACGTTGACGCGATCGTCAATGCCGCCAATTCGAGCCTGCTGGGCGGCGGTGGAGTCGATGGCGCCATCCATCGCGCTGCCGGGCCGGACCTGCTCGTGGAGTGCCGCTCGCTTCGCGGCTGTCGCGTGGGCCAGGCCAAGATCACCGCCGGCTATCGCCTGAAGGCGCGCCATGTCATCCACACCGTCGGTCCAGTGTGGCAGGGCGGCAGGCAGGGCGAGCCCGAGCGGCTGGCATCGTGTTATCGCGAGTCGCTGGCGCTTGCCGACCGCCATGGGCTGCGCTCGATCGCCTTCCCGGCGATCAGTACTGGCGTCTATCGCTATCCCTGGGAGGCGGCGACGCGCATCGCGATTGGCGAAGTGGTGAACTATCGACCAGAGAGCCACAGCGGCATTGAACGGATCGTCTTCTGCTGCTTCGGCCGCGAGATGTACGACCTCTACCAGCGGGAACTGGCCGGTGCTGCCGGCAGCTAGAGCATGTTCCGACGACACGAAATCACACCTCCTGGGAGCGCGGGCGTCTCGCCCGCTCATGAGCGGGCCGGAGGCCCGCGCTCCCAGGTTCCAACCGAGCGGCATACGCTCTAGCCTGGCTATTGCCCGAACCGCGGATGCTCGTTGCGAAGGTAGGCGGCTTCCTCCGGTGTGTCGGTCCGGCCCAGGACCGCGTTGCGGTGCGGGAAACGGCCGAAGCGGACAATGATGTCGCGGTGGGCGACGGCATATTTGAGGTTGTCGGCCTGCCGCCGGCGGCTCAACAACCCAATGAACCGCCCCTGGTCGCCGCGCGATTCGCTGTGCTCGAATGGCAGAAAGAGGAACAGGCGCTGGAACGCCGGCAAGCGCCGGTCGAAACCGCGCGCCAGCGCCGCCGCGGCGACCCGCCTTGCCCGGGCGTCGCCGGCGAAGGCGCCGGCGGTGCCGCGTCGGCAATTGCGCGGTATCTGGTCGAGCAATACGCACAGCGCCAGTGCGCCGCGCGGCGTGCGGGCGAGGTGGTTGTAGCGGCCCTCTATGGCCCGCGCGAGAGCCGCGGCAAAGCAGCGATCGACGTCGGCGTCCAGTCGGGGGGTGCTGCGAAACCAGAGGTCGCGCTGCTCGCCATGAC
>DATFGV010000413.1:0-3167 GCA_035249115.1 Vineibacter sp.
TGCTCGACATCTACGGCCAGTTACAGGCCCAGGCCCTGCTGGCCGCGGCCCCGGCGGTCCTGGTTGCGCTGTTCGCGCGTCTCTACCGGACGGCGCTGGTCGCTGTGGTCTGCGCCGGCGCCCTCGCGGCCAACCTCGCGCCGCACCTGGCGATGCCGCCGAGGGTCGATGCCATGTCCGGCGCCAGCGCGCCGCTGCGCCTGGCCTGGGCCAACATGCGCAACTGGGCGACCGGCGCGAATGCGCTGAATCGCCTGCTGCGGGTCGAGACGCCGGACATCGTGTTGTTGACCGAGCTCACCGCGCATCACCAGCCGGCGGCGACCGCCGCCGCTTACCCCTTTCGCAGCAGCTTCCCGTCCGGCAGCGCTTTCGATGTCCTGTTGATGAGCCGCCTGCGGCCGGTCGACATGCGGTTCGACTATTCCTTCGGCAGCGCCAATCCGGTGATGGAGGCGCGCTTTTGTTCGATTCGGGGGACAACCGCCTGCCTGGCCATCGTGGCGCTGCATGCGACGCGGCCGGCATTGCCGGCAGGATTTTTCGGCGAACCCGCGACCCGCCGCGACGGGATGCTGGCGCTGGCGGCAAGCCTGGCCCGCCGTCGCCTGGTGGCCGGCGACCACGTGATCCTTATGGGCGATTTCAACGCCACGCCGTACTCGCTGGTGTTTGCCGACATGACTTCCGCCAGCGGCCTGGCCGACAGCGCGCGCGCTCCGTCGGAACGGCCGGTCCGGCCGCGGCCGACCTGGCTGTCGATCTGGCCGGGCGTCGGGCTCGCCATCGATCATGCGCTGATCAGCCCCGGTGTGCGTGTCGTTGAGCGCCGGCTGGGGCCGAACATCGGATCGGACCACCGGCCACTGGTGCTGCATTTCCGCCTGGTCGACGGCATCTGAGGCTGTGCCGGCGCCATCCTGCCACCAAACGCCGCGGCGCCATGCCGTGGCGCCGGGCGTCCGCGCGGCCTATATCGGACACGACATGACGCCGTCCGATCCACCCCGCGAACCAGCCGCCGCCGAAACCGCCGTTCCGTTCGGCGAACGCGACGTGCCGGCCGTCGCCAAGGCCGGCCTGGTACGCCAGGTGTTCGACAGCGTCGCTGCCCGCTACGACCTGATGAACGACCTGCTGTCGCTGGGCGTCCACCGGTTTTGGAAGGCGACGATGGTCGATGCGCTGGCGCCGCGGGCCGGCATGACCATCGTCGACGTCGCCAGCGGCACCGGCGACATCGCGATGCGGGTCCACGATCGGACACACGGCGGCGCACGGATCGTGGTGTGCGACATCAATCACAGCATGTTGGTGGCTGGCCAGGATCGCGCGATGGATCGCGGCATTTTGCAGGGGCCGACCCGGGTCGCCGGCGACGCCGAGGCGTTGCCGTTCGGTGACCGCAGTTTCGACGCCTACACGATCGCCTTTGGACTGCGCAATGTCACCGACATGGACCGCGCGTTGCGCGAAGCGCATCGCGTCCTGAAGCCAGGTGGCCGTTTCCTCTGCCTGGAGTTCTCCAAAGTCGGCGCGCCGCTGCTCGCCCGGCTCTACGACACCTATTCAGCGACGGTACTGCCGACCCTGGGCGGGTTGGTCGCAGGCGATCGGGAGGCTTACCGCTACCTGCATGAGAGCATCCGCCGGCACCCGCCGCAGCCGACGCTGGCCGCGATGATGACCGCGGCCGGCCTGGCGCGTGCGACCTGGCGGGACATGTCCGGCGGCATTGTCGCGCTGCACAGCGGTTGGCGGATATGACCATGACGCCTGCGATCGCCATCGCCGTCTATGGTGCGCCGGGCGTGGCGCAGGGCGCGGCGGGATAGGCGACGATGCTGCGTTTCCTGCGCCATGGTCTGCGGTTGATGCGTCTGGCGTTCACGCTCGCCCGGCACGACGCGCTGTTTCCGCTGGAAACATTGGGCATCGCACCCGGGGTCGTGGCGCTGGCGCGGCTGGTGCGCCGGCGCAGCGACGTGCGTCGGCCGGGCCAGCGCTTGGCGGCCGCCTTCACCGCCATGGGGCCGAGCTTCATCAAGTTCGGCCAGGCGCTGTCGACCCGCGCCGACCTGCTGAGCGAGGAGATCGCGGCCGACCTCGGCCAGCTGGTCGACCATCTTGAGCCGTTCTCGGGCGCCGACGCGCGGCGGACCATCGAGCAGGAGCTGGGCCGGCCGGTCGAGGAGCTGTTCGCGTCGTTCGACGACGTTGCGGTGGCGGCGGCGTCGATCGCCCAGGTGCACTACGCCGTGACCACTGACGGTCGCGACGTCGCCGTCAAGGTATTGCGGCCCGGGATCGAGCAGGCCTTCGCCCGCGACGTCGACCTGTTCTACTGGCTGGCCGACCTGGTCGAGCGTGCCCAGCCGCGGTTTCGCCGCCTGAAGCCGGCGGCGTCGGTGCACGCCTTCGCTGACGTCGTGCGCGTCGAAATGGACCTGCGGATGGAGGCGGCGGCGGCCGAGGAACTGGGCGGCAATTTCCGCGACGATTCCTTCTATCGCACGCCCGCCATCGACTGGGACCGCACGGCCCGACGCGTGCTGACCATGGAACGGGTGCAGGGCATCCCGATCGGCGAGCGCGACAGGCTGCTGGCCGCCGGCCACGACGTCAACGCCGTCCTCAAGAAGAGCGCCGAGGCGTTCTTCTACCAGGTTTTCCGCGACGGTTTTTTCCATGGCGACATGCATGGCGGCAACGCCTTCGTCGAGGAGTCGGGCTGCGTCGTGCCGGTCGATTTCGGCATCATGGGCCGGGTCGACGCCGACACGCGCGGCTATCTGGCCGAACTGCTGATCGCCTTCCTGCGCCGTGACTACCGCGCCGTCGCCGAAGTGCAGTTCCGCGCCGGCTACGTGCCGCCCGACAAATCGGTCGACGTCTTCGCACAGGCCTGCCGCTCGATCGGTGAGCCGATTTTCGGCAAGCCATCGAACCAGATCTCGATCGCCCGACTGCTGGCGCAGCTGCTGCGGGTGACCGAGCAGTTCGAAATGGAAGCGCAGCCGCAGCTGCTGCTGCTGCAGAAGACCATGTTGATGGCCGAGGGCATGGGCACCAAGCTCAATCCCGAGGTCAACATCTGGGAGCTGGCGCGGCCGCTGATCGAGGACTGGATGCGCACGCATTTCGGCGCTCGTGCCCGGCTGGAGCGG
>DATFGV010000414.1:0-3822 GCA_035249115.1 Vineibacter sp.
GTGCGCCGACGCGGGCCTCGCGCAAGGCGCGGCCGGTGAACTGCGCACCTGTGAGACTTTCGTAGGTGCAGGCCTCGCCCAGCCGGGTCTGGCGCCGCGCCAGTTGCAGGGCGATGCGCGCCGTCACGCCGCTGCCGGTCGGGCTGCGGT
The DNA here is from genome assembly GCA_035249115.1 of Vineibacter sp. Lineage (GTDB taxonomy): Bacteria > Pseudomonadota > Alphaproteobacteria > Reyranellales > Reyranellaceae > Vineibacter. The sequence goes on from DATFGV010000414.1 coordinate 151, forward strand.
CGACCTGCCGTCCGGCGAAAACGCAGACGTTGCGGCTGGGGGTCGCGGCACCGGTGCCACCGTCGGTCAGGATGGTGCCGTAGATGAAGGCGAGGTCGGGTTCGTCGGGATGCTCGATCTTCAGCACCCGTTGCGCCGCGCGCGCGATGGTTTCACCGGCGTCGATTAGCGCCGCGACCGGCGAGGCGCGCACGTCCAGCCCGATGCTGGCGGCGTCGAGGAAGGCGTAGAAGGCGCCGCCGAAGCCGATGTCGACCGTCACCGGCCCCCAGGTCTCGGTCGGCACGATGGCGTCGAGGGCGTAGGCGAAGGCCGGCACGCTCTCGAACCGCACCCGTCCGGCGCGGCCACTCTCGACCGCGACCTGCGCCGTCACCAGGCCGCAGGGACATTGCAGCCGCACCGTCGCCTCCGGCGCGACCTTGGAGACGCGGCCCGAGTCGACCGCCCAGCGCGCCAGTGCGATGGTCGCGTGGCCGCACATGGTGCTGTAGCCCTCGTTGTGCATGAACAGCACCGCGAGGTCAGCCTCGGGATGGTCGGGCGGCACCAGCAGCGCGCCGTACATCTCGGCATGGCCGCGCGGCTCGTGCATCAGGGCGCGGCGCAGGTGGTCGTGCTTCTCCTTGGCCTCGCGCCGCTTGCCCAGCAAGGTCGGCGCCGTGAACGCCGGCCAACCGTCGACGATGATGCGCGTCGGCTCGCCGCCGGTGTGCATGTCGATGGTGCGCAGGGTGAGGGTCGTCGTCAGGGTCAGCCTCGCGCCGTCAGAAACCGGCCGATGATCCAGCGGATCGGCAGCAGCACGACCACGAACCAGGCAAGGTTGGCGGCACCGGCGACAATGCGCTTGCCGCTCGATCCGGGCACGATCGCCCAGGTGAAGACGACCGCCGCCACGACCGCCAGCGCCAGCAGCACCAGGTCAAGCCTGCGCCGCCAGAACGCAAGCCACGCCGCGATCAGGACGAGCGCCAGCGGCAGCACCAGCCAGTCGATCGCGTCGGCGAGCAGGATCGGCGGGAAGAAGAAGTAGATCCACCACGGGAACTTCAGAGCGATATCCGACATGGGCCTTGCTTCCACCGGCCACGATCGCGCGACGCCTGACGGCGCCGCAGTGATTGCGGAGTGTACGAACGGAGACTCGCGGTACGTCACTGCAGCAACACATCGGCACGGCGATTTTGTGGCTCTCGCTGCGTCGTTGGCACCAGAGGTTGGGTATCGCCGCGGCTCATGACTTCGATACGTTCCGCCGGCACGCCCTTAGCCACGAGGTAGGCGCGAATGCTTGCGCCGCGACGCGTTGACAGAGTGAGATTGTACGCGGCGCTGCCGGCACGATCGCTATGCGCCACGACTAGCACGCGCCCGTCCGGTGACCTGCGTTGTCGGTGGCCAACGAATTGATCGAGCGTAGTTTGGGCGGTCGGCGTCAAACTCGCATCATCAAACCCAAAGAACAGGATAAAGTCGACGATTACCGGTGGTGCCGGAGTCTGCGCCGGCGCCGGCCCCGCACACACCCCCATGAGAAGGGCGATCGAAGCCAGCATGGTTCGAAAGCATCTCAACATGCGCGAAGACTAGCAGGACAACTGTCGCCGCTGAGTCGGAGAATCACAGTCGCGGCGGATCGATGCGTGATCTCGTGCTGGCGCCTGCTACGTCCCGCGCCGCAGCGATTGGCCGATGCGCTCGTTCATCATCTCGATCGAGCCGTCGGTGAGGCGTCCGTTGTCAAACGCCTTGTCGTTGTGGTAGAATTTTCCTATATGTCTACCAGAACGAAGAGGCCCTGGCAGATGCATTTGAACATAAAGAATGACGAGGCCCACAAGCTGGCAACGGAGCTCGCGCAGCTGACCGGCGAGAGCCTGACGTCGGCGGTCACTTTGGCGCTGCGGGAGCGACTGGCGCGCGAGCGCCGGCGTCGACGGACCGACGCGATCGCCGCGCGGCTGATGAAGATCGGCGGCCGGTACGCCGCGCTTCCCGACACCGGACGAAGCCCGGACGAGATCCTCGGTTATGACGAGCACGGGCTGCCGACGTGATCGTGGTCGATAGCTCGGCCGTCATCGCCATCTTTCGGCAAGAGGATGATGCCACGCGCTATGCCGGGCGCATCGCCGGCGACAGCGATCCGATCATGTCGGCGGCCAACCTGGTCGAGGTCTCGATCGTCCTGCGGGGTCTGAAAAAAGTCGCTGCGGAGAAGGCCGAGCGCTGGCTCGATGATTTCATTGACATGGCGGGCATCCGCATCGAGCCCGTGACGACAAGCCAGGCGCACTTGGCGCGGGTGGCCCATCAGCGCTTCGGCAAGGGGACCGGCCACGGCGCGGCATTGAACTACGGCGATTGCTTTGCGTACGCCTTGGCGAAGGAAGCGGGTGCCCCGCTGCTATGCAAAGGACAGGACTTCCCCTTGACCGATATCAGTATTGCCTGACCAGGTTCGGGTGCCGGCGCGTCAACTCCTGCTCCGCCGCAGCGATTGGCCGATGCGCTCGTTCATCATCTCGATCGAGCCGTCGGTGTAGCAGGCGATCTTGGCGCAGGCGAGGTGGCGCGCCAGCGGGTACTCGGCGCGCAAGCCATTGGCGCCCATTGCCTGGATGCAGTCGGCGATGCGCTTCAGCGCCATCTCGGTGGCGAACTTCTTGGCGTGCGCCGCCGGCAGCACGGCGTCGCCGCCCTGGTCGATCAGGCGCGCCGCACGGTAGGTCAGCAGCCGCGCCGCCTCGAGGTCGGTGAGCGCGTCGACCAGCTTCCAGCGCAGGCCCTGGTGCTCGATCACCTTTTTGCCAAAGGTCTGGCGCTGGTTGGTGTAGGCAGTGGCGACCTCGATCGACTCCTGCAGCATGCCGCAGCACATCGCAGCTACATAGGCGCGGGCGCCGTTGATGCCGCCCAGCGCCTGCTTGAAGGCCGCGCCGGGCAGCTGCAGCACGGCGTCGTCGGGCGCGAGGTAGTTGTCCAGGCGGAAGCCGCCGGCGCCATGCGCGTGGCCGCCATGCAGTGCGAAGGGCGGCTCGCGGTGCAAGCCCGGGCGTTCGGCCTCGACCGCGAAGCAGCCGATGCCGCGCGAGCCCTGCGCCGGATCGGTCTGGGCGTAGGCGGCGACAAAGCCGGCGACGGCGGCGTTGCCGATCCAGGCCTTGGCGCCGTCCAACCGCCAGCCGCCGTCGACCTTGCGGGCGCTGGTGGTGATGGCGGCGAAGTCGCTGCCGGCGCCGGGCTCGCTCAGGCCGGCGCAGCCGATCACCTCGCCGCTCAGCATTCGCGGCAACAGGCGTGCCACCAGCGCCGGGCTGCCGTCGCGCGCCAGGCGCGTCGTGGCGTTGGCGTGGTTCACCAGTGAGAAGGAGAAGGCGTAGTCGTGCCGCGCGATTTCCTCGCACAGCCGTAGCTTGGCAGAGAACGACAGGCCCAGGCCGCCATGTTTCTGCGGCAGCTCCGTCAGGTGAAGGCCTTCGGCGCAGGCGGCGCGGATCGCCTCGGTGGGATGCTGCCGCTCCCATTCCCAGCGCGCCGCGTTCGGCGCGACCTGCGCTGTGGCGAAGGCGCGGCCGCGAGCGATCAGGTCGCGTTCGGGCTGCATGAGCGTGGCGTCGAACTCGTCGGTCAGGTTCATGCCACGACGCTACCGGCGCGGCGGCCATG
>DATFGV010000415.1:0-3410 GCA_035249115.1 Vineibacter sp.
CCGTGCCCGGCGTCGACGGATTGTCGTTCAAATTCACTCCCGGCGGTGCCGGCGCGACCCTGCCGGTTCCCGGCCTACCCGGCGTCGGCATCGGCGGTCAGACTAAGATGGTGACCATGCCGGTCGGTCGCTTGCCCGACCACAGCGTGACGATCACCATCGACGTGAAGAAATTCCTGAAACTGAAGTGACGTGCGCGACATGATGGACGATTGCGAAGAGGTCCTGCGGTTCTGGTTTCCCCGGCAGCCGGTGGAGGATCACGCGACGATGGCGCGGCAATACGCGTGGTGGTTCCGCGGTGGCGGCGACGCCGATATTGCCGCGCGCTTTTCGTCGACATTCGGGCAGGCGGCGAGCGGTGCGTACGATCACTGGACCGCGACGCCACGCGGGCGGCTGGCGCTGATCGTCGTGCTCGACCAGTTCTCGCGCACCCTGCACCGCGACAGCCCCCTGGCTTTCGCCCAGGACGCCAAGGCCCTGGCCCTGGCGCTCGAGGGCATCGCCAACGGCCACTACGCGGCGCTCGACACCCCCTGGGAGAAGACTTTTTTCTTCATGCCGCTGGGGCACTGTGAGGAGCTTCAGCACCTCGACACCGTGGTTGGACTGGCCCAGGACCTCGCCGCGCACGCCTCGCCCGAGCACCGGCGGATCCTGGAGCACTCGGTATCGCAGGCCCGCGGCCATCGCGACGTCATTGCCCGCTTCGGCCGGCGACCGCACCGCAACGCCATTCTCGGCCGTACATCGACGCCGGCCGAGCTTCACTACATGGCCACCGAGGAAGCCGTGCACCTGCGTCGCATCGAGTTGTGACGACGGCGTGCGTGCATTTGCTGCCGGCCGGTCCGCCGCCGCGGCCGGTAATGGCGCAGGTTGCCAGTGAGCGAAGCGTTGAAGGCCGCTTGCGGGTCATTTAAGGTCTGGCCAATGAGGCGAATCAATCGCAACAACGAGGCCGCCTCAAGGGAGGACGTTATGAAGCGCATACTCGCCATGGCAGGTGTGGCCACTCTCGCCGTTGGGCTTGCCGGCACGGCCCGGGCGCAGACTGAGCTGACTTTTTCGACCTGGGTTCCGCCGTCACACACGCTCGTCACCTACGGCTTCGTGCCGTGGTTCCAGGAAGTCGAAAAGGCCACCGGTGGAAAGCTCAAGTTCCGGGTGCTGCCCAAGCCGGTCGCGGCGCCCAACCAACACTACGACGCGGTCGTCAAAGGCCAAGTCGACGTCTCCTACGCCACCTACGGCTATCAGCCTGAGCGCTTCATGCCCTACCTGATCGCCGAACTGCCGCAGCTTGGCGAAACGGCCGTCGACAATGGTGTCGCCCTATGGCGCATTCACAAGAAGTATTACGAGAAGCTGGCGATACACAAAGACGTGCACCTGATCGGCGTCATGACCCACGGGCCGGGCATGATGCACCACGCCAGCAAGCCCATCATGTCGCCGTCCGACCTCAAGGGTCAGAAGATCCGCGTCGGCGGTGACGTGCCGAAGGCCATCGTCGAACATTTCGGCGGCGTCGTGATCACACAGCCCGCGCCGAAATCCTACGAGATACTTTCGCAGGGCATTGCCGACGGCATCTTCTTCCCCGGCGAGGCGCTCAAGAGCTTCAACATCTACAAGCTGGTTCCGCACACGACCTACGTGAAGGGTGGCCTCTATTCTTCGTCGTTCTGGTTCGGCATCAACAAGGCGACTTACGACGGTCTGCCGGCGGACGTAAAAGCGACGCTCGACAAGATGGGTGGCGAGTCGTTCGCCCGCTTCATGGGCAAGCAGAGCTGGGACCGGGCCGACGCCGAGGGCCTGGCGCTGGCCAGGGAGAACAAGAACACTTACCAGCATGCCTCGGGTGAGCTCGTTTCCGAGCTCTCCAAGGTCACGGCCAAGCTTGAGGCGGACTACGCGGCGCAGCTCGACAAGCTCGGCCTGCCCGGCAAGCAGGTGATCGCCGACTTCCGCGACGAAGTGGCGAAGGTCGCGGCCGGCAGATAGACCGCACTGCCTATCAGTCGGCAAAATGAGCCACCCTTGTCCAGTAGGCTTCATGGTGAGCTTGTCGAACCATGAAAGCCTTGCACGGGCGGTCGTGCGGCGCTTCACGGTTCGACACGCTCACCATGAAGCGCTCCCCCTGTTTTTAGCTCAGTCACAGCGATGAGCGACCCGACCGGAGCGGTGGCGCGGGGAACGCCGCTCGATGTCGTCGTGGAACGCTGGGCGTCGCGCACCCTCGGCCTGGTGACCGCTTCAGCGCTGTTCGCGATGATGGTTCTCACCTTCATCGACGTGTGGGGCCGCTATCTGCTGCGAAAGCCGGTGTTCGGTGGCTATGAGGTCACCGAATTCCTGATGGGTGTGCTGATTTTCTCCGGCCTTCCCATCCTCTGCGCCCGCGAAGGCCATGTCTCGATCGATGTCCTCGACACACTCATCCCGCGGAAATGGCGCCGCCCGCAGCTCGCGGCCGTCAACCTGATCAGCGCCGTGGCGCTGGGCGTGCTGGCCTGGCGCATGTTCATCCAGGCAGAGGAGCTCTGGCGCAACAACGAAGTCACGATGACGCTCAAGATACCGCACGGTCCCTTCGCCCTGCTCTTTGCCGTCCTGTCGGCATTCGCCTGCCTGGCGTGCCTCGCGGTCTTCTGGGCGTATCTCCGCGGCGAGCGCCGGCTTGTCGAAGGCGGGCCGGCGCCATGACGATGACACTGGTCGCTTTCGCAGTCCTGCTGGCGATCTCGTTCGCGCGCGTGCCGATCGCCTTTGCCATGGGGATCGTGGGCTTCGCCGGCTTTGCCATGTTGCGCGGCGTCGAACCGGCGCTGGGTCAGCTCGAGAAAGTCGCGTTCGCCACCGGCATCAACTACGAGCTGACGGTGCTGCCGCTCTTCATCCTGATGGGCAACTTCGTCACCAGCGCGCGCCTGTCGCAGGACCTCTACACCGCGGCGCACGCGTTCCTGGGCCACCGGCGCGGCGGGCTGGCGATGGCCACCGTCGTGGCCTGTGGCGGCTTCGCCTCGGTCTGCGGCTCGTCGATGGCCACCGCGGCGACGATGGCCAAGGTGGCGATGCCGTCGATGCGGCAGTACGGTTACGCCGACAAACTGGCCGTGGCGTCGATCGCCAGCGGCGGCACGCTCGGTATCCTGATTCCGCCGTCGACCATCATGGTCATCTACGGGATCATGACGCAGACCAACATCGGGCATCTGTTCGCGGCCGGCATCCTGCCGGGACTGGTCGCCATCGCGTTCTATCTGCTCGCCGTGCAGTGGGTGGTTCGCACCGATCCCGCGGCCGGCCCGCCGGCGGAGCGCAAGGGCTGGCGCGAGCGGCTGGCGCTGCTGCGCGGAGTCGGCTGGTTCCTGGCGCTGGCGATTGCGCTGCTA
>DATFGV010000416.1:0-3199 GCA_035249115.1 Vineibacter sp.
TAGCGCCCATTCACGTAAGCGACTCGTGACATGCGTCCCTTCCCGCCCGTCCGGCGGCGCCTCAGGATGTGGCGACGCTATTCGGCCGCTCGTCGCTGCCGACACCCAGCGACTTCAGCTTGCGGTGCAATGCCGATCGCTCCATGCCGACGAACGAGGCGGTGCGCGAGATATTGCCGCCGAAGCGCGTCACCTGCGCCATCAGGTACTCACGCTCAAACACCTCGCGGGCCTCCCGCAAGGGCAATTGCATCACCTCGCCGCCCTTCTCCCAGCGCAACACCGACGGCGAGATCTCGCCGAAATCGGCCGGCAATTGTTCGGCCCGCAGCGGCGCGCCGCCGTTGTGCGGCGCCACGATCAACAGATGCTCGATCACATTGCGCAGTTGCCGCACATTGCCGGGCCAGTCGTAGCTCTGCAGCGCCGCGATCGCGTCCTCGCCCAAGGCGCGCGGCGCCAGTCCCGCCGCTTCGGCGACGCGGCCCATCAGATGCCGGGCCAGCGCCGGCATGTCTTCGCGCCGTTCGGCCAACGACGGCACGTTCAACGACACGACGTTCAGCCGGTGATAGAGGTCCTCGCGGAAGCGCCCGGCGGCGATCTCGGCCAGCAGGTCGCGCGACGTCGAGGCCATGACCCGTACGTCGACTTCGACCCGGATCTTGCCGCCGTCGCGGAAAAAGGCCTGTTCCAGCAGTACTCGCACGACTTTGGCCTGCGTGCCCGCCGGCAGTTCGCCGACCTCCTCCAGCAACAGAGTGCCGGCGTGCGCCTGCTCGAAGGCACCGAATACGCGCAAGCCATCGGGGCCGTCGCCGGATTCGGTGCCGAACAGCTCCAGATCGAGGCGTTCCTCGGAATGCGTGGCGCAGTTGACGGTGACGAACGGTCCGTCGGCCCGCTTCGAGCTGCGATGCACAAGCCGCGCCACCAATTCCTTGCCCGAGCCCGGTGGACCGGCGATCAGCACGCGCCCGCCGGTCGGTGCGAAACGCTCGATGGCGGCCGACAGTTGTGTCATCGTCGGCGATGATCCGACCAGGATCTCCTCGCCGCCGGCCCGCCGTAGCAACAGGGCATTCTCGCGGCGCAGGGTGGCGGCCTCGACGGCGCGTTGCACGACCAGCAGCAGGCGATCCGCCTTGAACGGCTTCTCGATGAAGTCGTAGGCGCCGGCCTTGATCGCGGCCACCGCCGTGTCGATGGTGCCGTGACCGCTGATCATGACGACCGGCACCTGCGGATCGTCGCGCTTGATCAGCTTGAGAACCTCGACGCCATCGAGTTCGCTGCCCTGCAGCCAGACATCCAGGATCACCAGGGATGGGCGGCGCTGGGCGACAGCGTCGAGCGCCTCGGCGCTGCCGTGGGCGCGACGTGTCGCATAGCCCTCGTCCTCGAGAATGCCGGCGATCAGCGTGCAGATGTCGCGCTCGTCGTCGACGATCAGGATGTCGTGCGCCATAACCCCGTCGTGTCGGTTTGCCGGATCGTTTCCAGACGTTAGCTGCCGGCCGCCGGCGACACCGCTGCCGCCCTCTCGCGGCTGGCGGGAACGGCCTGTTCCTCGACGCGGTGGAATACCAGAGAGATGCGGGCACCGCCACCCTCGCGATCCTCCAGCGTCAGTACGCCGCCGTGCTCCTCCATGATCTTCTTCACGATCGCCAGGCCGAGCCCCGTGCCCTTGCTGCGAGTCGTCACGTAAGGTTCGGTGAGGCGCGCCCTTTCGCCCTTCGGCAGACCGCGGCCGTTGTCCTCGATCACGACGCGCGCAACACCCTTCTCCTGGCGCAATGACAACGCCACACGGCTTGGCGGCAGCTTGACGCCGTCGGCGGGCGGATCACGCCCCTCAATCGCCTCGACCGCGTTCTTCAGCAGGTTGGTGAGGGCTTGGCCTATCTGACGCCGATCGACGCGCCAGTTCACCGGCGAATCGGGCAAAGCGGCTTCGAAGGCGACCTGCGGATGAGCATTCTTTTGGAGGAACAGCGCTTGTTGGCAGATCTCCTTGAGATCCTCGTCGCCCAGTATGGCGCGCGGCATGCGCGCGAAGGACGAAAATTCATCGACCATGCGGCCGATATCACCGACCTGCCGGATGATCGTGTCAGTGCAGGCGGTGAAGGTCTCTGGATCATCGGCGATTTGCCGGAGATAGCGCCGCTTGAGGCGTTCGGCCGAAAGCTGAATCGGCGTAAGCGGGTTCTTGATCTCGTGCGCGATGCGCCGCGCCACGTCGGCCCAGGCCGCCATGCGCTGTGCCGACATCAGGTCGCTGACGTCGTCGAACGTCACGACAAAGCCGCGTGATTCGGCGCCCGACTGCTCAGCTGTCACGCGCACGTGCAATGTCCGCAGCCGCTCGTCGCTGGCGATTTCGAGCTGGCCTTGCCATGGCCGATCCGGGCGCTGGCGAACTTGGTCGAGAACATTTCCCAGTTCGGGCAGCACTTCCGCCACGGGGTGGCCTTCGATGCGTTCAGCGGGCAGCGCCAGCAATTCGGTCGCCGAGCGGTTGGCGCGCTCGACTTGGCCGTCGAGGTCGACGCTCAGTACGCCGGCCGACACGCCGGCCAGAATCGCCTCGGTCAGCTGCCGGCGCTCGTCGAGCTGGCGGTTGGTGTCGATCAGTTCGCGACGCTGATCGTCGATCTGGGCCGTCATGCGATTGAACGCCCGCGCCAGGCGGCCCAGTTCGTCATCGCGGGGGCCCTCCTCGACCCGCGCCGCCAGGTCGCCTTTGCGCACCCGGTCCGCCGCGCCCATCAGGGACGAGATGGGCCCTGTCAAGCGCGACGCGAAGGTCAGCGCCAGCCAAATGGCGGACAGCAGCATCAGCAGCGCGATCAAGGCGTAGATCGCGAAGGCGCGTACCTGGATGGTGTCGAAGTTGGTGTCGAGCTGGGTGTAGAAGCCGCGCGCCCGTTCGATCCGCTCGGCGTGATACCAGAATGCCGGATCGACATCGTAGCGTGCCACCAGGAACAGCCGGCCGTCGGTGAACAGGTGCAGGACGATAAAGTAGGTGTCCGGCGAGATCGAGGCGATCACCGGCCGCGCCTCCCTCACGGCGCGCCGCAGGATCGCCTGCGACGGCAGCGTGATACTGGAGGAGCCCGTGGCGACTGCCAGTGAGGAAGCGACGAGCTTGCCGTCGGTATCGACGATCGACGCTTCCAGCAGGTTCGGT
>DATFGV010000417.1:0-2841 GCA_035249115.1 Vineibacter sp.
GATGTCGTCGGCAAATCCGGCCGCACCGCAGTCACCGAACACCTGCCATCGCTGGTCAAGGACTGGAAACTCGATCTCGTCATCATCAATGGCGAGAATTCGGCCGGCGGCTTCGGCATCACCGAGGCGATCTACCAGGAATTCCTCGACGCCGGCGCGGACGCTGTGACGCTCGGCAACCACGCGTGGAATCAGAAGGAGGCGCTGGTTTTTATCGAGCGCGCGCCGAAACTCATTCGCCCGCTGAATTTCCCGCGCCACACGCCGGGCCGCGGCGCGGCGCTGATCGACACCAAGGACGGCCGCCGCGCGCTCGTCATCAACTGCATGGCGCGCATCTTCATGGAGCCGCTCAACGATCCCTTCCGCGCCATCGATCGCGAACTCGACGCCTGCCCGTTGCGCGAGGCGGCGGACGCGATCGTGATCGACTTCCACGGCGAGGCGACCAGCGAGAAGCAGGGCATGGGCTTCTTCTGCGACGGCCGCGCCAGCCTCGTGGTCGGTACCCATACCCATGTGCCGACGGCCGATCACCAGATCCTGCCGGGCGGCACCGCCTATATGAGCGACGCCGGCATGACCGGCGATTATGATTCGATCATCGGCATGCAGAAGGAAGAGCCGCTGCATCGCTTCACGACCGGCATTCCCTCGGCGCGGTTCGAGCCGGCCGGCGGCGTCGCGACCTTGAGCGGCGTCGCGGTCGAGACCGACGACGCGACCGGCCTTGCGACCAGGATCGCGCCGGTGCGGAAAGGCGGCCGGCTGGAGCCGGCGGTGCCGTCATTCTGGAACGGCGCGGCCTGATCGCTATAGCTTGTACGCGGTGCGGAAGCCGCCCCAGTGCCGGCCGCGGACGCGGATAGGCACGTCGATCTCCCGCATGATCACGTGTTGGCCGTTGCCCATGTCGCGCACATAGGTCTGCACCAGATAGGCGCGCTGGTTGCGGCCGGCGGCAAGGCCAGCGGGATCGTTGAAGATGCGGCGGTTGCGGCTGTTGGCGGTGTTCCAGGCCACATCGCCCGGCCGCTGCTTGTCGTCCTGTCGGATGTAGAACAGCGTGCCGGCGTCGCTCGACCATCCGAGCCCCGGCGAACACGGCACCGCCGCCGTATGCACATCGGCGCCGCTTGCCAGATCGCGGATGCGCAGGCGCAGGCGCTCGGAACCGTCGATGTCGTCGAGGATCGCCAGCCAGCGGTGGTCCGGCGATACCGCCCAGTCGCGCACGGCGTAAAAACCGTGGCCCTCGGCCTCGCGGTTGGCGTCGAGGATCACCGTCTCGGCGGCGTCCGGTGCCGCCTTGACGTACCACAGCGGATACTCGCGCCCCGCCTGGAAGCGAAAGCCGTACCAGCGGCCGTGGATCCACTCCGCCGGCGCGCTGTCATCAGGGATCACCAGCGCCTTGAATTCTTCCAGCAACGCCGGCCGCAGGTCGCCCTCGCCGCCGAGCACGGCGTCGACATAAGCGTTCTCGGCCTTCAGGTAGTCGAGCACCGCCCGATCTTCGACCTCGGGGTACTTCGGATCGCGCAGCCAGTGAAACGGATCCTCGCGCCCGTCGGCATGCCGGTACGGCACCGCGCGCGCCGCAGGCGGTGGCGCGAACGACGACTGGCGCAGCTTGAGCGTCATCGGCCTGGCGTCCAGCAATACCTTCCCCCGCTCGCGGGGGAAGGTGCCCGAAGGGCGGATGGGGGTGGCCTCACCACCGGCGTTGCGCCTGTTGTGAGGACCCCCATCCGGCGCTTCGCGCCACCTTCCCCCGCAAGCGGGGGAAGGTATGAGAGGAGCCGGCGATCGTCGCTCACAGCGGGATATTGCCGTGCTTGCGCCACGGGTTGTCGAGTTTCTTGTTCTTGAGCAGCGCCAGCGCCTTGCAGACCCGCCGCCTTGTGCCGTGCGGCATGATGACGTCGTCGATGAAGCCGCGGTTGGCGGCGACGAAGGGGTTGGCGAACTTCTCGCGGTACTCCTTCTCGCGGGCGGCGATCTTGGCGCCATCGCCGATGTCGGAGCGGAAGATGATCTCGACCGCGCCCTTGGCGCCCATGACGGCGATCTCGGCGCCGGGCCAGGCGTAGTTGACGTCGCCCCGCAGGTGCTTCGACGCCATGACGTCGTAGGCGCCACCATAGGCCTTGCGTGTGATCACCGTGACCTTGGGCACGGTCGCCTCGGCGTAGGCGTACAGCAGCTTGGCGCCGTGCTTGATGATGCCGCCGTATTCCTGCGCCGTGCCCGGCAGGAAGCCGGGCACGTCGACGAAGGTGACGATCGGGATGTTGAAAGCGTCGCAGAAGCGCACGAAGCGCGCCGCCTTCTTCGAGGAGTCGATGTCGAGGCAGCCGGCCAGCACCATCGGCTGGTTGGCGACGAAGCCGATCGTGTCGCCGGCCATGCGGCCGAAGCCGATGACGATATTGCCGGCATAGTCGGCCTGCAGCTCGAAGAACTCGCCCTCGTCGACGACCTTGGTGATCAGCTCCTTGATGTCGTAGGGCTTGTTCGGGTTGGCCGGCACCAGGGTGTCGAGCGAGGCGTCGTCGCGCGACGGGTCGTCGGCGGTCGGCCGGTGCGGCGGCTTCTCGCGGTTGTTGAGCGGCAGGTAGTCGTAGAAGCGGCGCAGCTGCAGCAGCGCTTCGATGTCGTTCTCGAAGGCGAGATCGGCGACGCCCGACTTCGACGTGTGGGTGACGGCGCCGCCCAGCTCTTCCTGGGTGACCGTCTCGTGCGTCACCGTCTTCACCACGTCGGGACCGGTCACGAACATGTAGGAGCTGTCCTTCACCATGAAGATGAAGTCGGTCATGGCCGGCGAATAGACCGCGC
>DATFGV010000418.1:0-3705 GCA_035249115.1 Vineibacter sp.
CGCGGCGACAGCGTCACGGAGACCGGCAAGGTGGAGCCACGGTCGCCGTCGACCTGCAGCGGCTCCGGCGCGCCAGCGGTGCCATTGGCGGCCTCGATCCGCACCTGCGCCGCCTCGATGATTCGATAGCCTGACGTCACCGGCAGCCGGCCCAACATCAGCGCCGCGCCGTAGCGCAGCACTTGCCACCGGCCGCCGCGCTCGAACAGACATACCGACAAGACCGGCCGGCGCTGATCGGCGGCCGGCGCTACCACGAAGGCGCCACCGTACAGCCGTCCCCGGCTGACAATCGCCGATGCGGCGCTGTGAACGTCTCCATCGATCTCGAGCCGGTACCGGCCATTGCGGTAGCGCAGCAACTCGACCAGCGAGCGCCACGCATAGGCGCCTTTGCCCAACCATCGCTTCAGGTCATCGCCTACACCGGCGACGACGTGCGCGTCGAAGCCGGCGCCGACCATTTGCACAAAGCATGTTGGCGATCCGCCGCCACCGGCCCGCTGGCCGACGGCGATCGGCGTCGGCGCGCCATCAAGCAGCGCAGCCGCCATTGCCGTGGCGTCCTGGCCGACACCGATCTCGCGCGCCAGCACATTGGCGGTGCCCAGGGCGATGATCCCCAGCGCCAGATCGTCCTCCCGCCGATCGACCAAGCCGTTGACCACCTCGCTGATGGTGCCGTCGCCGCCCGCCGCCACGACGACGTCGTAGCGGCCACGCTCGACATCGCGCGCCAGCCGGCGGGCATCGCCGCGCGCCCGCGTCTCGACCACATCGACGACGCCGCGGCCCTGGCGCAGCAGCGCCAGCACCTGACGCAGGCGGCGCGGATGGCGCCGACCGGCGGCCGGATTGCGGATCACCAGGAAGCGTCGGGGCGCGGAGGGGTCGGCGGACGGCATACCGGATCGGCGTTCAGACCAGCGCTGGCCCGGTCGTCATCAAACCGCCGCGCAACTGTCACGCGGCCCTCACCGACGAACCGTACAAGCACGTCATTGAATCAACGTCTCGTGCCTTGCGCAACGGGAACCGGCGAGGAATGGTTCAATGAACGCGTTGCCGTCGGTGCCTCGGCGCTGGCGCACGATCTACCTGTCGGACATCCACCTCGGCACCCGCGGCTGCCAGGCCGAGCTGCTGCTGGATTTCCTGCGCCACATCGACAGCGACTACCTCTACCTCGTGGGCGATATCGTCGACGGCTGGCGCCTGAAGCGCTGGTGGTACTGGCCGCAGTCCCACAACGACGTGGTACAAAAGATCCTGCGCAAGGCGCGCAAAGGCACCCGCGTGGTTTATGTGCCCGGCAACCACGACGAGGCGGCGCGCGACTATTGTGGCCTGCTGTTCGGCGGCGTCGAAGTCTGCGCCGAGGCGATCCACGAAACGGCCGACGGGCGCCGGCTGCTGGTGCTGCACGGCGACGTCTTCGACACCGTGGTTCGCCACGCGCGCTGGCTGGCGATCCTGGGTGACTGGGCCTACGGCCTGGCGCTGAAGCTCAACACCGTCTTCAACACCGCACGCCGTCGGCTGGGGCTGCCCTACTGGTCGCTGTCGGCCTACCTGAAGCACAAGGTCAAGAACGCGGTCGAGTACATCGGCCGGTTCGAGGATGCGGTGGCGGCGGAGGCGCGCCGCCGCGGCGTCGACGGCGTCGTCTGCGGCCACATCCATCACGCCGAGATCCGCACGATCGACGGCGTGCTCTATTGCAACGACGGCGACTGGGTCGAGAGCTGCACGGCGCTGGTCGAAGACCACGCTGGACGGATGACGATCCTGCACTGGGCCGAGCTGCGCGCGCAGCGACACGCTGCGGCCGCGGCGCCTTCCCGCCTGGCGGCCGAGTAGGCCGGTGCGCATCGCCATCGTCAGCGACACCTGGCTGCCGCAGGTCAACGGCGTCGTGCGCACCTTGGACGTGGTGTACCGGGAATTGCTGGACATGGGCCACGCCGTCGAGGTGATCGGCCCCGACCGCTTCCGGACCTGGCCGTGCCCGACCTATCCCGAGATCCGGCTGGCCCTGCTGCCGGCGCGACGGCTGGCGCGCCTCTTGGGCGCCTTCGCGCCGGAGGCGATCCACATCGCGACCGAGGGACCGCTGGGCCACGCCGCCCGCCGCTTCTGCCTTCGCCACGGATTGCCGTTTACCACGGCCTACCGCACGCGCTTTCCGCAATACGTGCGGGCGCGGCTGCTGTTTCCGACCTCGTGGACCTACGCCCTGCTGCGGTGCTTCCACGCACCGTCGGCAGCAGTCATGGTCGCGACCGACAGCATCGCCACCGAACTCATGGCGCACGGCTTCCGCAATATCCGGCCCTGGACACGCGGCGTCGACCTGGCGCTGTTCCATCCCCGGCCGCCTGGCGCGACGACGCAGGATCGCGACCGGCCGATCTGGCTCTATGCCGGGCGGATCGCCATCGAGAAGAACATCCAGGCGTTCCTGGATCTCGACCTGCCCGGCCGCAAATGGGTGGCGGGCAGCGGGCCGCTGCTGCCGAAGCTGGTGGCGCACCATCCCGATGTCCGCTTCTTCGGCCACCGCCGCGACGAGGAGCTGGCCGCGCTCTACCGCACCGCCGACGTCTTCGTCTTCCCCAGCCGCACCGACACGTTCGGCCTGGTGCTGCTGGAGGCGCTGGCCTCCGGCCTGCCGGTGGCCGCCTACCCCGTGCCGGGCCCGCGCGATGTGATCGGCGACGCGCCGGTCGGTGCAATGCACGACGATTTGCGCCAGGCGGCGCTGCGCGCATTGGACGTCGATCGCGCCGCCTGCCGCGCCCACGCCCTGCGCTTCTCCTGGCGTCGCACCACCGAAATGTTATTGGCAAATCTCGCCCCGTTCACGGCGCCGGACAGGCTGTGGCAGCGATCAGCCGCTCAATCCGACGGCTCGCCGGCGGCCAGCCAGGCCTGATAGGCGGCGCGGGTTTCGTCGTTGGGCGGATAGAGGCCGGGGATCGCCTTGCCCTTCATCACCTGCTGCGCGATGAACTTCTCCATCCGCTCCTGCTCGGCCGAGTCGCGCGCCACCTCGTCGGCCATGTGCCGCGGCACCACCACCACGCCGTCGGCGTCCGACACGATCACGTCGTTGGGAAACACCGCGACCCCGCCGCAGCCGATCGGCAGCTGCACGTCGATCGGCAGCAGGCTGGTCATGCTGGGTGGCGCCGTCGCCACGGCGGCGAAGACCGGCAGGTTCATGTCGGCCAGCACCGGCGCGTCGCGCATGCCGCCGTCCGACACGATGCCGGCGACGCCGCGCACCATCATGCGCGCCGCCAGGATGTCGCCGAAGGTGCCGCTGCGCTGCTCGCCACCAGTCGAGACCACGACCACCGACCCCGCCGGCGCCTGCTCGACGGTGATGCGCTGGGCATTCACCGGGTCGGTCGGTTTGGGCGGCTGGGCGAGGTCCTCGCGCGCCGGGATGTAGCGCAAGGTGAAGGCCGGCCCGACCATACGCGTCGCCTTGGGGTTCATCGGCCGCAGGTTGATCGCCATGTAGCGCAGGCCGCGCTTCATCAGCTGCATGGTGATGGAGGCGGTGCTGGCGGCTTTGAAAGCTTCGATGGTGGCCGCCGACAGCGGCGCGAAGGCGACGGCCTCGCTCATGCGTGTCTCTCCCTTGCGATGTGCACCGGCAAAGTGGCGCGAAACGCCGTGGCACGCAACGCGCCGGGT
>DATFGV010000419.1:0-5519 GCA_035249115.1 Vineibacter sp.
TCCAGCAGTTTCTTGAACTCGTCGAATTGCGGCATCGCGCCGGCGCCGGCCGGCTTGTCGCTGGAATTCGTCATGGCCCTTCCTCCTTGCTGGTGTCGACGCTTGCTGTGAAACGGTGTCGCGCCGTCATCGCACTGGCGCGCATTTGGCCGGAACGCCTGAACGTCGATCGCAGCCGCTTCAATGCGGTCCGCGCCCCGGCGCAGGCTGGCTTAGCGCGCCCGGCCCGTCAACGCCACCGACGGCCCGGCCGGAACGCCTCGCCAGCTCTACTGGGCGGCGATGCGCAGGGCGTCGCCGGCGGCGGCGCGGTTGTCGCGCGCGATGGCGCCGCGGCGGACCACCAGGCGGTGGTTGTCCTTGCGCGCCGCGCGCGTGATGTCGGCCAGCGGATCGCCATCGACCACCAGGAAGTCCGCGACATGGCCCTCGCGAATGCGGCCGTGGTCGGCAAGCCGCATCAGGTCGGCGGCGCTGGCCGTGGAGAAGAACAGCGAGTCGCGCGCCGTGATCCCGATGTCGCACATGTACTCCAGCTCCATGGCGTTCTCGCCATGCCGGTTGAAAGGCGTGCCGGCGTCGGTGCCCATGGCGATCTTGCAGCCGGCGGCGTAGTACATCTTGATCGACTCGATGTGGCGGCCGAAGACGCGGCGTGACTTCTCGATGACATAGTCGGGAATGCTGGCGTCACCCGACTCGGCGCCCTTGAGGATGTTCTTGACCGCCGACAGCGTTGGCACCAGCCAGGTGCCGCGCGCCTGCATCTCAAGCACGCATTCGTCGGTCATGAAGATGCCGTGCTCGATCGAGGTGACGCCGCCGCGGACCGCGTTGAGGATGCCCTCGGAGCCCTGGGCGTGGCTGGCGGTGGTCTTGTGGAAACGGGTCGCCTCGGCGATGCCCGCGGCCATCTCGGCGGCGCTGTAGTGCGCGTCTTCGGGGTTGACGCCCGGCGTCATGACGCCGCCGGTGGCCATGATCTTCACCAGGTCCGAGCCGGCGTGGATCTGCTCGCGCACCGCCTTGATCACCTCGTCGACCCCGTCGGCGATGCGGCCGGTGCGATTGCCGTGGCCGCCGGTCATGCAGATCATGCGGCCGGCGCAGCGCATGGTCGGGCCCGGAAACCGCCCGGCATTGATCGCATCGCGCAGCGCGAACTCGATGTAGTCCTTGCCGCCGCACTCCCGCACCGCGGTTACGCCACCCTCCAGGGTGGCGCGCATGAACTCCAGGCCGCGCACCGCGATCTGGGCGGCCGTCATGCGATCCTGCGCCAGGCCGGGATTGCCCTCGGCGCCCGACAGCGAGTGGATGTGGCAGTCGATCAGGCCGGGCAGCAGGGTGCCGCCGGTGGTGTCGATCCGCGGCCCGGCAAAGCCGGCGAACTCGCCCAGCGGCCCCAGGCGCCTGATGCGGCCACCCTCTTCCAGGACCGCGTGGCCGTCGATCGCCGTCTCGCCGTCGAAAATCCGCCCGCCGCTGTAAAGGGTCGCCATGGAATGAGTCCGTCCGAAAGTTGGGGGTCGTTCAAGGATGCCGGGCGGCCCGCCGGCGTGTCCGGGGACGTCCGCGATACGCCGCTTGTGCCGTATCGCGCCGGCGTGAACAAGGCCGGCAAATCATCGATTGCGCGGCCGGCGAGGTTCCGTCGCCGACGACCGAGACGGCTCGCGGTCAGGCTGACGTCCGACCTACGATTTGCTGTCCAGCACGAGGTCCTTGAACGCGGGCCGGCGCTTTTCCTGCGTCGCACGCATCGCCTCGGGCATGTCGTCGCCGTGGATGAAAGCGGCGTTCCACACGCTCATGTAACTCAGCGCTTCGTCGACCGTGTGGTCCCTGGCGTAGTTGATCATTTCCTTGCTGCCGTAAATCGCCAGCGGCGACTTGGCGGCTATGTCGCGGGCGATCCCCAACACGTCGTCGAGCATGGCGGCCTGCGTCTCATGAACGCGGTTGACCAGGCCGCAGCGTAGCGCCTCGGCGGCCGGCAGGCTGCGACCGGTATAGGCCAGCTCGCGCACCAGGCCTTGCGGGATCAGGTGCGGCAGGCGCTGCAGGGTGCCGACATCGGCCACCATGCCGAGGTCGATCTCCTTGATGACGAAGAACGCGTCGGCCGTGCAGTAGCGCATGTCGCAGGCCGACACCATGTCGACGCCGCCGCCGATGCAGCCGCCCTGGATCGCGGCCAGCACCGGCACGCGGCACGCCTCGATGACGTTGAACGACTCCTGGTAGCCCAGCAGCCCGCGGCGGAAGGATTCGCGGCGGCGCGCCGGATCTCCCTTGTCGGCGACGATGTCGGTGAACACCGAAAGGTCCATACCGGCCGTAAAATGCGGCCCGGTCGAGGAGATCACCGCGACCCGCACGTCGGCGCGCCGCTGGCCGATCTCGACCGCGAAGACCTGCCGGATCTCCTCCCAGAAGGCGCGGTTCATGGCATTGCGCTTGTCGGGGCGATTGAAGCGGATATGCGCCACCTGGTCGGTGATGCTGAAATCGAAGGTCGTATAGGCCATGGCCGTCTCCGCGCGATGAACGATCATCAAGCCCGCCCGCGACGGCGCTGGCAACCGCCTTGCGGCCGCGCGGCCGGGCCGCCGCCAGGGGTTGAAGGCCCCTGCCCCCTGTGGCATACCCGCCGCCGTCGCGCGATCGGCTTTAGCCGTGGCGCCCGGGCTGCCGTAGCTCAGTGGTAGAGCACCCCCTTGGTAAGGGGGAGGTCGACAGTTCAATCCTGTCCGGCAGCACCACGATTTGCCTTTTAGAATGAAGGCTTAGGCGCTCCCCAACGAAAATCACGACAGCCGCCAAAACCCGCAACGGACCGCGAACAACCGCCATGGCCAGTGGGGAGACGGTGGGGAAACGTTCGTCGGACGTTCCACGCCTGAGGCCGTATGCCGTCACACGACATAGACCCCGAGCTGGTCCGCCGAATCACTGCCGACCTCACCCGTCTCTATCGCGGCCGCCGCGACGATCACAGCCGCTACGTCGCCACCCTGCACGTGCTGCGCCACGCGATGGCGGCGATGGTGGCGCGCGGCGCCGCCGATGTTGAAGCCGTGCAGATGCTGGTGACGGCGCTGATCCAGATCCTGTCCGAAGGCCTCGGCGCCGCCGGCGCCGCCGACCATCTGCGCAGCATGGCCAGCCAGCTCGACGAGCTCGCGCGTAGGTGACGTCTACGCCGCGGCCAGCGCTGAGGCGTGAAGTGTCGCGAAGATCACGAGCTACCGAAACAGCTTCTTAGGCAACCCTGACTGACGGATCATCGAGGCGAGGTTGTCCTTCCGGATGTCTTCGCCAAGTTGGGCACAGTCAACCGTTACGAGCTTTGTCTCGCCGTCGACCACGCCTTTGTACTGCTTATGTGTCGCCCTCTCCCGATCCAATTGGAAATCATGATCCAGGAGGATTCGGAGGAAGTCGCGATACTTCAAGCTGGGGCGGGAGCTCCATCCACCGGCAGGTTGTACCCGTGCCGCTGTCTGCGATTATCTCGCGTGCGCCACCAGACTGACAATAGCCGGTAGAAGAATTTCAGCCTGATGCCAAGAGGCATGCTGCGATTCAACATGCGATCGCGATCCCGTTCCGGGAGCGCCATCACGCTCTCCAGATACAGGTCGATCTGCTCGGCCAGCTTGCGATTAACTTCATCGAAGGACGTGCCTTGCACCGCAAGGTCGAAGTCCAGACAGAACGCTTGCCACTCACCCTGCCGTCCCTCTGCGTAGCATCGGACGAGCATCGCCTCCATGTCAGCCTCCCGCTCACACGTGCCGTCCCCCAATCGGACAACGCGCGTGATCCCCCGCGGTACCAAACCCACAACGCAGTTTGTGCAGGTATTTTCCCGATCTGTCACATAAATTGTTCTAATGTGTTGATAATGAACACGTTTCTTCCGGCGCCGTGCAAGTTGGAACACAATATATATGGTACTTCCTGCGATTTTTATCCAAGGGCAGCCCGCGCCTGCCTTCCAAAATCTCTAACAAAATGCGGTCGGAGGGTCTTGAACGATGGGGCATAATGCCCCATATGGGATTTGTCGGTTGGTGCTCAGCCGGCCCGACCGGGAGGTACCCGGGACCCGAAGGAGGACAGCATGAAATTCCGGTTCACGCTGTCCCTCCGGCTCTGGCGGTTGACGGTTCTGCTGACCTACCGCCGTAGCTAGTGAGGGGGTCCGGTCCCGGTCCAAACGGGGCCGGACTTCCCGCGATCAATATAGGGGCCGCGCCCATGAAAGCCAAGGACCTGGTCGACTGGCGCGAGCGCCACGCGCTCAACCAGACGGCGGCCGGCGAGATCCTCGGCAAGGACCGCAAGACGCTGTACCGCTACGAATCCGGCGAAGCCGAGATCCCGCCCGCCGTCGAGCTGGCGTGTGGCATGTTCGACCGCTACGCCGAGACCATCAAGGTGAACGAGGCGGCGATCGCCAAGATCGATGCCGGCGAGCTGCGCATCTTCGAAGGCCTGCCGGGTGCTCACCGCGACACGACCGCCGAGCACCGCGCCAGGCATGTGTCTTCGGTGCAACAGGCCAAGGCCGTCATCCGGCGCCTGGCGGGCAAATAAAAAAGCGCCGGCCCGGCCCCTCGCGGAGGCCGGACCGGCGCGACACTCGACGTCGGGCGAGAGGAATGGACCCGACGTCGCCCCCTCTACTCTGCAACGCTCATCCTTCGGCCGAGCTGCGCACCAGCAGCTTGTAGGTCAGCTCCATGGTGCGGCCGCCGGTCGTCGTGATGCGGCAGGTGACGTCGTAGACCTGCCCGGCGGTGCCGCCGCTCAGCCACACCTTGGTCGACGTCTCCGTGGCCGTGGGTGCCTTGCCGCCCGTGCCGATCGCCAGGCCGCTGCCCGACACGCTCCAGCTCGGCGTGCCGCTGATGGTGTCATTCGCCGCCGCCGGCAGGCTGCGCAGCCGGTCCGTCCAGTCGATCTCGTAGTCGAGGTCCTCGTCGGGATCCTTCGGTGGCCAGCGCAGGGTCTCGCTCACACTAGGCCTCCGGCTCGATCTGTCGTTTCAGCTTCGGCGCCGCGGCGCTGCGATCGACCGGCGCTGGCGCCAGCTGGCGATCGGTGCGAGCCGCGATCGCCATCCTGGCCAGCGCCGGCGGCCGAAGTTGACGGTCCTCGCGCAGCGCCCGGATGATGCGGGCCGCCGGTGTCGGCGCCGTGCTGGGAAAAGCGACCGCCGGCGTGCCGAACAAGGTCGCTGCCGCGACGCCACCGGCCAGCAGCGCCAGGTGCAGCGCCGGTACGCCGAAGGCGTTGCCGTCGCCCAGCCCTGCGACGGCCAGCGCCAGGTCGAGGCGCGCCGCGCCGAATCCGTCGCCCGCGTCGCCGATTGACGCCGGCTGCAGGTACAGGCCGAAGACTGGCGTCCCGAAGCCGTCGCCGTCGACGATGCCGGTCGCCGCCAGCGCCAGGTGCAGCGCCGGCGCGCCGATGCCGTCGGCCGAGTCGTCGACCGCCGACGGCCGCAG
>DATFGV010000420.1:0-2421 GCA_035249115.1 Vineibacter sp.
AGGTCGACCTCCCGGATGCGCCCGATGTCGCCCGGCTCGATGTCCACCTGGACGATACGCGCCTCGGACGGCAGGAAGGACTTGCGGCGGCCGCCGGTATAGATACCGAAGCGCGCGCCCAGTACCAGCAGCAGGTCGGGGACCAGACCCTGCGCGCGTGCCGGCGCCAGTGTCGCATAGCCGCGACCCCAGAGCGGATGGTCTGTCGGCAGCACGCCGCGCGACTTGGCATTGGTCAGCACCGGGATCCCCGATCGCTCGGCGAAGGCACGCAACTCCTTCGCACAGTTGGCGTAGAGCGTGCCGCCTCCCGCCAGGATGGCCGGGCGCTCGGCGGCACGCAGCAGTTCCACGATGCGCGCCACCGCCTGCGCGTTCGGGGCCGGACGCATGGGCGCCGCCTGGCCATCGAGGTGGCGCACCTCCGCGCCGTCAATGAGTCCGAACATGATGTCGATGGGCACTTCGACGTACACCGGACCGGGCCTGCCACTGGTGGCCTTGCGAATGCCCTGGCCGAGCAGATCGGCCAGCCGGTTGATGTGCGGCACCTGCACCGCCCACTTCGTGACAGCGCGCATCACGGCCATCTGATCCACGCCGCCATTGACCGGCAGCGCATCGATATCCTGCAAGGCCGGCGCGCCGCCGATCACGAGCATCGGCACGCAATCGGCGAGCGCATTGGCGACGGGCGACACCACGTTGGTGATGCCTCCGCCGGCCGTGATCATGGCCACACCGACGCGCCCGCTGCTGCGCGCATAGGCAGAGGCTGCGAAGCCTGCCGCCTGCTCATGCCGCGTGTCGACCAGGCGGATGCCAGCATCCCGCGCGGCTTGGTAGGCGGCGTCCAGGTGGCCGCCATGGAGCGTGAAGGCCGTATCCACACCGAAGCGCCGAAGCACGTCAATCAGGATCTGGCCGCCATTGAATCTTGCCAAGTGAGTTCTCCTAAACAGCGCCGATTGCGAGGTCGGCTTCAGAAAGACAGGTAAACGCTCAAACCATCGTGTTCATCTACTTTATTTAAACGTGTTCAATTAAAGATTGGTAGTTTCCCTTGGACATGAGGTCTGGATGCTCCGACGCCCTAGCCGGCGGATGCCGGCCCTTGCCCGGTGACCACCCACGTTCCTATGAGTGCGTCGATCACGCACTCGATCATGGTCCGAGTCGAAGACCACGTCATGCTCTTGGTCGCTCGAGGAAACGCGATGACGCCGTGAACCGCAGCGATGAGGGTGTCTACCGCGAGGGGTGTCGCGATGGGCGCCTCGGGCAGCGACGCCAGGAATTCGTCGACCACCCACGTGTAGAGCGCCAGCGAGCGCACCACGCTTTTCGAGTGACCAAACGGCACGCCCTCGACCGCGTGGATGGCCGGTCGGCTTGCCCCCCCAGAGAAGAGGACGTCGAAATGGTCGGGATGCTCCAGCCAGTAGCGCGCCACGGTCAGGAAGACCTCGCGCACGCGCCGCGCCGGATCAGCGGTGCGCTTCGCTGCCATCTCCATGGCGTCCGTCGCCGCGTTCATGTCCAACTCGCGGATTGCAACGATCAGTGCCCGCTGATCACGGAAGTACTGGTAGATGGTGCCCGGGGAGTAGCCAGCTTCCGCCGCGATCTGTCGCATCGACATCGCCGCGGCACCCTGACCTGCAAGAATGCGCCGGCCGGCGTCAATGAAGGATTGCCGGATGCGACGCCGGTCCTCGTCGGTGTAGGCCCGTCGACCCGTCATCGGATCGGCAATGTGCGCTCCGAAGACGTGCAGAGGTCGGAAGTCACCGGCGCCGCCAGGTGCGTCAGGTGCATGAGCGCGACCGCCACGGCAACAACGACGAACACCACGCCCAAGCCACTCCAGAGACGTGGCGCCGTGCACCAACGCCTCTCGCCGGCGCAACAGGGGACGGCGGCCGAGCCTGCGCCTGCGGCGCAGCGCCCAACACCCGCTCGCCGCCAACGCGCCCAGAGCGCCAGGGCCGGGCTTGCAAGCATGAGCAGGAGCGCACAGCACAGCATGGGCGGCCAGCCGTCAACCCAGATGACGGCGCATCCGTTGCGCCACCACCTCTGCATCGAGCGAATCGGAAAAATGCGCCTTGTAGCGTCCGCCCGGCGCCATCAGATAGGCGAAGGCCGTGTGTGGCACGACGTACCCACCCGGGGCCGCGGCATCATGGACCGGCTGTGCGAACACGCGATAAGACTTCTTCGCTGCTTCTACCTGTTCGGCGGTGCCGGTGAGGCCGATGAAGCCTGCGCTGAACTGCGATAGGTAGCGACGCATCGCCGATGGATCGTCGCGCGCCGGATCAACGGTGACGTAGAGCGGCTGGATGGCCGAGGCAAGCGGCCCCAGCAGCCGAAGCGCACCGTCGAGCTTTCCCAGTTCGCGAGGGCACACGACCGCGC
>DATFGV010000421.1:0-6619 GCA_035249115.1 Vineibacter sp.
CGGACTTCGTGCGCGCCGTGGAGCAGCGCCAGGTCCAGGACGTCCGCATCCAGGGCAATACCATCACCGGCACCTTCCGCGAGCCGCGCAACGGCGTGCAGAAGTTCGCGACCTACGTCCCCTCGACCCCGGTGGACGAGCAGCTGATGCCGATGCTGATCAAGAACGTCGACCGGGTCGATGCCGGGCCGGCGGAAGAGGGCGTCAATATCGGCTCGATCTTCGTGAGCTGGCTGCCGGTCCTCGTGCTGGTGGGCGTCTACATCTTCTTCCTGCGCCAGATGCAGAGCGGCACCGGCCGCGCCATGGGCTTCGGCAAGTCGCGCGCCCGCCTGCTGACCGAGAAGCATGGCCGGGTCACCTTCGAGGATGTCGCCGGCATCGACGAGGCGAAGCAGGAACTCGAGGAAATTGTCGAGTACCTGAAGGACCCGCAGAAATTCCAGCGGCTCGGCGGCAAGATCCCGAAGGGCGTGCTGCTGGTCGGCCCGCCGGGCACCGGCAAGACCTTGCTGGCACGCGCCATCGCCGGCGAGGCCAATGTGCCGTTCTTCACCATCTCCGGCTCCGATTTCGTCGAGATGTTTGTCGGCGTCGGCGCCAGCCGCGTGCGCGACATGTTCGAGCAGGCCAAGAAGAACGCGCCCTGCATCATCTTCATCGACGAAATCGACGCCGTCGGCCGGCATCGTGGCGCTGGCCTGGGCGGCGGCAATGACGAGCGCGAGCAGACGCTGAACCAGCTGCTGGTCGAGATGGACGGCTTCGAGGCCAACGAGGGTGTCATCCTGATCGCCGCCACCAACCGGCCCGACGTGCTCGATCCGGCGCTGCTGCGCCCCGGCCGCTTCGACCGCCAGGTGGTGGTTCCGAACCCCGACATCGTCGGCCGCGAGAAGATCCTGAAGGTGCATCTGCGCAAGGTGCCGATCGCGCCGGATGTCGATCCCAAGGTGATCTCGCGCGGCACGCCGGGCTTCTCCGGTGCCGACCTCGCCAACCTCGTCAACGAGGCGGCGTTGCGCGCCGCGCGCTTGGGCAAACGCCTGGTGACCATGGCCGACATGGAGTACTCCAAGGACAAGGTGCTGATGGGCACCGAGCGGCGGTCGATGGCGATGACCGAGGACGAGAAGAAGCTGACGGCCTACCACGAGGCCGGCCACGCTCTCGTCAACATGCACATGCCCAAGAGCGATCCGCTGCACAAGGTGACGATCATCCCGCGCGGCCGCGCGCTGGGGCTCACAATGATGTTGCCGGAGCGCGACAAGTACGGACATTCCAAGGTCGAGCTCGAGAGCAGGCTCGCCATGAGCTTCGGCGGCCGCATCGCCGAGGAGCTGATCTTCGGCCCCGAGAATGTCACCACGGGCGCTGGCGGCGACATCCAGCAAGCCACTGCCATGGCGCGGCGCATGGTCACCGAGTTCGGCATGTCCGATAAGCTCGGTCGCGTGCGCTACAACGCCAACGAACAGGAAGTGTTCTTAGGCCATTCGGTGACCCAGACGCAGAACGTCTCGGAAGCCACGTCCCAGATGATCGACGCCGAGATCCGGCGCCTGGTCGAGGAGGCCGAGGCCAAGGCGCGCAAGGTTCTGACCGAGCGCATTGACGACCTGCACGCCATCGCCAAGGGCCTGCTGGAGTACGAGACGCTGTCGGGCGACGAAGTGCAGACTTTGCTGCGCGGCGAGAAGATCGTGCGTGACGAGACCGGCGGCGCCGGCACGGCGGGCGGCGCCAAACCGCGGCGCGCCTCTGTGCCGACCAGTCAGCCGACGCCAACGCCCGAGGGCGGTGATCCGGCGCCGCAACCGGGCGCCTGAGCGGCGCGATCGCCGCCGCTTCTGGTTCAATGGCCGGGCTCTACGTCCGGCCATTGCGCTTTTTGAGGGAGCGGGTGAGGGCGATCGTCCCGGCAAGCAGAGCCAGCGCCGGTCCGAGCACCAGCGCCAGAACATATTTGGGCATGGCGCAGATCCGCGCTGTGACGATCAGGACATCGCTGACCGTCGGACCAAGCGGCGCCAAGAGGATGGCCGTGATCTGGTTCTCGGCGAGATCGAAGATGGCGGCGACGATGAAGCAGGCTGCGGCTATGCGCAGAAGCCGCGCGACTGCCGTGGCGCCGGCTTCGCGACGCGCCCAACTCTGCAGCAGCAATGCCAGGCCGGCGCCATAGGTGACGGCGAAGACGTTGTCGATCAGCGTAACCGCCAGCTCGCGCCGCGCGTCTGTGCTTGCCAGACAGCGTCGTGCCGCATCGACCGATGGCGGCGTGAGGTCAAGCGCGGGAAGCAGCAATCGCAGTGCATCACATGGCAGCGCGGCACTGCCGTAGAGCACGCAGGGCTGTGCCACTTGCGGCAGCACCCAACCAAGCACTACGGCGCAGACGAGGCCAGTGGCCAGCAATGCCGCGATCAGGTGTCCTCGCGTTGGTCGCAGGGCAGGAATCTCGGGAGAAGGCATCCTCGGAACATTCCGTCTCGCCACACTCGCCCTGGCCTCACCTCAGCTCGTCGCAGAGCCAGCCGCAGGCCTCTATCGCCGCCAGCCGGGGTCGAGCGTCACGGCGTGATTCAATGGCCCGTGGCCGCTGCCGAAACCGGGTGCGGTCTCGATGGCGCGCCGCACGTAGTCGCGGGCGCGTGCCACCGCCTCACTCAGCGCCAGCCGCTGCGCCAGGCCACAGGCGATCGCCGACGCCAGCGTGCAGCCAGTGCCGTGGGTGGACCGAGTCGCGACCCGACGGTGGGTAAATCGCTGGACGCCGTCCGATGTCACCAGAAGGTCGACGACTTCAGCGCGGCCATCGTCGAGATGGCCACCCTTGACCAGTACCGCCCGCGGGCCGAGTGCCAGAATCGCCTGGCCGGCGCGTGTCATGTCGGCCTCGCTGGCGATCGCGAAGCCGACCAGTGCCTCGGCCTCCGGCAGGTTGGGCGTCACCAGGTTCGCCAGCGGCAACAGCCGATCGACCAAGGTCCGTTCGGCCGCCGCCTGGAGCAGGCGGTGACCGCCCTTCGCGACCATCACAGGGTCGACCACCAGCGGCACGCCAGCCGCGCGGCCGCGCAAGGTCGCGGCCACCGCCTCGATCACCTCCGGGCTATGCAACATGCCGGTCTTGATCGCGTCGGCGCCGAGATCGGCCAGCACGACCTCGATCTGCTGCACGATGAATGGCGGATCGACACCGACGACGCCGTGCACACCTTGCGTGTCTTGCGCTGTCAGCGCCGTGATCGCGGTCATGGCGAAACCGTCCAGTGCCGTCACCGCCTTGATGTCGGCCTGGATGCCGGCGCCGCCACCGGAGTCGGAACCGGCCACGATCAGCACGCGTCCGTTCATGCCTCATGGACCTTCTGCGTCACCGCGGACGACACCCTGAGGGCATCGGCATGTCGGCAGACCTGTTCGGGTCGGTAGCCATACCAGATCACGACCTGGCCGTCGTCGAATGCGCGAACCAATCGATCGACTGACCATGTGGTCCCGTCCAGGCGACCGGCTGGCCGTCGATTGCGAGAAGGAAGCGCCCGCGCGGTGGCGGCGGTGCGGCGCCGGCGATTGCCGGAAACACGTTCGGCGCCTCGTTGCTGATCCACACGGCGCGCGATGCGCGTACCGTGTCGGCGAAACGGTCGCGATCCGCCTGCGCTGCCACGTAGCCGAGGACCGCCGTATGGAAGACCACCAGCGTCGCTGCCGCAGGCGCCCGCGCCATCAATGATTCCAGGTCATTCAGCAGGTCACCTTTGACAACGGTCGGTGGCGTCCGCTGGGCGATTGTGATCGCGGCGCGCAGGCCCTCGGCCCGAACTGGTTGGTCGGGCCAGACGAGCGATTCCAGCCACCCGACGTCTGCCGGCTCACGCACGTCGAGGGGGTTAAGATCAAGTCCCAGGCGCCAGACGATCGTTGGCATCGCGGTCGGAACTGGGACTGGGCCACTGGTTTCGCAGCCAAAGACGGGGTGGGGGACGGCATCGCGACACGTCGGCTCCAGACGCAAGCCGCCATACGCATAGCCGTAGCGGTCCGGCTGCAGGCAGAGGCCGGCCGATGCGCCGACTTCAAGCAGCGCAAGCGGCTGCGGCAACCGCGCCAACAGCGGCAGCAGCACGGCGCAGCGCGCCGGCTCGTTGGTTTGCGTCGTCCGCGTCAGCATCTCCGCGCGCAGGCGCGCATGGTCGAGGCGGACGATCTCGGTGAGCTGATCGCCGTCGCGCGGCACGCCTGAGAGGTGGCGGACGGCGGCAAGAAACAGATTGGGTTGCCGCCTGTCGGCCGACAGCGAGGCGATGAACGACAGCAGTTCGTGGGAACCGGCGACGGCCAGGGCGAGCCTTTCGTATGTCGGCGAAACACCCCTGGCTTCGTTCGCGGCGAAATCCTGGTAGCGCCGCGACAGTCGCTCCAGACCAGCCGGCGCGCTAGGCATCGTGCCTATACCGACGCAGCCGCGCCTTCTAAGCGGCTACCCGCGGCGCCGCCTGGCTGATGACCGTGCATAGATCACTCACCACGGCCTCGACCAACCGCGCGTCGTCGCCCTCGGCCATCACTCGAATCAACGGCTCGGTGCCGGATTTGCGCACCAGCAGCCGGCCGTCCGACAACTGCGCCTCGGCGGCGGCCACCGCGTCCTGAACTTGCGCCGTCGCAATCAGTCGCCCGGCGTCGACACCGGGGCCGAGCCGCACGTTGCGCAGCAGCTGCGGCACGGCGCGGAAGCGGTTGCACACCGCCGAGACCGGCGCGCCCTGTTGCCCGATCGCCGCCAGGACCTGCAATGCCGCCAACAGGCCGTCGCCGGTGGTGGCGACGTCGGTCATGATCAGGTGCCCAGACTGCTCGCCGCCGAGGTTATAGCCGGCCTCGCGCATGCGCTCGAGCACGTACCGGTCGCCGACCGCCGTGCGTTCCAACTTCAGTCCGCGCGCCGCCAGGTGGCGCTCCAGGCCGAGGTTCGACATCAAGGTCGCGACCACGCCGCCACCCTTGAGACGTCCATCGTCGGCCCAGACATCGGCGATGGTCGCCATGATCTGGTCGCCGTCGATCAATTCGCCGCGCTCGCCGACCAGAACCAGGCGATCGGCATCGCCATCGAGCGCGATGCCGACATCGGCGCCGCGCTCCCGCACCGTCTCGATCAGCACGCCGGGATGGGTCGAGCCGCACTCGTGGTTGATGTTGAAGCCGTCCGGCGCGACGCCCAGCGCGATCACTTTGGCCCCGAGCTCGGTCAGCACCTGCGGCGCGACCTTGTAGGCGGCACCGTTTGCGCAATCGATCGCGACCGTCAGGCCGTCCAAGGTCATGCCGCGCGGCAAGCTCGACTTGACCGCCTCGACATAACGGCCACCGGCGTCATCGATGCGACGCGCCCGGCCCAGCGCCCGGCCCTCTGCACGACGCCCGGCCAGGTCGGACGCCATCAAGTCCTCGATCTCCCGCTCGATCTCGTCCGACAGCTTGAAACCATCGGGGCCGAAAAACTTGACGCCGTTGTCGTGGAACGGGTTGTGCGATGCCGAAATCATGACACCAAGGTCAGCCCGCATCGAGCGTACCAGGTAGCCAACGGCCGGCGTCGGCACCGGCCCCAGCAACAGGACATCCATGCCGATCGACAGGAAGCCGGCGGTCAGCGCCTGTTCGATCATGTAGCCGGACAGGCGCGTGTCCTTGCCGATCACGACGCGATGCCGATGGTCGCCGCGCACAAAGCGGGCACCGGCCGCCATGCCCAGCCGCAGCGCCATGTCGGCCGTTATCGGGTCCGTATTGGCGCGCCCGCGCACCCCATCGGTGCCGAATAATTTACGAGCCATGTCAATATCTTAGCATGCATCGTCCGAGGACGCCACAGCTTGGGCCAGGTCACGTCGCCGTGTCCCGCGGCGGCCAACACTGCCCGCGATCGGCCACGATTTGCGGTGATAAGCAGATGGCGAGCCGCCTGGGCCGATCCGTCCAACTAGGACGCAAGAAGCGGCCTCGGGGTCGGTCGTCGCTTGCGAGCCGCTTCGGCGGCGCGTAGATGAATTGGTCAAAAGCAGCCGCCTGCGGCGGCCCAACGTTCGGTGCGTCGCCGCCTGCGCACCGGCGACGGCAGGGGAGGCAGACGGCGCGGCTCGTGCGGGAAACATCTTGCCCACAAGGTTCTCGGCTCTAGTCGGAATGCTCGCCGCAGTGATGTGGCAGAGCATCGTGCCACCGCCTGGCGCGTGGGCGCAAAGCGGCGCCAAGGCGTCGACGGATGCGCCGCCGCCCGTTGCTGCCGCGCCGGCCGGGACGGAGGCCGACAAGGCGCCGATCCGGCTGCGCATGCAAACTGCATTCAATCCCGGAGTGTCGGTGCTTGGCGAGGCCGGACGCGAGCTGGTCTCCACGCTGAAGCGTGTCTCGGGCGGCAAGCTGACGATCAAGATCCTGGAAGCCGGCGCCAAAGCGCCGACCGCCGAGCTGCTGGATGCGGTGCAGCGGGGCGATGTCGATGCCGCCTTCACGACGCCCGCCTACGCGGCGGTGCGCGAACCGGCGCTGATGCTGTTCGCTTCGCTACCCTTTGGTCCGACGCCCGAGGAATATGTCACCT
>DATFGV010000422.1:0-9825 GCA_035249115.1 Vineibacter sp.
CTGGCGGTGGCGGCGTGGCGGCGACTGGCGGTGGTGGCGGCGTGGCGGCGACCGGTGGCGGCGTGGCGATGGACGGCGGTGGTGGCGGCGTCGCGGCAGTCGGAGGCGGGGCAGCGGCGGCCGGTGGTGGTGTCGGCGAGCTGGCGCCGCTCCTACCCGGCGCGGTCGGCGGCGGTGGTGACGGCTTGGGGACGGGCAGCGTCGCCGTGCGCTTGACCGAAGGCTCGTCCTGCCAACCGCTCAGCGCCGGCCACCAGATGCGACCGCCATTCTCGCTGAGATGGCCGACGACAAAGGGAGTGGCGCCGATCAGCAAGGCGGCGATCACGCCGAGCGTGGCGTAGCGGCCGGTGCGCCGCGGCGCCGGCGGCGGTTCGATCGGCGCCGCCGAGGCGACACGCCTGAGCTCGCGGATCGCGGGGTCTCTGGTGCTCATGCCATCGCTCCGCGCCACCGGCGGCGATGCCTCACGGCGAACGCGACGGTCCGCCTCGTGGCCGACGCGCGCCGCTGTGGCGGCGCGGCGACCGCCCGACTCGCCGGATCACCCGGCGCGCTGGCTGAACAGCGTGATGCCGCGGATCAGGTCCAGGGCGCGCTGCAGCTGGTAGTCACTGGCCGACTGCGCCGCCGGCTCGTTGGGATCCTGCGGCGGGACGTCCTTGTTGGCGTCCGGCGACGGCGTGCCTTCCGGCTTGCCCTCGGGCTTGGCTTCCGGCTTGGGCGCCTCCGGCGCCTTGGGCTGGGTGCCATCGCGGCGCATGTTGGGGTTGGTGATCGAGCCGCGCAGGTTCTCCTCGCGGGTGCGATCGCCCGGCTTGACCGCCTCGATCTTGGCCTGTTCGACCTCGATGTCCGGCTTGATGCCCTCTTTCTGGATCGAGCGGCCCGACGGCGTGAAGTAGAGCGCCGTGGTCAGCCGCATCGCGCCGCCGCCGGTTACCGGCATGATGGTCTGGACCGAGCCCTTGCCGAACGAGCGGGTGCCGAGAACGATCGCGCGGCGGTGATCCTGCAAGGCGCCGGCGACGATCTCCGACGCCGAGGCCGAGCCGCCATTGACCAGGACAACGATCGGCCGGCCTTCCGCCAGATCGCCCGGCTTGGCGTTCCAGCGCTGCACGTCCTCGGCCTTGCGGGCCCGGGTCGACACGATCTCGCCCTTGTCGAGGAACGCGTCGCTCACCGCGATCGACTGGTCGAGCAAGCCGCCGGGATTGTTGCGCAGGTCGAGCACGACGCCCTTCCACTTGGGTCCGAGCTCCTTCTTGAACTTCTCCAGGGCGGCGTTCAGTCCGGCCGCCGTCTGCTCGGTGAAGGAGGTGATGCGGATGTAGCCGATATCGCCGCCTTCGACCCGCGAGCGGACCGACAGGATCTTGATCACGGCCCGGGTCAGGGTGACGTCGAACGGATCCTTGCCCTGCCGGCGCACACCGATCTTAATCTTGGTGTCGACCCGGCCGCGCATCTTCTCGACCGCTTCCTGCAGGGTCAGGCCCATCACCGGCTGGTCGTCCAAGGACACGATCAGGTCGCCCGGCTGCAGGCCGGCCTTGGCGGCCGGCGTGTCATCGATCGGCGCCACGACCTTGACCAGGCCGTTCTCCATCGTGACCTCGATGCCCAGCCCGCCGAACTCGCCGCGGGTCTGCACCTGCATGTCGCGGAACTGCTTGGGGTTCATGTACGAGCTGTGCGGGTCGAGCGACGACAGCATGCCGTTGATCGCCGCCTCGATCAGCTCGGTCTCCTTGGGCGGTTCGACATATTCGTTGCGGATCCGCTCCAGCACGTCGCCGAACAGGTTCAGCTGCTGGTACAGCTCGCTCTTGTCGCTCTTCGCCTTGTCCTTGTCCGGGCCCTTGTCCTGGGCCCAGGCCAATCCGGGCGCGGCGACGAGACTGATGGAGAGGACGGCGGCAAGCACCGGATGGCGGGTGAATTTCATCGTTCCTTCCAAGGCGGAGGGGCAAAAACTGCGCCTAATAGCTCACGATAACCGTCGTTTTATGGCCGAACAAGGGCGCGGGGACCGGCTCGCGCCATAGTGTGCGCACCGCGTCCGTTGCTCAAATATGTGTCAATCGTGCTTCGATCCGACACAAGCCCGAGCACGCTGCCGCAAGCCTCTCGTCAGGCACCGGCGCGCGCCAGTCGCTGGCTGCGCCAGCGCAGGAAGCCGATCGCCAGACGAGTCAGGACATCGTTGAGTCGGCCGGTGGCGGCGAGCCCCGTGGCCTTCAGGACCATGGCGACGCCGCGCTGGACGTGGCTGGGGCGGTACACGGCATAAGCCCGGCGCGCATGCGCCGCCGCGAACGTGGCGCGGTCGTAGGCCTCGCCGGGCGATGCGTTGGCGGCGTAGTAGGCGTAGGCCAGCTCGTCGTCCTCGCTCTCGTGCAGTCGTCCCAGGCCGATGCGCAGGCGTCCCCACTTGCCAAGGCGCTCGCGCTCCAGCCAGCGCCGCATATGGCTGTAGAACAGCTTGTAGTGGCGCAGCTCGTCGGCCGCGATGTTGGCGCAAATCTGCTTGAGCACCGGCTCGCTCGCGGCGTCGCGCAACGCGCTGTAGTACGAGCTGGTGCCGGTCTCGACGATGCAGCGCGCCATCAACTCGCCGGCGCGGGAGCCGCGGATCGAGGTCGTCGCATCGAGCGGCAGCTTGTAGCCGTCGGTGAAGGCCTTGAAAGCGGCGGCGAAGTCGAAGCTCGGGTCGGCCAGCATCGCCCAGCGGCCCAACGCGTCGCCGTGCTGCACCTCTTCCCGCGCCCAGACGTCGACGGCGGCGCGGAACTCCGGGTCGTCACCGAAGACGTTGTTCAGGTAGGTGGCATAGTCGAAGCCGTTGCGCTCGACCAGGGCCGCCGCCTTGACAAGCTTCAGCAGGTCGCCGTCAACCTTGGCAGGGTTGAAGGCGCCCCAATCGATGTCGTCCAGCGTCCAGTTCTTCATGACCCCGCCGGCGGTCTGGCTCGCCGTAGCCTTGCCGGACCAAGCGTGCCCCACCCGGGCCGGCGATGTCATAAAAGGCGAGAAAGGGCCGGCTTTCAACCGGCCCTTTGCGCATTCGAAGGAAAATTCCCTGCGGATCGAGTGGCTTAGCGCCCCGCGTAGTAAGCGTGCGCTCGCTGCAGCTCGCGCGCCACGGCGATCGCCTGCTCGGCCGCCGCCTTGGCGGCCGGCGCCGTCGCGTCTTCCAGGTCCTCCTCGGCCTGGCGCAGGCGGGCCGCCAGCGTATCGGCGGTAACCTCGGCCAGCGGCGTCGCCTCTTCCGCCAGCACGGTGCAACGCTCGCCCGTAACCTCGGCGAAACCGCCGGCCACGACGTAGCGGGCCGTCACCTTGCCGTCATCGTACAGCTCGACCACGCCCGGCCGCACCGTGGTGATCATCGGGATATGGCCGGGCAGCACGCCGAAATCGCCCTCGCCGCCCGGAACCACCACCATGTCGGCTTCGGTCGTCACCAGTTCGCGCTCGGGCAGCACGAGAGAGAATGCCACCTTGGCCATGTCGGGAGCCTCCGGACCGTCGCCTGCTAGGCCGCCTCGGCCGCCATTTTCTTGGCCTTGGCGACGGCCTCCTCAATGGCGCCAACCATGTAGAAGGAAGCCTCCGGCAGATCGTCGTAGTCGCCGGCGACGATGCCCTTGAAGCCCTTGATGGTGTCCTCGAGCTTGACGAACACGCCGGGCGAGCCAGTGAAGACCTCGGCGACGTGGAACGGCTGGCTCAGGAAACGCTGGATCTTGCGGGCCCGGGCCACCACCAGCTTGTCCTCTTCCGACAACTCGTCCATGCCGAGAATGGCGATGATGTCCTGCAGCGACTTGTACTGCTGCAGCACGCGCTGTACGTCGCGCGCCACCTGGTAGTGCTCGTCGCCGACGACGCGCGGGTCGAGCATGCGCGAGGTCGAGTCGAGCGGATCGACCGCCGGATAGATGCCGAGCTCGGTGAGGGCGCGGCTCAAGACGGTGGTGGCGTCGAGATGGGCGAACGAAGTCGCCGGCGCCGGGTCGGTCAGGTCGTCGGCCGGCACGTAGATCGCCTGCACCGAGGTGATCGAGCCCTTGTTGGTGGTGGTGATGCGCTCCTGCAGCGCCCCCATGTCGGTCGCCAGGGTCGGCTGATAGCCCACCGCCGACGGCATGCGGCCCAGCAGCGCCGAGACTTCCGAGCCGGCCTGGGTAAAGCGGAAGATGTTGTCGACGAAGAACAGCACGTCCTGGCCTTCCTCGTCGCGGAAGTACTCGGCCACCGTGAGTCCCGACAGGCCGACGCGGGCGCGGGCGCCCGGCGGCTCGTTCATCTGGCCGTAGACCAGGGCCACCTTGGAGCCCGACGTCGTGCCGTCGTCGTTGAGCTTGATGACGCCCGACTCGATCATCTCGTGATAGAGGTCGTTGCCCTCGCGGGTGCGCTCGCCGACGCCGGCGAACACCGACACACCGCCATGCGCCTTGGCGATGTTGTTGATCAGCTCCATGATGATGACGGTCTTGCCGACGCCGGCGCCGCCGAACAGGCCGATCTTGCCGCCCTTGGCGTAGGGCGCCAGCAGGTCGACGACCTTGATGCCGGTGCTCAGGATCTGCGCCTCGGTCGACTGTTCGACGAACTCCGGCGCGCCGCGATGGATCGGCGCCGTGCGCTTGTGGCCGACCGAGCCACGCTCATCGACCGGCTCGCCGATGACGTTCAGGATGCGGCCCAGGGTTTCGGGACCAACCGGCATGGCGATCGGCGCGCCGGTGTCGGTCGCCTTCTGGCCGCGCACGAAGCCGTCGGTTGTGTCCATGGCGATGGTGCGCACCGTCGACTCGCCGAGATGCTGCGCCACTTCAAGGACGACCTTGCGGCCGTCGGAGTCGACGTGCAGCGCGTTCATGATGGCCGGCAGTTCGCCTTCGAACTGCACGTCCACGACAGCGCTCATCACCTGGGTGATCGTGCCGATATTGTTGGCGGCCATGGTTGTTCCCCTCTGCAATTCGATGCCGGCGCGCGTCAGACCGCCGCGGCGCCCGAGATGATCTCGATGAGTTCCTTGGTGATCGTCGCCTGGCGCGAGCGGTTCATGTGCAAGGTCAGCTTCCTGATCATGTCGCCGGCGTTGCGCGTCGCGTTGTCCATCGCCGTCATGCGCGCGCCCTGCTCGGAGGCGGCGTTTTCCAGCAGCGCCCGGTAGAGCTGCACCGTCAGGTTCCGCGGCAGCAGATCCCTGAGGATGGTCTCCTCGTCGGGCTCGAATTCGTAGGGCGCGGCGCCGGCCGGCGTCGCCTGCTCGGGCACCGCCGGCGGCACGATCTGCTGCCTGGTGACGATCTGGCTGATCGCCGAACGGAAGCGGTTGTAGAAGATCGTCGCGACGTCGAATTCGTTGGCGTCGAACAGCTCGACGACCTTGGCCGCCACCCTGCTGGCGTCACCGAAGCCTAGCCGCGGCCGGCCCAGTTCGGTGATCGTGTCAATGATCAGGCTGCCATAGTCGCGGCGCAACTGATCGCGGCCCTTGCGGCCGACGCACAGGATCTTGACCGTCTTGCCGTCGCCCAGCAGGGCGCGGATGGTGCGCCGTGCCTCGCGCACGATCGAGCTGTTGAAGCCGCCGCACAGGCCGCGGTCGGCGGTCGCGACGATCAGCAGGTGGACCTTGTCGTCGCCGGTGCCGGCCAGCAGCTTGGGCGCGCCGGGCTTGCCCTGCATGGCGCCGGCCAGCGATGCCATCATGCGGTCCATCGCCTGGGCGTAGGGCCGCGCCGCCGTCGCCGCCTCCTGCGCACGGCGCAGCTTGGCGGCGGCGACCATCTTCATCGCCTTGGTGATCTTCTGCGTCGATTGAACGCTTCGGATCCGCAGTCGATACTGTTTGAGGCTCGGCATCGGCGCTTATTCCGCTGGAAGCGCGCCACTGACAGGCGCCAACTTTGCCTGGACCACACCGCTCCTCACCCTGAGGAGGCCGCGCAGCGGCCGTCTCGAAGGGTGGGCAACAGTCGAACTAGTGCGTTCAAGCGGCTTTCGCGCCACCGGTGCGCTCCCCCACCCTTCGAGACGCGCGCCCGCGGCGCGCTCCTCAGGGTGAGGAGCAAGTTCAATACCAAAGTCAGCGCGCATGGGCGCTACGCATGCGTGGTGGCCTTCTTCCCGGTCAGGCGAACTTCTTGACGAAGTCGTCGAGGAAGCCCTTGAGTTTGGCCTCGATGTCCTTGGTCAGCTCGCGGGCGCTGCGGATGCCGTCCAGCACGCCGCTGTTCGAGGCGCGCAGTGCTTCGAGCATGCGGCGCTCGAAATCGCCGACCTTGGCCACCGGCAGGCCGTCGAGGTAACCGCGCGTCCCGG
The DNA here is from genome assembly GCA_035249115.1 of Vineibacter sp. GTDB lineage: Bacteria > Pseudomonadota > Alphaproteobacteria > Reyranellales > Reyranellaceae > Vineibacter. The sequence goes on from DATFGV010000422.1 coordinate 6,349, forward strand.
CGAAGATCGCCACGACCTGCTCCTCGACCGGCATGGGCTGGAACTGGCCCTGTTTCAGCAGTTCGGTCAGGCGCTGGCCGCGCGCCAGCAAACGCTGCGTCGAGGCGTCGAGGTCGGAGGCGAACTGGGCGAAGGCCGCCATCTCGCGGTACTGCGCCAGCTCCAGCTTGATCGAGCCGGCGACCTGTTTCATCGCCTTGATCTGCGCCGAGGAGCCGACCCGGCTGACCGACAGGCCGACGTTGATCGCCGGCCGGATGCCCTGGTAGAACAACTCGGTCTCGAGGAAGATGTGGCCGTCGGTGATCGAGATGACGTTGGTCGGAATGTAGGCCGACACGTCGCCCGCCTGCGTCTCGATGACCGGCAACGCCGTCAGCGAGCCCGAGCCGTTCTTGTCGTTGAGCTTGGCGGCGCGCTCCAGCAGCCGCGAATGCAGGTAGAAGACGTCGCCGGGATAGGCTTCGCGGCCCGGCGGGCGGCGCAGCAGCAGCGACATCTGGCGGTAGGCGACGGCCTGCTTCGACAGATCGTCATAGACGATCACGGCGTGCATGCCGTTGTCGCGGAAATACTCGCCCATGGCGCAGCCGGTGTAGGGCGCCAGGAACTGCAGCGGCGCCGGATCGGAGGCGGTGGCGGCGACGACGATGGAGTACGCCATCGCGCCGCTGTCCTCCAAGGTCTTGACGATCTGCGCCACCGTCGAGCGCTTCTGGCCGATGGCGACGTAGACGCAGTACAGCTTCTTGGACTCGTCGCCGCCGGCGTTGATCAGCTTCTGGTTGATGAAGGCGTCGATGGCGACGGCGGTCTTGCCTGTCTGGCGGTCGCCGATGATCAGCTCACGCTGGCCGCGGCCGATCGGCACCAGCGAATCGATCGCCTTCAGGCCGGTCTGCATCGGCTCGTGCACCGAACGGCGCGGAATGATGCCCGGCGCTTTGACCTCGACCAGGCGGCGCTCGGTGGTCTGGATCGGCCCCTTGCCGTCGATCGGCTCGCCCAGCCCGTCGACGACGCGGCCCAGCAGGCCCTTGCCCACCGGCACGTCGACGATCGTGCCGGTACGCTTGACGGTGTCGCCTTCCTTGATGTTGCGGTCGTCGCCGAAGATGACGACGCCGACATTGTCGGTCTCGAGGTTCAGCGCCATACCCTTGATGCTGCCCGGAAACTCGACCATCTCGCCGGCCTTGACGTTGTCCAGGCCATGCACGCGCGCGATGCCGTCGCCGACCGACAGCACGGTGCCGACTTCGGCGACTTCCGCATCGACGCCGAAATTCTCGATCTGCTTGCGAAGGATGGCCGAAATCTCGGCCGCGCGGATATCCATCACCCCACTCCCTTCATGGCCAGCCGCAGGCGCTGCAGCTTGGTGCGTACCGACGAATCGAACATGCGCGATCCGACCTTGACGATCAGACCGCCAAGCAGGTCGGCGTCGACCCGCGCATTGACCGAAACCTTGTTGCCGACCAGCCGCCGCAGCGTGTCGGACAACGCCTGCATCTGCGCTTCACTAAGCGGCGTCGCCGAGACGACATCGGCGGCGCTTTCACCGCGCCGGCGCGCCAGCTCGGCGAGGTAGGCGTTGATCATCGCCGGCAGATCGCGCAGGCGCCCGTTCTGGCTGACGACGCCGACAAAGCGACTCACCAGGCCGCCGATGCCCGCCTCCGCCATGATCGCGGCCATGGCTTTGCCCTGGGCGTCGCGGCCGATCACCGGGCTCGACACCAGGCGTCGCAGGTCGGCGCTGTCGTCCATCATGCGTCGCAGACTGCTGAGATCGCCGGCGACGGGGTCGAGTTGTTTCTGTGCGTCCGCAAGCTCGAACAGCGCGCTGGCATATCGCCCGGCGAGACTGGCCGGACCGGGTGCTTCAGTCGACACGATCAGGTGTCCCCAAGGGCCGGATCATGGGGCGTGAACCCCTTGGAATATCGTGCGTTTTTCCAGAGAATGGACCCCTCTGGAGACCGCCCCCCGATAACGCGGGCGGTAGCTACCACACGCATTTGGGCGATGCAAGCAAGGCCCCGGCGGGGTTATCGCGGGCCGTTGGCCACGCGCCGAGGACGGCCGCATCGCCGCTGTTTACCCTGCCGATGCCTTCACCTATGGTCAAAAAACCCCCCGGGGCGCGCCGGACAGGTCGGTGCGCCAGATCAAAGAGAGAAACAGTAATGACGACAGGGCCGGGAGAATGGCGCGCGCACTAGCTCGGACCATCGATTCGGCGCTGCGTGGGTTTTGTGGCCTGGGCTACTTTCGCATCAGCCGCGACGTCACGATCATCGAACGCGCCGACTATTGCGCCCACTACGTGCGCAACGCGCCGCAACCCAGGGTTTCCATGCTCGACGTCGGTTGCGGCAGCGCGGCGACGTTGCTGTGGCTGGCACGCACCACCGACAAGGTCGGCGCCTATCTCGGCATCGACCGCAATGTCGATGGCCATGATCGACGCTTCGCCAACGCGTCGATCCCCAATGCCTTCCGCTCGGTGGACCTCGATTCGGCCTGGGATTTCGGCCGTTTCGATCTCGTGACGTGCCTTGAGGTGATGGAACACCTGATGGACGATCGCTCGCTGTTCGCCAAGCTCTGCTCGCAGGTCGCGCCGGGTGGACGGCTCCTGATGTCGACGCCCAGCACGCCGTTCGTGCAGGTCATGGGCAAGGCGATTCCCGGGATCGACCGTGTGTCGACGACCCAGGATGGCGACCATGTCCGCATGGGCTACACGGTCGCGGAGTTCCAGGCGTTTGCCGACGCCAACGGCATGGAGATCCTGTCCGTCGACTGGCTGTCGCGCTTCACCGCCGACGAGCTGCGCGGCTCGTTCGACATGATGAGCAACCTGGCGCGGCTGATCCAGAACTGGCGCTTTCCCCGCGACAAGCCGGAAGACGCGTGGGTGATCGGCGGCGATCCGGCGGTCTGCGCCGAGACCTACTGGAGCATCGGCGTCTATATGCGAAAGAAGACCGACGACCGGGATCGGCGGGCGGCGCCGGGCCTGTCTGGCGCTGCGCCTACATGAACGAGTACGGATCGATGTCGACTTGCACCCGCACCGCCGTCGGGACATCGACCTGAGCCAGCCAGTCGGCCAGCACGTCCTGGACGCGCACCTCGCGCGCGCCGCGCAGCAAGAGGCGGCGGCGGAAGCGGCCGCGCAGCAGCGATAGCGGCGCCGGCGCCGGCCCCAGCACCTTCACACCAGCCATCGACGGCGCCGCCCGCGCCAGTGCCCGCGCCACGGCATCGGTCGCAGCCTCGTCGGGTCCCGACACGATCAGCGCCGCCAAGCGGCCGAACGGTGGCCAACCGGCACTCTCGCGCGCCGCCATCTCGGCGGCGACAAAGCGATCACGGTCGCTACTGGCCAGCGCCTGTATCACCGGATGTTCGGGCATGTAGGTCTGCAGCATGGCGCGGCCCGGCCTGTCTTCGCGGCCGGCCCGG
>DATFGV010000423.1:0-6205 GCA_035249115.1 Vineibacter sp.
CGAGGCCGGTGAGGCGGCCGGACGGCGGCGGGCCGGCCGTGAACCGCTGCGGGAGTTCGCTGTGCAGCGGAACCGACGCGTCAACCGAGTTGCGCCAGTTCGTGGCGCAGACCGGCGACGACGTCGTCCATAGCGCGTGCGGCGGCCTGCAAGACGCCACGCATGCCGACAAAGCCGTGGATCAGGCTCTCGAAATTGCGGTGCGCGACGCGCACGCCGGCGGCGCGCAGCTTCTCGGCGTAAATGGCGCCCTCGTCGCGCACCACGTCGAAGCCGGCGGTAAAGATCAGCGCCGGCGGCAGGTCCGACAGGTCGGTGGCGCGCAGCGGCGAGGCGCGCGGGTCGTCCACCTGGTCCGGATCGTCGAGGTAGGTATCGCGACTCCACTCCATGCTCTGGCGGGTCGCTAGAAATCCTTCGCCGAACAACACATACGACCGCGTGTCCAGCGCCAAATCGAGGATCGGATAGAGCAGCAGCTGGGCACAGGGGCGAACCGCGTCACCTCGCGTTTGCTGTGCCACGACGGCCGCCAGATTGCCGCCGGCCGCATCGCCAGCCACCACCAGCCGCTTCGGATTGGCGCCGATCGCTTCGGCCTGTTCGGCCAGCCAGCGCCAGGTTGCCAGGCTGTCGTCAACTGCGGCCGGAAACTTGTGCTCGGGTGCCAACCGGTAGTCGACCGCCATCACCAGACAGCGCGCGCTTGAGGCCAGGAAACGGCAGGGCAGGTCGTAGGCATCGAGGCCGCCCAACGTCCAGCTGCCGCCGTGCAGGAACAAGATCGCCGGCAAGCGGCCAGAGGGCACGTCGGGCGGACGGTATATCCGTACCGGCAGGCTGCCGGCAGGGCCGGGAACCGAGCGATTGATGATTTCGCCGATCGGCGGATCGCCCAGGCCCATCGGCAGCAGCGAACCCGACAAGGCCTTCATGTAAGTGTCGAACTGGGCCCGCGCCTCTTGTAGCGGCAGGTGGTGCAGTTCCGGCCGCTTGCTCTTGTCGAACACCGTCAACAGCCACTGGGTGCGGGCGTCCAGGGTCTGGCCGTCGATCACGACCGGCGCGCCCATCGCGACGTTCACCCACGACAGCGGCACGCGTAGCGCCAGCAGCGCGGCGCGGCTGCGGAACAGTGCGGCGAGGGCGGGCGAGTCGAGCATCGGACGAGTCTACCATCCCGCGGGTTGGTCGGGGAGAGTGCGCAGCCGTGCATGAATGTCGCGCGTCCTGGCCTTGGTCCCATCCGGACCTATTCGTCGGACCCCGCAAATGGACGGTCTGCCGATTGTCGCCCTATCATCGCCGTATGCCACCCGGCCGCGCCAAGGCGATGAGCAATCGGGTGTTCCTGTGGGGGGAAACATGCAGTCGCTCCTGAAGAGCCTCGGTCTAGCGGCCTTGGGCGCCCTGACGTTCACCGCGACGGTGCCGTTCGCAACGCCAAGCCACGCGCAGAATTATGGCTGTGCCTGCCTGCACAACCGGACCGGGGTGCAGATCAATTTCCGCTACAAGTGGGGCGACGGGGCGTGGAAGGTCGTCAACCTGCCGGCCAACTACAATGATGCGCTATGCTGGAACTATGGCGGCGGCCAGCGCTCGTCGCCGCCGCTCTCGTTCCAGCTTGACGTCGACATGACCAGCGGCAACGCCTGGGCCACGTACACCGTCCAGCGCGTGCAGTCGCCCGGCAACACCTGCAGCCAGATTCCGGCGAACGGCCATTACGACATCAACTACCGGGCCGGTTCGAACCGCAGCTTGATCGCCATTTTCAAACGCTGAGCGACCCTCGCCTCAGCTGAACTTCGAGCTCAATGCGGATATGACCGATTGCAAGGCCTGGGTGCCCTACACGGTCGGTCGCGAGCAGTCGCCCGGCAACACCTGCCGCCAGCTCCCGGCGAACGGCCACCTCGACATCACCTAGCGGTCCGGCTCGAACCGGACCTTGATCGCCATTTTAAGCGCTGAACCACAGCACGCACGGGCGTGACGGGGCGCGCCGGCTCAGGCCGGCGCCGGCGCCATGCGACGCGGCGGCGCCGTCATTTCGCGGTGTTCGGAGACACCCTCGACCAGCGGCTCGTCCCAGAAGTTCATTTCGATCTGGATGCCGTCGGGATCGTGCACGAAGACCTGCTGCAGCGGCCGCGCCGGCACCTTGCGCAGGGTGTGCTCCACACCATCCTTCTTCAGCAAATCAAGCGTCTCGCTCAGGCCGGTGCAGCGCAAGGCGATGTGGTCGATAGCGCCGCTGCCATGATCGGTGCGGCCGCTTTCCGACACGAGATGCAGCACCGCCTGGTCGCCGGCATACAGCCAGGCGCCGGGGAAGGTAAACGGCGGCCGATCGCCATCGCGCAGGCCGACATACTTGGCATAGAAGTCGACGGTCTTCTTCAGATCCTTGCAGTACACGTTGTAGTGCTCGAGTAAAGTCGCAGGCATCGGGCGCTCCTCGGCGGATGGTTTGGTCCGAGCCTAAGGACGCCGGGTCCGGCTGTCAAAGCGGCCAGGATCCTCCGGCCGCGGCGGTCCGGCCCGTCGCGGTCGCATTGCCGGCCCGCATCCGGGGGGCTTTCGTCGACCTGGGTCGTCCCGCTACGCTACGCTCTGCAACTAGCGACCATCCGGTCCGATCGATGAGCGATTTCGCCCTCGCCTCCGTGGTCATCAACGTCACCGTGCTGGTGGCGATCATTTGGTGGTGGTCGCGCTACGGCCGCCGGCACGACCGCTGGCGCATCCCCCTGGGCGGCGCTGCCGTCGCCCTGGCGATTATCCTGATCGGGCTGATCGGCGACTCGCTGATGGGTCGTCCGTAGGCCGGCAGTCTCGCGGCCCGATCCGCAACGTAGTGGGGTGTCTCCGATGCGCTTGCCGCTTCTGCCCACGACCCTGGTCGGCAGCTACCCGCAACCGGACTGGTTGGTCGACAAAAAAATGCTGCTGGGTGCCGGCCCGCCGCGGGTGCGCATGCGCGAGGTGTGGCGGGTCGCCGAGCCGAACCTGGCGGAAGCGCAGGACGATGCGGCGCTGTTGGCGATCCGCGACATGGAGCGCGCCGGCCTCGACATCCTGACCGATGGCGAGGTGCGGCGCGAAAGCTACTTCAACCACTTCGCCACCTCGCTGGACGGCATTGACCTCGACCGGCCGGGCGAGGTCGTGGGTCGTACCGGCCTGCCAACCATCGTGCCGCGGGTGGTGGGTCCGATCCGTCGCGCCAGGCCGGTCGAGCTTGCAGCCGCCCGCTTCCTGCGCGCCAACACCCAGCGCGCCACCAAGATTACGGTGCCCGGGCCGTTCACCATGACCATGCTGGCGCAGAACCAGCACTATGCGGATGACCGGTCGCTCGCCATGGCCTACGCCGACGCGGTCAATGCCGAACTGAAGGACCTCAAGGAAGCCGGCATCGATGTGGTGCAGATCGACGAGCCCTACCTGTCGCCCAACGCCGAGCGGGCGCGGGCCTTCGCGCTGGAAGCCATCGACCGGGCGCTGCACGGCGTGCCGGGGCCGACCGCGATCCATCTCTGCATGGGCTATGCGTATGTCGTGAAGCGGAAGCCGACCAACTATGCCTTTCTGCCCGAGTTGGCGCGCAGCAGTGTCGCGCAGATCTCGATCGAGGCGGCTGAACCGAAGCTTGATCTCGCGGTCCTGCGCAACCTGCCGGGCAAGTCGGTGATGGTCGGCGTGCTCGATCTCGGCGACAAGGCGATCGAGGCGCCAGAGACGATCGCCGGCCGCATCGAGGCGGCGCTGAAAGTCCTGCCGGCCGAACGGCTGATCGTGGCGCCGGATTGCGGCCTGAAGTACCTGCCGCGCGCCGTGGCATTCGGCAAGATGCAGGCCATGGTGGAAGGCGCCCGCCAGGTCCGGGCGCGGCTGTAGGCGGGCGAGTACGCATGGCCGAGCTTTCGTCGTCCCGAGCGGAGTCGCGCGTAGCGCGGCCCTTCGACTTCGCTCGGGGCAGGCTTCGTCGAGGGATCTCGTCTCGACAGCCGCCGGCGGCGGTGTCGAGACTAGGTCCCTCCACGCGGCTCTTCGGGCCTTGGTCGGGACGACGAGAGGAGGGGCCGCGTCCGATGCGCCTATCATGACCGGCGCCCTCGACATCGCGATCATTGGCGCCGGCATGGGTGGCCTGGCAGCCGCGGCGGCATTGCGGCGGGTGGGCATCAAGGCCACGGTCTACGAGCAGGCGCAGCGCTTCACGCGCGTCGGTGCCGGCATCCAGATCGGCTGCAACGCCATGCACGTCTTGCGCGGCCTCGGGCTGGAGGCGCGGCTTCGCGCCGAGACCTTCTATCCGCGTTCCTGGAACAACCGTGACTGGCGCACCGGCGAGGTGCTGTTCGACATGATCTTCGGCCCGCCGGCCGAAACCAAATACGGCGCCCCCTACCTGCTGGCGCATCGCGGCGATCTGCACGCGGCGCTGGCGAGCATTGTGCCCGACGATTGCGTGCGGCTCGATCACCGCTTGATCGGACTGGAACAGCGTAGCGGCGGCCGCGTACGGCTGGCGTTCGAGAACGGCACGGCCGCCGACGTCGACGGCGTGGTCGGCGCCGATGGCGTCAATTCGGTCGTGCGCCGCCATCTGTTCGGCGACTCCGAACCGCGCTTCGCCGGCCGCATCGCCTACCGCACGGTGTTTCCCGCCAGCCTGCTGCAGGGCGTCGCGATGGACGAATGCGTCAAATGGTGGGGCGAGGACCGGCACATCGTGATGTACCCGGTGAAGCCGGATCGCAGCGAGGTCTATTTCGTCACCAGCCAGCCCGAACCGGAATTCAGCGCCGAGTCCTGGTCGGCCGAGGGCGACGTCGACGTCGTGCGCGCTGCGTTCGCAGAGTTCCATCCATCGGTACGTGGCGTGCTGGCGGCCTGTCCGTCGGTGCACAAGCGCACCTTGGTCGATCGCGATCCACTCGAGCGCTGGGGCGAGGGGAACGTGGTGCTGCTGGGGGATTCCTGCCACCCGATGACGCCTTACATGGCGCAGGGCGCCGCCATGGCGATCGAGGACGCCGCGATCCTGTCGCGCTGTCTCAACGGGATCGAGCGCGAGGGCATCGCGCAGGCGTTGCGCCGCTACGAAGCGACGCGGCGGGATCGGACGGCGCGGGTGCAGCTGACGTCGCGTGAGAACCGCTGGGGCAAGGGCGCCACAGACCCCGACTGGGTCTACGGCTACAACGCCTGGACGGCGCCGCTGGCGAACTGAGCAGCGCTTTCGATGGTCTGATGCCGCGCCATCAGTCTCGCAGTGCGTTCGGGCCAGCCGCCGCCTGGATCGGCACGACCTGCGTGAAGCTCGCCCGCACCAGCGTCTTCTGTTCCGGTGTCATGGGTCGCCTCCTCGTCTGGCAAACTCAAAGATGCAAGTGCCGGACCAGCGGCACGAGATTGTCGGCGGACGCAGGACAAGCCCAGACCATCAGCCATCGACCTTTCGAGGTCGTGGCCGGTGAAAACCTTTCCAAGCAATACGGGCGGGATCGACGAACAGGCGGCTTGCAAAAGCCGACGACATCACAGCAGCCCCAGGCTCCGGAAACTGGCGTGGCTCTTGCGGCCGATCACGAGGTGGTCGTGCAGCTCGACGCCCAGCGCCTTGGCGGCGTTCTTGACCTCGCGGGTCATGTCGATATCGGCGCGCGACGGCGTCGGATCGCCCGAAGGATGGTTGTGCACCAGGATCAGGGCCGAGGCGTTCAGTTCCAGCGCCCGCTTGACGACCTCGCGCGGATAGACCGGCGTGTGGTCGACCGTGCCGCGCTGTTGCACCTCGTCGGCGATCAGCACGTTCTTGCGGTCGAGGAACAGGATGCGGAACTGCTCGGTCTTTTCGTGCTGCAACGCCGCGTGGCAGTAGTCGACCAGCTTCTGCCACGAGCCGATCACCGGCCGGTCGATCACATCGCGCCGCGCCAGCCGCAACCCGGCCTCGCGCACGGCGCGGAACAGCACGATGGTGCGCGGCTCGATGCCGGCATCCTTCAGGCGCCCGGCGTCGGCCGACAAGACATCGCCCAAGGTGCCGAACCGGGCCAGCAGCTGCTTGGCGAGCGGCTTCACGTCGACCCGCTCGATGGCGTGGAACAACAGCAGCTCCAGAAGCTCGTAGTCCTGGAAGCTCTCGACACCGCTCGCCAAGGCCCGATCGCGCACCCGCTGGCGGTGG